>JAGRDU010000029.1 GCA_020446905.1 Paracoccaceae bacterium | reverse complement strand
GTCGATCTTGCCGTTCGGGTTGCGCGGCAGGCGATCGACCTCGCGCCAGATCATCGGCTGCATGTAAGGGCTCATCGTCTCGCGCGCGGATTTCTTCAGGGCGCGCAGGGTCTCGACCCCGGGGGCCTTGGGCGTGATGATCGCCGCGACCTGCTGGCCGACGACGTCATGCGGCAGGCCGATCACGGCGACCTCTTTCACAAGGCCCGTCGCCTCGATCAGCCGCTCGATCTCGTCGGGGCTGACACGCACGCCCATCGACTTGATCTGGCGATCGCGCCGCCCCTCGATGTAAAGCCGTCCGCCCTCGTCCTTCCAGCCGAGATCGCCGGTGAAGACGGCATTCGCCGGAGGTATGCCCGCAGTGGCGTGCAGCGGATCGGGGCGCAGGCTTTGCGCGGTCTTCTCGGCATCGCCCCAGTAGCCGAGAAAGACCCCGGCGCCGCGATGGATCACCTCGCCGACCTCACCCGGTGCACAGTCGCGGCCCTCGGGATCGATCACCGAAATGGCGGCGCCCGGCAGGGCGAAGCCCACGCTGGTCGGGAACTGCCGCGCCTGCGCGAAGGGCAGGGAGGCCGAGCGATAGGTCTCGGTCAGGCCGTAGTTCAGCGACACGCGTGCCTCGGGGAAGGTCCCCAACAGGTCCTCGAAGAGGCCCGCCGGGATCTTCGAGCCGGTGTTGGTGATGACGCGGATCGAATCCGTCGGCGTCTCGCGGATCGGGGCGACGCCGCGCAGAAGATCAGCGAAGAGCGCAGGCACACCGGGAAGGACGGTCGGCCGGTGGCGTGCGATGGCCTCGCAGGCGCCGATGCCGCCCTTGGCAGTCGGCAGGATATGCGCGGCGCCGAGGAGGAACGTCGACAGAAGCTGCCCCCAGCCATAGTCGAAGGCCCAGGGGATCGCGCCGAGCAGCCGTTCGCCGGCGCCAAGCCCAAGGATGCGCCCCATCGCGCCACAGCCCCAGACGAGGTTGGCATGCGATTGCGCGACACCTTTCGGCAGGCCGGTGGACCCTGACGTGAAGACGATGGAGGCGACATCCTGCGCGGTGCGGCCAGTGTCGGGCGGCACGAGGTCGGCTGCGCCCGACGGATCGGGCAGGCGCGAAAGGTCGATGGCGAGCCCGTCGAAGCCAAGCCGGGCCAGCGCGGCGGCCTCGGCAAAGACCGCACGCGCGCCGGTCCGCTCGATGGCGATGGTCGCGTGCGAGGCGGGGGCGAGCGCATTCACGAAGACAGGGATCGCCCCGGCGGCCAGCGTTCCAAGGACAGCCGTCGCCATCTCGGGCGAGTTTTCGGCCCAGATCACGGCGCGTTCACCCCGGCCCGCGCCCTTTGCCGCCAGGTGCCGCGCTACGGCGCTGGCCCCGGCGCGCAGGGCGCCGTAGCTCAGGACACGGTCGCCCTGAAGGACGGCCGGCAGGTCAGGCGCAACGGCGGCAACCTCGCAGAACTGGCGCCAGACCTCGGGATACATGGTTCAAAGCTCCTCCTGGACCAGGCCTTGGGTAATCCCGTGTGCCGGGATAGACCAGTGGTTCAGAAGGCTCTCGGTCACGTCCTGGAAGCCGTTGCCGGTCCAGATCACCTCGCGCGGTTCGGGATGCGAGATGAAGCGCGATGGGCTGGCGGTCAGGCCGTAGGCGCCGGAGTTTTCGATGGCGATGACATCGTCGATGGCGAGCGCCGGCATGGTGATCCGCGTCGCGATCACGTCGATCGTGGTGCAGAGCGGCCCCGTGAGCGTATAGGTCGCTTCGGGCGCATCCGGCGCGCTGATGTTGCTGACGCGCCAGTTGCGGCGGATCACCGACCCCATCATGCCGCAGGCGGCAAGCTGGTTGTTGAAGCCGGCGTCGCAGATCCGGAAATCGGTACCTCGGCTGTGCTTCTCGGCAACAACCGAGGACAGGAGCCAGCCGGCCGGCCCAACCAGCCAGCGCCCCATCTCGAGCGCAAGTTCGGCGCCCGCGAAGGTGGGATCGGCGCGCAGGTCGTCGACGATCGGGTTGACGCGGCGCGCCACCTCCTCGATGTCGAGCGGGGCATCCTCGGGCAGGTAGGGCAGGCCGAACCCGGAGCCGAAGATCAGCTTCTTCGGCTTTCGGCCGACCATTCCGGCGGCCTTGCGGAAGATCGCGGCGAAGATCGAGAAATTGTCGGCGATGGCCTCGGGGTTGAGGCTGTTGGTGCCGGAATAAATGTGGAAGCCGATGAGGTCGAGACCCGGCATCGCCGCGATCTCTTTCAGCACCGGTTCCATGTCCTCTTCGTCGACGCCGAACTGGCTCGGCTTGCCAGACATGTTGACGCCGAAGGCGCGCGGCGCGGAGGCCGGGTTGATCCGCACGAGGACGTGCTGCACCCGGCCCAGCCGCCGCGCGGCTTCGGCCGCGATGCGGGCATCGGCCAGGCTCTCCAGAACCAGCTCGCCAATGCCAAGCTCGACGGCGCGCTCGATCTCGACCCGGCGCTTGCCGGGGCCCGAGAAGGTGATGCGCTCGGCGCCGATGCCGGTCGCCATGGCGCGCTCGACCTCTGCCAGCGCGCTGGCGTCGAAGGTCACGACCTTGTCGCGGATCGCCTTCAAGAGGCCCGTATTCGGGTTGGCCTTGACGGCGTAGCTGATACCAAACCGGCCGCCAAGGAGGTCGATCAGCAGATCAAAGCGTTTCCGGATCGCCTCGATGTCGTAGACATAGAGCGGCGATCCGAAGGTCCTTACTGCCGTCAACCGAAAATCGGTTGCACTCATGCGGCTTCGCGATTCCGTTCAACGAAGCTGAGGATGCGTTCAATGCTGTCGAGGTTCTCCAGCGTCACATCCGCCGGGCTGATCCGGAAACGGCCTTCAGTCTCGATGAAGGTCATCATGCTGACCAGTGCAAAGCTGTCGATAAGACCGCTGCTGAACAGCGGCGAGGATTCGGAAACCTTCGCGACATCGACGCCAAGGTCGAATTCGAGGAATTCCTTCAAGGATTCAATAGAAAGGCTCATTACTCCACCACTCCCCACCAGTTGCCACACAATTTCCCGGCGTTGAGAATCACCGAGCAAGCGTTCATACCATATGCTGTGTTGCAGCGAGGCTCCAGCACATGGCGCGAAACACGCAGAATCGTGACCGGGATTGGCAACAAACGCCGAGTCGGACTTGGGAGTGTTCGCGGGGCGACGCGTCAAGCCGCGCGAGGCCGCCGGAAGGGATTCGCACAAGATCGCAGCTTTTCGGCCACGGCGATTTCAGCTTCAGGGCGTAACTGCCACGGGGAGGACATCGACCTGGTGGAACGTCCGGTGCGATCCGAACGACCGCATCGACCCCTTCACGGGCGCCACGTCGGAGTAGTCGCGCCCGATCGCCACCGCGACATGGTCGCTGCCGGCAAGCATCGCGTTGGTCGGGTCGATCTCGATCCAGCCCGCCTCGCTGCCGCACCAGACCCGTACCCAGGCATGCATCGCGTCCGCTCCGGCCAGCCGCGCTTGCCCGGGGGGCGGCAGCGTGCGCAGGAAGCCCGAGACATACCCGGCCGGCACGCCGATCCCGCGCAACACCGCGATCGCGACATGGCTGATGTCCTGGCAAACGCCGCGCCGCTTGCGGAACGCCTCGAGCGGCGGGGTGGTGACGTCGGTCGCGGTCGGATCGAACTCGAACTCGGCGTGAAGCGCGTTGCAGATCGCGGTCGCGCTCTGCTGCACCGAGAGCGCCTGGCCACCGAGCACACTGCGCGCGAACTCGGCAAACTCGGGCGCCGGCGCAACGCGCGGCGAGGCGCCGAGGAAGTTCTGCGGCGAGGCGGGGCTTACGTCCTGCGTCGCCGCAAGCTCGGCCGCAAGGCCAGCCGCATCGGGCGACAGGTCCAGCGCGACTACCGCCGCACGTACCCAGACACGGCCGGCAAAGAGAAATTCCATGTGTTCGACCGGGCGGTCAAAGGTGATCTCGGTCATCGGGTTGTCGAAGAAGTCGAAACCGTCGCGCCGGTAGTCAGGGTTGGGGGTCGCGCTGACAAGGCCGGTGATGAGCCGCTGTCCGGGCCGCGTCAGCGGGAGCATCCTCAGGATCGCCCGGTTCGACGCCGCCGGGTGGTCGTAGTGGTAACCGATCCTGAGATTGATGTCATAGGTCGAACCCTCGGCCATCGCTCAGCCCATGTAGCGCTGGGTCAAGGCGTCGGACACCGACGCGATTTCGGTGGCGATCCTGTCGAACCGCTCGGGCGTGATATCCGCGGGCGCGGCGACGGCAAGCTCGGTCTGAAGCTCCAGGAGGGCCTTCGCCGCATCCGACAGCATGCCGCCGCCGCCCCTTTGCGGCAGGCGGCTCTCCTGCTCCTTCAAGGCGTCGACCTGAAAGCGGATGGAGCGCGGGTTATCCCCGTCGAGCACGAGGAGGTCGACGACCGTGCGCACGTCGGATTCGACCGAATAGCGCCGCCGGTGCGACATCACGCTGTCCCCGACCTCGATGGCGACATCGAGGCTGCCATCCGGCGCGGCCGGATCGGTGAAGGCCTTGAGGAACCGCGACGCCTGCAGCGCGCGTTCCAGCGCGCGGCCCATGGCGAGGAACCGCCAGCCGGTGAAATGGAACATGTTGTCATGGACCAGTCCGGAAAACCCGGCGAGCTTGCGCAGAAGGACACTCATGGCGCCCGCGGCATCGTCCCCGGGCGCGACCCGTGGCGCCATCTCGCGGGCATTGCGCGACAGGTCCTGAAGCGCGTTCCAGCCGTCGATGGAAAACCGGTCCCGCACCTTGCCCGCGCACCCTTTGGACAGATCGAAAAGCTGCAGGAGCCCGTCCGGCATCGGCTGCGCCGGCGAAAGCCCGGCACGGCCCAGATAGCCGGCAACATAGCCGCTGAGCGGGTTTTCCGCGACGCCGTCCTCGTCCTGCCGCAGGTGATAGGCTCTGAGGAGACGCACCGCGTTTTCGGCCCGCTCGACGTAGCGGCCAAGCCAGTAGAGATTGTCGGCGGCGCGGGCAGGCAGGAGGCCGGGCATCCGCCGCAGGAACGGCCCGGTGCCCTGCGCCGTCAGGGTGTCCGCTCGCACCGGCTGGTCGCTGACCACCCAGACGTCGGCGACCGAACCGCCCGCCTGCATCGCCAGCGCGGTCGGGTCGTCGGTCCGACCGATGCGTGCATAGCCCCCGGGCATCACGGTCCAGCCTGTCTCGGTGCGGGCGGCGAAAACGCGCACGACCATCGGTCGCGGCACCAGCGTGCCGTCGATCATCGCGGGCGTCGTCGAGAGCGAGACGGCCTCCTGGCCCACAAGATCGCCGCCGCTCGCGTCAAGCCAGTCCTCGACCGAGGCCCTTGCATTGTGGCGGAACCGTCCGCCGAGCGCGGTCGAGGCGTCGAGGTCGAAGGGCAGGCGCGTCGACAGCGCCGGGCCGATCAGCATCCGGCCAAGGTTCTGCTTCACATAGGCGCGCTCGGAAGCCTGGCCGCACCACCAGGTCGCGATGTTGGGCAGCTTCAGTGGCTCGCCGAGTAGGTGCCCGGCGATGCGTGGCAGAAAGGCAAGAAGCGCGCGTGTCTCGAGGATGCCGGAGCCGAGGCAGTTGACCATGGCAAGACTGCCCGAGCGGAGCGCGGAGACCATGCCGGGCGTGCCAAGGGTCGAGCCTTCGTCAAGCTCGAGGGGATCGGCAAACCGGGAATCGAGGCGCCGCCAGAGGACGCTGAGCGGTTCTGGACCATTGATGGTCTGCACCGACAGGCGCCCGTCGACGACCTTCATCTCCGAGGCCTCGAGCAGCATGAAGCCGAGATAGCGCGCGATGTAGGCGTGCTCGAAATAGGTATCGGTGTGCTGGCCCGGGGTCAGGATCGCGACCCGGTCGTCCTCGCCGCGGCGCAGGCCGTTCAGCCGGTCGCGGAACGCGCGGAAGAACCCGGCAAGCCGCAACACGTTCGCTTGCGGATAAAGATCGCGGAACACGCGAGCCGTGGCGAGCCGGTTTTCCAGCGCGAACCCGGCGCCCGATGGGGCCTGCGTGCGGTCGCCGAGCACGAACCACGACCCGTCCGGGGACCGGCCGACCTCGAAGGCGACGAAGTGAAGGAAGTGGCCCGAGCTTGGCGTGATCCCGACGATGGGGCGCAGCCATTCGGGGTTCCGCGCGACCAGCTCGGCCGGCAGAAGGCCGTCGCTGACCAGCCGGCCCGGCCCGTATAGATCGGCCATCACGCGTTCAAGCAGTTCGGCGCGCTGGACGATGCCGGCGCTGAGATGCTCCCACTCCGCGGCGCCGATCATCACCGGGATATGGCTGAGCGGCCAGTCGCGTTCGGTCGAGCCCTCGCCCGAATGCTGACGGAAATAGACGCCGGTATCGCGCAGATACTGGTCGCCGCGCGCAAACCGCGCCGCGATCCCTTCGGGCGTTTCCCGGCCGAGCAGCGAGAGGAGCGGCGCCCAGACCGGCCTTGGCGCTCCGTCCGGTTGCAAAAGCTCGTCCGATATCCCGGGGCGGGGCGGATAGCCCGCGAGGATGCGGTCAAGCTCCGGCGGTGCGGTGCGGCGCGCCCGGTCCGTCATCGGTCAGATCCCGGGGGCGCGGCGCAGGTCGAGAGTCATCGGAAACTCCGGATGGGGGGCCTCGGGGGCGGGCCGGTAACTGCCCGGAGTGTGCCCGATCTTCTCGAACCGCGCGAGTCTGCGCGCATCGGCCTCGTTCGTATTGACAGGGAACGTGTCGTAGTTGCGCCCCCCGGGATGGGCGACGTGATAGGTGCAACCGCCAAGCGCGCGGCCCGTCCAGGTGTCGAAGAGGTCGAAGGTCAGGGGGGCGCTGACCGGCAGGACCGGGTGAAGCGCCTCGGCGGGTTGCCAGGCCTTGAAGCGGACGCCGCCGACCGTGACGCCGCTTGTTCCGGTCGCGGCGAGGGGCACGGGGCGGCGGTTGGCACAGACGACGTAGCGCCCGGGATTGGTCGTGGTCAGCTTCACCTGCATCCGTTCGACCGAACTGTCGGTGTAGCGCACCGTCCCGCCGATCGCCCCCCGTTCGCCCAGCACATGCCAGGGCTCCAGCGCCTGGCGAAGCTCCAGATGCACGCCCTCGTATTCGACCTCGCCCGCGAAGGGGAAGCGGAACTCCTGCTGCGCCTCATACCAGTCGGGGCGTAGGGCAAAACCGTGGGTGCCTAGGTCGCGCAGGACGCCGAGGAAATCTTCCCAGACGAAATGCGGCAGCATGAAGCGGTCGTGGAGGGCGGTGCCCCAGCGCACGGGCGTCCCCTCCAGCGGACTTTCCCAGAACCGCGCCAGAAGCGCGCGGATCAGCACCTGCTGGGCGAGGGACATCTTGGCGTCCGGCGGCATCTCGAACCCGCGGAACTCGACAAGGCCGAGGCGTCCGGTCGGCCCGTCGGGGGAGAAGAGCTTGTCGATGCAAATCTCGGCCCGGTGGGTGTTGCCGGTGACATCAATAAGGATGTTGCGCAAGAGCCGGTCCACCAGCCAGGGCGGCGTGTCCGGCCCGGTCCCCGGCGGCCGGATCTGGGAAAGCGCAATTTCCAGCTCATAGAGCGTGTCGTGGCGCGCCTCGTCGATCCGGGGGGCCTGCGACGTCGGGCCGATGAAGAGGCCCGAGAAGAGGTAGGACATCGAGGGATGCCGCTGCCAGTGCAGGATCAGCGACTTCAGCAGGTCGGGCCGCCGCAGGAAGGGGCTGTCGTTCGGCGTCAGGCCGCCCACGACGACATGGTTGCCACCCCCGGTGCCGGTGTGTTTGCCGTCGATCATGAACTTGTCGGCGCCAAGGCGGCTTTGCCGGGCGTCCTCGTATACGCCGTTGGTGATGGCGACGCACTCGTCCCAGCTGTGCGCGGGGTGGATGTTCACCTCGATCACGCCGGGATCGGGGGCGACGCGGATCACGTTCAGCCGCGCGTCATGGGGGGGCGTGTAACCCTCGATATGGATCGGCAGGCCAAGCTCTTCGGCGGTCTCCTCGGCTGCGGCCAGCAGGTCGAGGTAATCCTCCAGCGCCTCGACCGGCGGCATGAAGACGCAAAGCCGTCCGTCGCGTGGTTCGACCGCGATGGCGGTGCGCACCGCGCCGCCAGCCGGATCGACCGCCTGCTCGACGATCGTCTGCCGGCGGCCCCCCGCCGCCGCCAGCTCCGAGACAGGTTGTTCGCGCCCCGGCGTGACCTCGGGGATCGCCGCCGCCTCTTCCTCGGCGATGCGCGACAGCTCTTCGAGCAATGCCTGCCGCCGGGCCTGCCGGTCGGAGTGGAAATCGGGAAGCTCGGTCAGCGGCACGGTGGGATCGGTCGGGTAGACGTAAGGGTAGGCCGAAGGCGCGACGAACGGGAGGGTGCCGAGCGGCAGGCGGAAGCCCACGGGGCTGTCTCCAGGCACAAGGAAGAGATGCCCGCGCCGGGTCTTCCAGTGCTCCGACCGCCACTTGTGCCCGCCAGCCTTGGCCTGCCACTGCCGCTGAAGCGGAAGGACATACCCCGCCGGCGTGTTGAGGCCCCGCGCGAAGACCCGTGCGATGCGGGCGCGCGTCTCGGGGTCCTTCAGCTTGCTGTCCTCGGGCGTCACGTTCATCGGCAGGTCGGCTTCCTTGAGGATCCACTCCGCCGGGTCTTCATAGGTCGGATGCACGTAGTCCGGTTCCAGCCCGAGGCTTTCTGCAAACCGCGAGAGGAACCGGTCGGCCGCGCGGGCATCGGCCCCCTTCGTCTTTTCGGTGGCGATGAGGTCCGCATTCTTCCAGACCGGCTTGCCGTCCCGCCGCCAGTAAAGCGAGAAGGTCCAGCGCGGCAGCGTCTCGCCGGGGTACCACTTTCCCTGACCGTAGTGCAGGAAGCCCTGCGGCGCGAAACGGTCGCGGAGCCGCCGGATCAGCTGATCCGCGCGGTCGCGCTTGGTCGGGCCTACGGCGGCGGTATTCCACTCCGCGCTTTCGAAATCGTCGATGGAGACGAAGGTCGGTTCGCCCCCCATGGTCAGGCGCATGTCCTGCTTTGCCATCACCGCGTCGACCTTGCGTCCAAGGGTGTCCAGCGCCTGCCACGCCTCCTCGGAAAACGGCTTGGTGATACGCGGGTGCTCGGCGATCCGGGCGACCTTCATGTCGAAGGCGAATTTGGTCTCCGGCTGGCCCGCGGCGGAAAAGCCGCCGACGATGGGGGCCGCGTTGCGGTAATGCGGGGTCGCGGCGAGCGGAATATGGCTTTCCCCGGTCAGAAGGCCCGAGGTCGGGTCAAGCCCGATCCAGCCGGCGCCCGGCAGATAGACCTCGCACCAGGCATGCAGGTCGGTGAAGTCGTGATCGGTGCCGGGCGGGCCGTCTAGCGATACAAGATCGGGTTTCAGCTGGATGAGATAGCCCGAGGTGAACCGCGCAGCGAGGCCGAGGTGGCGCAGCACCTGCACCAGAAGCCAGCTCGTGTCCCGGCACGAGCCCTTGGCCAGTTCCAGCGTCTCTTCGGGCGTCTGGACACCGGGCTCCATCCGGATCACATAGCCGATCTCGCGCGACAGCCGCGCGTTCAGATCGACCAGCATGTTCACTGTGTTCGGCGCCGAGCGCGGCAGCGTGTCGAGGAATTTCTGCAGAAGCGACCCCGCCGGTTCGGGCGTCCGGTACATCCGAAGGTCGTCAGCCAGCTCCAGAGGATAGTCGAACGGCCATTTCTCGGCGGTCTCTTCGACGAAGAAGTCGAAGGGGTTGTAGACCGTCATATCCGCGACCAGATCGACTTCGATCTTAAGCTCGGTCACAGGCTCCGGGAACACGAAGCGGGCCAGCCAGTTGCNNCCTGCTGGTGGTTCACGAAATGCCCCGCAGGCGAGACCTTGAGGCTGTGCGAGACCACCCGCGTCCGACTGTGCGGCGCGGGGCGCAGGCGGATAATCTGCGGGGAAAGCGTGACTGGCCGGTCGTATCTGTAATGGGTCAGGTGATAGATGCTTGCGAGGATCGCCATGCTGCAGGGTCCGTCCATCCGGTGTCCTGTGAGGCTGGCCCCACCGCCCGGCGGTGTAAAGCGCCCGTGCGAAGTCACGGCCGTTTTCTTGGGCATTGCCTGAAAAACGCCTAGAGAAAAGGCGCTTGTCGCCGCGGCCAGCGGGGGCATAGCAATCCGCCACAATCAGAGCGCAAATTCACGGCACTTCAGCGCTTTCGGAGCCCGGCAAGAACCGCAAATGATGGAAGTGGCTGCACATCGTCCCGACACTCAGAGGGGATGCGGAGGATTTGGTGGAGCCAAGGGGAGTCGAACCCCTGACCTCTTGAATGCCATTCAAGCGCTCTCCCAACTGAGCTATGGCCCCACCGGAGGTCCGGGCCAATGGCCCGCGTGACGGGCGATATAGGGAAGGGCGCGGGAGCGCGCAAGTGAAAAGTGCGACGCCTGCGGTGCCGGGCGACACGGTTCCGGAAACGCGAAAGGGCGCGGCTGTTGCCGCGCCCTTGTCCCTGTCGGCGAGGCCTCAGCCCTCGTCGTCGCCCGCTCCGACATCGGCGATGTCGTCGAGCGAGACGTCGTCATCCTCATCATCCTCGAGGAGATCGTCGTCGAGGTCGTCGTCGCCGCCGTCAGTGTCGAGATCGTCGTCGGTCAGATCGTCGACATCCAGATCATCGTCCTTCACCGAGGTGGTCTTCTCGCTGATGAGGGCGCGGCCGCGCCCGGCGATCAGGCTTTCGGCGGTGAAGCTGTGGCCGCATTCGGGGCAGGTCATCGGGTCCTTCATCAGGTCGTAGAACCGCGAGGCGCAATGCGGGCAGAGGCGCTTGACGCCCCATTCGTCCTTGGGCATGGAGAACTCCTTCCGTGCTCGTCTGTGCGAGAGTCGCAGCCCTCTGCCACAGCGGGACGGGCCTGTCAAAGGCTTTCGGCCGGGTTTCGCCGGCGACCACGCCAGGGGCTTTCGCCGCGCCGCGACCGCGCTAGTCTGGCGCGAACCTTGGGAGGGGCGATGAGCCGATACCTCATTCCCGGCGACCCGCCGGTAGAGATCACGCTGCGCCGCTCGGCGCGGGCGCGGCGCTTTTCGCTCCGGGTCTCGCGCCTGGACGGGCGGGTGACCCTCTCGATGCCGGCCCGCGCGCGCGAGGCCGAGGCGCTGGACTTCGCGCGGGACAAGGCGGGGTGGCTGCGCAGCGTTCTGTGCGAGGGCGGCGGGCGGTGGGCACTGACCCACGGCGCCGAGTTGTCGGTCGAGGGGCGGGCGCTGACGCTGACCGCCGCCCCGGTCCGCGCGGCCCGGATCGAGGGGGCGCAGCTTCTGGTTCCCGCCGACCCCGCGCGGCTGCGGCCGGCCCTCACCGCGTTCCTGCGGCTTCTCGCGCGCCAGCGGCTGCAGGCGGCCTCGGATCGCCACGCGGCGGCGCTGGGCCGAAGCTTCACCCGCCTTACGCTGCGCGACACGCGCTCGCGCTGGGGCTCCTGCACGGCGGACGGGGGCCTCATGTATTCCTGGCGGCTGATCCTCGCCCCGGCAGAGGTGCTCGACTACGTTGCCGCGCACGAGGTCGCGCATCTGGCCGAGATGAACCACTCGCCCGCCTTCTGGGCGACCGTGGCACGGTTGATGCCGGGATACGCCCCGCACCGCGCCTGGCTGAAGCGGCACGGCGCGGATCTGCACCGCTATGACTTCGGGAGCGCCGGAGATTGACCGCCGCCCCGTTTCGTGATCACGTCTGACGATGCCAAATCAGGGCCGCCCTTCCGAGACAGCCAGTTCCGCGCATGACCGCGTCTACCGGTCGCTGCGCCAACAGATCATGCATGGCGAGCTTGCCCCCGGTCAGGCGCTGACCCTGCGCGGCCTCGCGCGCCGGTTCGAGGTGTCGATGACACCCGCGCGCGAGGCGCTGCGACGCCTCGCGGCCGAGGGCGCCGTGACCCTCTCCTCCTCGGGCCGGGTGACGACGCCTGACCTCTCGAACGAACGGATCGAGGAACTGGCGACGCTCCGAGCCCTGATCGAGACCGAGCTGGCCACCCGCGCGCTGCCGCGCGCCCATATCGCGCTGATCGAACGGCTCCAGACCATCAACATGGCCAATGCCGAGGCAGCCGTGAAGCGGGACGCGGTCGGTTATATCCGCACCAACCTCGAGTTTCACCGCACGCTCTACCTGCGCGCCCAGGCCCCCGCGATGCTGGCCATCGCCGAGACGGTCTGGCTGCAGCTTGGCCCCACGATGCGCGCGGTCTATGCCCGCCTCGGCCGGTCCGAGCCGCCGCACCATCACCGCACGATCATCGCCGCGCTGAAGGCGGGGGACGAGCCGGCGCTCCGCCTGGCGGTGCGCACGGATGTCACCCAGGGCCTGCGGCACCTGACGGCGTGACGCCGGCGACGGAAAGGCGGGCGCGGCGCGTGTAAGCGGTGAAGCTACAATCGGAACCCGCCATGCCCAGCCTTCTCAACCGCTACGCCACGCCCCTTATCACCGGTCTCTTCCTCGTGTCGCTCGTCTCGGGCATCGCGCTTTTCTTCCATATCGGCCCGTCCGCGTTCCACGGGATGCACGAGTGGCTGAGCATGGTGTTGATCGTGCCCTTTGTCCTGCACATCTGGAAGAACTGGAAGCCGATGCTCTGCTACCTGCGCCGCGCGCCGATGGCGATTTCCCTGGCGCTGTCGGCCGTGGCGGCCGCGGTGTTCTTCCTGCCGGCGGGCGGCGCAGGTGAGCAGCGCGACGGCCCGGTCCAGTTCAGGATCGCAAGTCAGGTTCTACATGCCACGCCAGAGGTCGCGGCGCCGCTATTTGGGCTGACCGAGGACAGACTTCTGGCGCGGCTGCAAGCGGCCGGCATGAACACCGCCGCAAGCGGTCTGCCGATGGACGAGATCGCGGCCGCCGCAGGCAAGTCGAACGCCGAACTGGCGACGGCCCTTCTCTCCACCGGCGGATGAAAGGGCCCCGCCGAGAGGCGAGGCCTTCTCGATTTCGGACCGTGCTCAGGCGTGGATCGCCCCGTCGCCGCAGGCCAGGGCGGCTTCCCTTACGGCTTCAGAGAAGGTCGGGTGAGCATGGCAGGTCAGCGCGATGTCCTCGGCGGAGGCTCCGAATTCCATGCCGACGCAGATCTCGTGGATCAGCTCGCCCGCCGAGGGGCCGATGATGTGGCAGCCGAGGACGCGGTCGGTGTCCTTGTCGGCCAGCAGCTTCACGAAGCCCTCGCCCTGGAACACCGCCTTCGCGCGGCCGTTCCCCATGAAGGAGAACTTGCCGACCTTGTAGGCACGGCCCTCAGCCTTCAGCTGGTCCTCGGTCGCGCCCACCGAGGCGACCTCGGGCGTGGTGTAGATCACGCCGGGGATGACGCCGTAGTTCACATGGCCATGCTTGCCGGCGATGACTTCGGCCACCGCCATGCCCTCGTCCTCGGCCTTGTGGGCGAGCATGGGCCCGGTAATCGCATCGCCGATCGCGTAGATGCCGGGGACGTTGGTGCGCCAGTGGCCGTCGGTCTTGATCTGGCCGCGCGGCTCCATCTCCACGCCCAAGGCATCCAGCCCCAGCCCGGCGGTATAGGGCTTGCGGCCCGTTGCAACCAGCACCACCTCGGCATCGAGGGTGGCTTCGCTGTCGTCCTTGCGGAGCTTGTAGGTGACGGTGTTCTTGCCCTTGCCCTTGACAACGCCCTGAACGGCGGCGCCCATGACGAACTTAAGCCCCTGTTTCGTCAGGATTCTCTGGAAGGTCTTTTGCACCTCTCCGTCCATGCCGGGGGTGATGAAGTCGAGGAATTCGACGACCGTCACCTCGGCTCCGAGGCGGGCATAAACCGAGCCCATCTCAAGCCCGATGACCCCTGCGCCGATGACGACCATCGACTTCGGCACCTTCGGCAGCGCGAGGGCGCCGGTGGAGGTCACGACGGTCTTTTCGTCGATCTCGATCCCCGGCAGCGAGGAGGGTTCGGACCCCGAGGCCACCACGATGGCCTTGGCGTTATGCACCTCGTCCCCGACCTTCACCTGACCGGCCGCCGGGATGGAGCCCCAGCCTTTCAGCCAGGTCACCTTGTTCTTCTTGAAGAGGAACTCGATGCCCTTGGTGTTCTGGGAAATGACGTCGTCCTTGTAGGCGATCATCTTGCCGAAATCGACTTTCGGATGCGCGCCCATCAGGCCCATCTTCTCGAAATTCTCATGTGTCTCGTGGAGCATGTGCGAGGCATGGAGGAGTGCCTTCGACGGGATGCAGCCGACGTTGAGGCAGGTGCCGCCCAGCGTCTCGCGCCCCTCGACGCAGGCGGTCCTGAGGCCAAGTTGCGCGCAGCGGATTGCGCAGACATAGCCGCCAGGGCCACCGCCGATCACGATCACATCAAAGTCCGCCATGTCCTACTCCTTCGTAACTGCGTGTCGGGTCCGCGTCGTGCGGCAGTGGTTCTTCTGTCGTGCATCGGTCGTCATTGTTGCGCGAACGGTCAGGGCGGAGGTCACGCCATCAGCGCCATGAGGTAGAGAAGGACGGTCGCGGCGAAGCCCGTGAGCCAGAGCAGGGTCCTGACCCCGACCAGCCCGAGGCCGTAGGCCGGGACGTAGCAGATGCGCGCGATCAGAAAGATCCGCGCGGCCGTGAGCGTGCCGTGGCTGAACCCGTCCTTGAGGGCGAGGATCAGGATCGGGGGCGCGAAAAGCGCCATCGCGGTGATGGCGTTCGTCAGCGCCCGGTCGAGCCGCCCGGTAATGCCCGTGAGCGTCCGGTGTTCGTCGCGCGACGACAGGAGATAGCCCATCCCCACCTGCCCCATGGCGCCTGTCACCTGCGCGAGGAGGATGAGGGCTGTGTAAAGCCCGACGAGCGCGAGGATGTTCAGTTCACTGGACATTTGGGATTGCCTTTCCATCCGGGGATGCGGCGAGGGTGCAATGGCGGGGGCAATGGGTCAAGTTGTGACCTTTTCGTCGTTCAGGCGGTTTTCAGGAACTGCGCGGAGGTGGCGCCCTTGAGGGCGGCCTGTTGCCTGAACCACTGATCGGCGCGGGCGCGGTCATGCACCTCGTAAAGGACCGCGACGCGGTTGCCGTCATCGGCGTCGCGCCACATCTGGAGCATGGTCAGACCGGCATTGTCGCGGGTTTCGGCGTGGGCGTCGTAGTCGGCCTTCCAGGCGTCGAAGCCGGTGGTGTCGAACTGGACGATCAGTTGCATGGGGTGTCCTTTCGGTAGGATGGGCAGATTGCTGTCCTCTGGCTCGCTATTTCTGTCGATCTTTCAAGCACGCAGCGGCGCCCTCCGCATACCCGACAGAATAACCGTGCGAATAGCCGTCGCTGTTCCAATCACCCTCAATCAATGTGGCGCGTATCTCGCAGGTCGTGTTGTAGCCAGTCGCGTAACCATCGCCATAACCTACGTCAAAACGCTCTTCCTTATCCTCGCGGCACCCGGACAAAGGCAGGTAAGCCGAAACAAGCAATAGCGACCTCAAGACGTCGGCCATCCTCCCTTTCCTCTTCAAGCCCTCACAAATCCATCAACAGCCGTCTCGGGTCCTCCAGCGCCTCCTTCACCCGGACGAGGAACGTCACCGCGCCCTTGCCGTCCACGATCCGGTGGTCGTAGCTCAAGGCGAGATACATCATCGGGCGGATGACGATCTCGCCCCCGACGACCACGGGGCGGTCCTGGATCTTGT
>JAGRDU010000199.1:7797-8406 GCA_020446905.1 Paracoccaceae bacterium | reverse complement strand
CGCCGAGGTCCCACATCGGGTCGTTCATCCCGGAATACTCCCAATCGACGATCCACATCCGGTCCCCGGTATCGAGAAAGTTCTCGCACAGGGGGTCGCAGTGGCAGGGGGCGAGCGGCAGCGGAAGGGCGTTCAGCGCGGTGCGGATCGCCCCGGCCTCGCGCACGACATCGTGGTAGCCCTCGGGCAGGTTCACGTCCTTGGTCGCAAGGATACCGAGATAGTCGTCGATCATGGCGAAAAGCTCGAAGCGGAACGGGAAGACCGCCCCGCTGTCATGCAGTTTGCGGAACGCCGCGCCCGCGCGGCCGGGCGATCCCGGCCGCGTGCGGAAGGCCTCCGGGCTCATCGTCGCGGCGCCATCGATGAAACGGGTGACCATGGTTCCGCTCGCGGCGTCGAAATGGACGACCTCGGGGCTGACACCGGCCTTCGCCGCCTGCTCCGCCGCCACCGCCTCGTTCGCGCGGTCGATATATTCCTCGGTTCCCGCGCCGGGGATGCGGAGGCAGAGGTCCCCGACCCGGTAAACGCGGTTGGTCAGCCCACCCAAGCGTTCCGGCGCCGCCCCTTCCGCCGCGAGTTCCGGGATCGCCGCGATCCACTTCG
>JAGRDU010000199.1:0-7756 GCA_020446905.1 Paracoccaceae bacterium | reverse complement strand
CGAAAGGTTACACATTTCCGGCGGCAACGCTACGGGTGGAGGCCCAGATGTCCGACGGCAAGCATGGCGGCGCTTTGGGCTCGGTGTACGACGCTAAATCGCCCGAGGAGATCGCGGCACTCTATGACGGCTGGGCCGAGGGCTACGAGGGCGAGATGGCGCGGGCCGGTTACCGGCACCCCACGATCTGCCTCGCGCTTCTGGCCCGCCACCTGCCGAAAGGCGCCGCGCCGATCCTTGATGCGGGGGCCGGGACCGGCATCCTTGGCGAATGGCTCGGCATCGCGGGCTACCCGGAGGCCGAGGGACTGGACCTCTCCGAAGGCATGCTGGCCGTCGCCGCGCGCAAGGGCGTCTACAGCCGCCTTCACCGCCTTGCCCTCGGCCAGCCCCTGCCCTTCGCCGACGGCGCCTTCGCGGGCATCGTGTCGTCCGGCGTCTTCACCACCGGCCATGTCGGGCCCGAGGGGCTGGACGAGCTTGTCCGCATCTGCCGCCCCGGCGGGGTGATCGTGCTGACGGTCAAGACGACACTCTGGGATTGCGGTTTCGCCGATCACGTCGCGGACTTCGCGCCCGAGGTCACAATCGCCGAAAAGACCGCGCCCTATGTCTCCATGCCCGGCGAGACGGCGACGGTGCCGAGCCTTGCTGTCGTCCTGAAGAAGGCGGGCTGAGGCCGATCTGCGCGTGGGGAAACATATCCTGCGCGGACATAGGGATTGGCGCGGGCGCCGCCACACCCTAGCTGAGAGGCAACGGCGCGGATGCGCCCCCATCCTCTGGAGGTCCCCATGAAGAAGATCGGCTTTCTCTCCTTCGGGCACTGGAACCCTGAACCCGGCTCTCCCCTGCAAACGGCTGGCGAGACCCTGATCCAGTCCATCGAACTTGCCGTCGCGGCGGAAGAGCTGGGCATCGACGGCGCTTACTTCCGTGTCCACCACTTCGCCCGGCAGCTTGCCTCGCCCTTCCCGCTTCTGGCCGCCATCGGCGCCCGCACCTCGAAGATCGAGATCGGCACCGGCGTCATCGACATGCGCTATGAAAACCCGCTTTACATGATCGAGGACGCGGGCGCGGCCGACCTCATCTCGGGCGGGCGGCTGCAGCTTGGGATCTCGCGCGGCTCGCCGGAGCAGGTGATCGACGGCTGGCGTTATTTCGGATACGCGCCGGACGAGGGCGAGGACGGGTCGGACATGGCGCGGCGCCATGCCGAGATATTTCTCAAGCATCTCGAAGGCGAGGGCTTTGCCCGGCCGAACCCGCGCCCGATGTTTCCCAACCCGCCCGGCCTTCTCAGGCTGGAGCCGCATTCACCAGGCCTCCGGCAGCGGATCTGGTGGGGCTCTGCCTCCAACGCGACTGCTGTCTGGGCCGGGACGATGGGGATGAACCTGCAAAGCTCGACCCTCAAGGTCGACGAGACGGGCGAGCCGTTCCACGTCCAGCAGGCCAGGCAGATCCGCGTCTTCCGCGAGGCATGGAAAGAGGCCGGCCATGCGCATACCCCGCGCGTCTCGGTCAGCCGCTCGATCTTCGCGCTGATGAACGACACGGACCGGATGTATTTCGGCCGTGGCAACGAGAGCGACAGCATCGGCCATATCGACAACTTCCGCGGCATCTTCGGCCGGGGCTACGCGGCCGAACCGGACCGGCTGATCGAGGAGCTGCGCCAAGACGAGGCCATCGCCGAGGCCGATACGCTTCTTCTGACGGTGCCGAACATGCTGGGCGTCGACTACAACGCCCATGTGCTCGAAAGCATCGTGACGCATGTCGCACCGGCGCTTGGCTGGCGTTGAACCTTCACCCTGCCCGCGCGGCTTTGGGCCCGCGGGCAGGCCTTCGCCCCCTCAGCCCTTCACGCGCAGGTTTTCGGGGTCGTAGAAGGCTTGCATCCCGATGCGCGCCGGCACCGCTTCATTCGCAACGATCAACTCATAGTGGCCCGAGGTCAGGAAACCGTCGCTGACCCCTTCGCCGTTCCGCACATAGCCGTAGCCGATCCCCTTGCCGACTGTATAGCCGTAGCCGCCCGAGGTCAGGTAGCCGACGGGCTGGCCGTTCCTGAGGATCGTTTCGCGCCCGACCAGCACCGCCTCGGGGTCGTCGATGGTGAACCCGGCAAGCCGCTTGGTCAGCGGCCTCTCCGCCGCCGCCTCCAGTGCCGCCCGCCCGATGAATTCCTCGTTCGAGCGCATCTTGACCGCCCAGCCAAGCCCCGCCTCAAAGGGTCTGTCGTTCGGCGTGATGTCGGCGGCCCAGGCACGATAGCCCTTCTCCAGCCTCAGCGATTCAATCGCCCGGTAGCCGACGGGCCGGATCCCCTCGCCTGCGCCCGCCGCCATGAGCGCATCGAAGACCGCGCCCGTGGCAGCCAGCGGCACGTGAAGCTCCCAGCCAAGCTCGCCGACATAGGTCACCCTGAGCGCCCGCACCTTGGCCCCGGCCAACCCGATCTCGCGCATATGGCCGAAGGGGAAACCCGCGTTCGACACATCCGCATCCGTCACCCGGGCCAGCACGTCGCGCGCCTTCGGCCCCATCAGCGACAGCACGCCCCAGTCCTCGGTGATGTCGCGGATCGCCACATCGCCGGCCGGCAGATGCTCGGCGATCCAGGCGAGGTCATGGGTGCGGAACCCCGTCCCGGTGACGATGTAGAAGAGGTCCTCCGAAAGACGCGCCACGGTCAGGTCGCACTCGATCCCGCCCCTTGTATTCAGCGCTTGCGTATAGGTCAGCCGCCCCGGCGCCTTGGCGACGTTGCCGGCGAAGACGTGGGAGAGCGCCGCCGCCGCGTCCTTCCCCGTCACCTCGTATTTCGCAAAGGAGGACTGGTCGAAGATCCCGACCGCCTCGCGCACCTGCCGGTGTTCCGCGCCGACATGGGGGAACCAGTTCTGGCGGCCCATCGCATAGACGTCCCGTGGCTCCACCCCTTCGGGCGCGAACCAGTTCGGCCGTTCCCAGCCGAGCTTCGATCCGAAGACCGCCCCATGCGCCTTCAACCGCGCGTAAAGCGGCGAGGTGATGCGGGGGCGGCCGCTCTCGTATTCCTCATGGGGAAAACCAATCGTGTAGTGCTTGCTGTAGGCCTCGCAGGTCCGGTCGGACACCCATTGCCGGTCCCGGTGCATCCCCGAAAACCGGCGAATGTCCACCGTCCAGAGGTCCAGGGGAGCCTCTCCGTTCACCGCCCAATCGGCCAGCACCCAGCCCGCGCCACCCCCCGACGCGATGCCGAAGGCGTTGAACCCCGCGCCGACATACATGTTGGCGCATTCGGGCGCCGCGCCAAGGATGAAGTTGCCGTCCGGCGTGAAACTCTCCGGCCCGTTGATCATCTGCTTGACGCCGACCTTCTCCAGCGCCGGCACGCGGGCCATCGCTTGCACCAGATGCTGCTCGAAATGGTCGTAGTCGTCCTCGAAAAGGTGGAACTGCCAGTCGTTCGGAATGTCGCCCGTCGGGCAGGGGCTGCGGGTTCGGCTCGTAACCGCCCATGACAAGGCCGCCGACCTCTTCCTTGAAATAGGTGCGCCGGTCGGGGTCGCGGATGGTCGCCGCATCCGCCGCCAGCCCCGGCACCTTCTCGGTCACGATGTACTGGTGGCGCACCGCCTGCAGCGGCACCTCGATCCCCGCCATCGCGCCCACCTGCCGCGCCCATTGCCCGGCGCAGTTGACGACGATCTCGCAGGCGATCTCGCCCTCCGTGGTCCTCACCCCCGTGATCCGGTTACCGGCCATGGTGAAGCCGGTCACCCGCACGCCCTCGACGATCCTCGCCCCATGCATCCGCGCGCCCTTGGCAAGGCTCTGGGTGATGTCGGAGGGCGAGGCCTGCCCGTCCGTCGGCAGCCAGCTTGCGCCGACGAGGTCGCCCACCTCCATCAGCGGCCACATCCGCTTCACCTCCTCCGGCGAGACCAGGTGCATCTCCATCCCGAACGACCGCGCCGTGGTGGCAAGGCGCTTGTATTCCGTCCAGCGGTCCTCGTTCGTCGCCAGCCGCAGGCAGCCGGTCATCTTCCAGCCCGTTTCCAGCCCCGTCTCCGCCGCCAGCCCCTTGTAGAGTTCGACCGAGTATTTCAGCACCCGCGTGATGGAAGCCGAGGACCGAAGCTGCCCCACCAGCCCCGCCGCGTGCCAGGTGGAACCGGAGGTCAGCTTGCCCTGCTCCAAGAGCACCACCTCGGCCTTGTGGTCGCGGGCAAGGTGATAGGCGGTGGAACAGCCGATGATGCCGCCCCCGATCACGACGATCCGGGCATGGGATGGCAGGGTCATGGGACGATCTTTCCGTGATGGGATTGATAAAGGTCGAGCGCAGCCTCAAGCCGGGCTGCATAGTCGCGGATATGGGCGTCGTAATCGGCGCCGGGGGCGGCGAGGAAAATCTCCGACACCATCCCCCACATCGCCTCCCGCGCAAGCGCCGCGCAGCCCATGGCGTCGAAGGCGCGGCGGGTGGCGGCATCGGGCGCCCTGCCGAAATAGGCGCCAAGCAGCGCGTCAGACGCCCCCGCGTCCATGCCGGCGTTGGACGCCGCCCCGGCAAGGTCGAACATCGCCGTACCGAACCCCGCATATTCGTAGTCGATCAGCCAGAGCCGCCCATCCGGGTCCTCAAGGAAGTTCGCGGGCAGAAGGTCGTGGTGGCCATAGACGATCGGCAGGGGCACCTGTGCCGCCTCCATCGCATCCGCCAGCGCAATGTAGCGCGGCAGATCGCTGGCAAATCGGCTGCCCCTTGCGGCCAGCGTCCGCGCGTAATCGCGAAGGACGTGGAACACCCAGAAGATCGCCCCAGGCCCCGACACCTCTCCGGGCATCGCCTCGTGGAAGCGCCGCAAGAAGGCCCCCACCCGCTCCGGGTCCGCCGCGAGGTCCACCTCGCCCCAGGTCCGCGCCTCGACAAAGCGGGACACCATCACCCCCGGCGCGGCATATTCCACTTCCGGCGCGAAGCCCGCTCTATGCGCCGCCCGCGACGCCATGACCTCGTTCGCGCGGCTCACATGGTGGAACGGAAAGTCCGCGCCGAACCGCACGACATGCGCGCCCGCCGCATCCGTCACCTTCCAGCTTTCGTTCGACAGCCCGCCGGTCAGCGGCTGCGCCGCGATCTCTCCCGCCCAGCAGGGCAACGCGCGGATATGCTCAAGCGACATGACCCGGCCTTCCCCCGAACTGCCTTTCATTGTGGCGGCAAATACTCCCGCCGGAGGCTCCCGCCCCTCCCGCAACCGCACCGCTCATGATCCGCCCTCCAGCCCCAGCCGCGACCGCGCCGCGCGCGCGCCGGCATGGATCAGCCGGTCGGCGATGATCGCGATGAAGGCGACGGCAAGGCCTGCCACCAACCCGCGCCCCGGATCGGCCTTGGTCAGCGCGATATAGACCTCCTGCCCGAGGTCGCGCGTACCGACGAGCGCGGTGATGACCAGCATCGACAGCGCGAACATGATCGTCTGGTTCAGGCCCAAGAGGATCTCGGGCAAAGCGAGGCGCAGCTTGATTCGGGTCAGGATCTGGATCTCGGTACAGCCCATCGCCCTTCCCGCCTCGATCAGGCGCGGATCGACATGCTGCAGGCCAAGGACGGTGTAGCGGATCGCCGGAACGATCGCGTAGGCGACGACCGCGATCATCGCGGTGAAATCGCCGACGCGGAAGAGCATCACGGCCGGCATGAGATAGACGAAGGAGGGCAACGTCTGAAGCGTGTCGATGACGACGCGCACCCCCGTCCAGAGCCGCTCCCGTTCGGCGGCGAGTATGCCGATCGGCACGCCGAGGAGCATCGCGAAGACGACCGAGATACCGCAGAGATAGACGGTGATCATCGCCTTTTCCCACTGCCCCGTCGCGGCGATGAGCGTGGCCAGCAGCGCGACAATGGCGGCCAGCCGCCACCCGCCGAGCCGCCATCCCGCGAGGGCGAGCAGCAAGGCGATGCCCAGCCAGGGCAGACCGAGAAGGAACCGCTTGAACGGGACGAGGAGGTTGAGAAGGAAGAAGGTCTTCACCGCCTCGATCGTGTCGAAATAGTTCACGTTGATCCATTCGACGAGGCGGCTCCAGAATGTACCGGACGACAGCTGCCAGCCGGCGGGATAGTCCCTCAGCGCCGGAAGGACCGCCCCGGCGAGGATCGCAGCCGCAAGCGTCGCGACCGCCGCCATGAGGTAGGGGTGGCGCGCCACGAAGCTCCCCGTTCTCACCTCGCCGCGTCGCACGGCCACGGCCTGGCTCAGCCGGTCAAGGATGACAGCGAGGGCGACAATGGCGAAGCCCGCCTCCAGCCCCGCGCCGAAGTCGAGTTTCCTCAGCGCCGCGAGGACGTCGAAGCCAAGGCCCCCCGCACCGATCATCGAGGCGATGATCACCATGTTCAGGCTCAGCATGATGACCTGGTTGACGCCCACCATCAGCGCCTCGCGCGCCGACGGCACCATGACGCGCCACATCATCTGCCGCCTGGTGCAGCCGACCATATGGCCCAGATCGCTCAGCTCCGACGGCACCCGCGCCAGTGCCAGTTCCGTCACCCGCGTCATCGGCGGCATGGCNNACCATGTTCAGCGACAGCATGATGACCTGATTGACGCCGACCATCAGCCCGTCGCGCGCGGAGGGGACCATCACCCGCCAGACCATCTGGCGCGGCGTGCAGCCGACCATGTGGCCAAGGTCCGAAAGCTCGGCCGGAACGCGGGTCAGCGCCAGTTCCGTCACCCGGGTCATCGGCGGCATCGCATAGATCAGCGTCGCGACCACCGCCGCCGTCGGCCCGAAACCGAAGAGAAAGAGAATCGGCACGAGATAGGCGAAGACCGGGATCGTCTGCATGAGGTCGAGGAGCGGCCGGATCGCGCGGGAGACCCACGGAACCCGCCATGCGAGGATGCCGAGAATGAGCCCGCCCGCGACCCCGAGCGGCACGGCGACGAGGATCGAGGCGAGCGTTACCATCGCGCTTTTCCATTGCCCGAAGACGAGGATGAAGGCGAAGCCCCCCACAACAAGCGCGGCGAGCCCGCCGCCCCCGGCCCAGAACCCAAAAAGCGCGAAGAGCAGCGTCACTGCGAGCCAGGGCAGCGGCGGCAGGATCTGCACCGCGGACGATCCCTGCCCGCTCAGGAACCCCGTCGAGAGCACCGAGAGGGCAAAGCGATAGGGCACGTCGATCAGCGCGGCAATGAAGCGGGTCAGCTCGGAAAAGGTGAAAAGCCCGAAACTCGCCTCGTTCAGAAGCCATTTTGTGAACGCGGTGATCCAGCGGGCGGCGGGCACGGTCCAGGCCTTCGGCAGCTCGAAGGCCCAGGGGACGATGGCGGCACCGGCCAGCCACAGCGCCGCGAAGAGCGCCAGGGCGACGATCCAGACCGCAATGCCCCGCCCGCGCGCCATCTCAACCCCCGAGCATCAGGCGGACGACGTCGCCCCGGTGCAGATGCCCGACAACCCTGCCGGCCTCGTCCGTGACGGCGAGCGTCGTGGCGCCCTCGGCAAAGAGCGGCGCCGCATCGGCCACGGTCGCGCGGGCGCTGACACTGGCCGCCGGCGCCGCGCCCGACGCCGCCTGCATCGCACGCGCCACCCGGACGACCTTCGCCTTCGGCACCGCGAGGGTAAATTCGCGCACGTAATCGGTGGCCGGGGAGAGGACGATATCCTCGGGCGTGCCCTCCTGCACAATCTCGCCGTCCTTCATGATGGCGATCCGGTCGGCCAGCCG
>JAGRDU010000028.1 GCA_020446905.1 Paracoccaceae bacterium | reverse complement strand
GAACGCGACGGCGACATCTGGCATGGCCATGTCGGGGGGATCACGCCGGGGACGCTCTATGGCCTGAGGGTGCATGGCCCCTATGACCCCGAGAACGGCCACAGGTTCAATCCGAACAAGCTGCTCATCGACCCCTATGCGCGCCAGATCGTCGGCCGTCCGCGCTGGTCGGACGCGCTCATGGGCTACCGGATCGGCAGCCCTTCGGCAGACCTCTCGTTCGACACCCGCGACAGTGCCTTCGCGATGCCGAAATGCGCCGTCATCGACACCACCTTCGACTGGGGCGGTGACCGCCCCCCGAACCGCCCTCTGCGCGACACGCTGATCTACGAGGCCCACGTCAGGGGCCTGACCATGCGGAATTCCGCGGTCGAACCTTCGCTGCGCGGCACCTTCCTCGGGCTGAGCTCGGATCCGATGATCGAGCATATGGCGAAACTCGGGGTGACGGCCGTGGAGCTCTTGCCCGTCCAGGGCTTCCTCAACGACAGGTTCCTTCATTCGCGCGGCCTGACGAACTACTGGGGCTACCAGACGATTGCCTTCTTCGCGCCCGAGCCGCGCTACATGACGCGGGGCGCGGTCTGGGAATTTCAGGCGATGGTGCAACGCCTCCACCGGGCCGGGATCGAGGTCATTCTGGACGTTGTCTACAACCACACCGGCGAGGGCGACGAGCTTGGGCCGACGCTCAGCCTGCGGGGTATCGACAATCGCAGCTACTACCGGCTGCGGGATGGCGGGCGGTTCTACCAGAACGACACCGGCACCGGAAACACGCTGAACCTGTCGCATCCGATGGGCCTGCGCCTTGTGATGGACAGCCTGCGCTACTGGGCCGAGGTGATGCATGTCGACGGGTTCCGGTTCGACCTTGCCAGCACGCTGACCCGCGGCCCCGATGGCTTCGAGCCGGGATCGGCGTTTCTCGATGCCGTTCGGCAGGACCCGGTCCTGTCCCGCGTCAAGCTGATCGCCGAGCCCTGGGACATCGGGCCGGGCGGCTACCGGCTGGGCAGCTTCCCCCACCCCTTCATCGAGTGGAACGACCGGTTTCGCGACGACACGCGGCGTTTCTGGCGGGGCGATCCGCTGAGCGCGGCGAGCCTCGCCAAGCGCCTGCTCGGCTCGGCCGAGGTCTTTGACCGGGGCGGGCGACCGGCAACCTCCTCGGTCAATTTCGTGACCTGCCACGACGGGTTCACGCTGGCCGATCTCGTCAGCTATGCCGCCAAGCACAACGAGGCGAACGGCGAGGACAACCGCGACGGCCACAACGAGAACTATTCAGTGAATTTCGGCGTCGAGGGGCCGAGTGACGACCGGTCCGTGACGGCCCTGCGCGACCGCCGCCGCCGCAATCTGATCGCCACAGTGTTCCTGTCGCAGGGCACGCCGATGCTTCTGGCAGGAGACGAGGTCGGCAACAGCCAGTCGGGCAACAACAACGCCTACGCCCAGGACAACGAGACGGGCTGGATCGACTGGCGGGCCGGAAAGGACGGGTTCCTCGCCTTCGTGTGCCGTCTGACGGCGCTGCGGCGGCGGTTTCCGGTCCTGTCGCAACGCCGGTTCCTGCACGGACGGCGCCGAGCCGACGATGCGCAGCCCGATCTCGAATGGCGCCGCGCTGATGGCGAGACGCCGACCCCGGAGGACTGGCAGAATGCCGGCTGGAAGGCGTTCGGCCTCGTGCTGAGAGAATCGGCGGAAGGTACGACGACAAGCGGCGAGGCCGAGGTCTTCCTGTTCTTCAACGCCGGCCCCGATGTGACCGTGCGGCTGCCTGAGGGGGCATGGGTCCGGGTCCTCGATACCGCGGGGCCGGAACTGCAGGACGCGCCGGTGGCCCATCCGACGATCACAGTTCCCGAACAGTCGATCGCCGTATTTGCGCGGCCATCATAGTGCGACGGAATCGGGCAACCCGGCCGGACCAAACGGGAACGGAGCAGGGAAAGGGGGGACGCAGATGACCAGCGACTGGTGGCGGGGCTCGGTGACCTATCAGGTCTATCCGCGGTCCTTTCAGGACGACGATGGCGATGGCGTAGGCGATCTGGCGGGGATCACGCGCCGCTTGCCCTATCTCGCCGACCTCGGCGTCGATGCGGTGTGGCTTTCGCCCGTCTTCCGCTCTCCGATGAAGGACATGGGCTACGATGTTTCGGATTACCGCGACATCGACCCGGTTTTCGGCACCCTTGCGGATTTCGACAGACTGGTTGCGCGCGCCCATGGCCTCGGCCTCAAGGTCATCATCGATCAGGTGATCTCGCATTCTTCCGACCAGCACCCGCTCTTCATCGAAAGCCGCAAGAGCCGGACCGGTCCAAAGGCCGACTGGTATGTCTGGGCCGATCCCCGACCGGACGGCTCCCCTCCGAACAACTGGCTTGCAATCTTCGGCGGCGGCGCCTGGACCTGGGGCGCGCGGCGTCATCAGTACTACCTGCACAACTTCCTTGCCTCACAGCCGGACTTCAATTTCCACAATCCCGAGGTGCAGCAATACCACCTCGACAACATGGCGTTCTGGCTGGACCGCGGCGTCGACGGCTTTCGGCTCGACACCGTGAATTTCTATTTTCACGACGCGCTCCTGCGCGATGACGCCGCCGACTACCGGGTGAAGGCGCGGCCGGAAAACAACCCCTACAACATGCAATATCATCTCTTCTCGAAGAACCAGCCCGAGAACCTGGCGTTCCTGCAAAGGATGCGCGCCATGGTCGACCGCTACGAGGCGCGGATGCTGGTCGGCGAAATGGGCGAAAGCCATCATGCCATCCGCATGATGGGCGAGTACACGACGGGCGGGCGGCTTCATCAGTGCTATTCGTTCGAAATGCTCGGCCCAGACTTTTCCGCAGCGCATTTCCGCAAGCAGATCGAAGCGTTCTTTCCGGGGGCGGCCGGCGGCTGGCCCTGCTGGGCGTTCTCCAACCATGATGTCACGCGCCACGTGACCCGGTGGTCGCGCCATGGCGCGTCCCGCGAAGGGCTGGCAAAGCAGATGGCCGCGCTTCTCCTGTCGTTCCAGGGTTCGGTCTGTCTTTATCAGGGCGAGGAGCTGGGCCAGACCGAAACCGAGCTGACCTTCGAGGAGCTGACAGACCCGGCGGGGATCAATTTCTGGCCCGAGGAGAAGGGGCGCGACGGCTGCCGCACACCGATGGCATGGGAAAGGGACCAGCCGAACGCGGGCTTTTCCACGGCCGGGAAAACCTGGCTGCCGATGCGACCCGCGCAGGCCGCCGTCGCGGTAGACACGCAAGGCGAAGGATCTGTCCGCGCCTTCTACCAGGCCATGCTTCGGTTCAGAAAGGAAAGCGACGACCTCAGGGCAGGCGAGACGCGGTTCCTGGATCTTCCGGAGCCACTCCTCGGCTTCCGGCGCGGCGTGGCGACGGCCTGTGTCTTCAATCTTTCCCCTGCACCGGCCGAGCTTGACTGGGAGGGCGGCAGCCTTGCGATCGGACTGAACGCCGCTCTTCGGGCAGATCGCCTGACACTGGGACCGAACGGCTTCGCGATCCTTCGCACGGCTTGACGTCCCGGAAGGACCGACCTGCGCGTGCCGGTTCAGAACCGCAGCCCGGCGGCAAGGATCGGTCGTCCCCGCCCTCAGCCGAAGCGTGGGTGGGACAGCAGATAACGCTCGATGATCCTCAGCGCGGCGGCGCCGACGGCGCGGGCATTGCGTCCGACGGAGGCCTCGGTCAGCACCGGTTTCTCGATCCCTTGTGTATCCATCGCGTCGATCTCGGCCTGGGTGCGCCGGATGATCGCGCCCTTGACGGCGGGCGGGCAGTTGGCGTCGATCAGGACCCCCTCGAAGTCGATCACCGACACCACCGCGACGATGGCAATCGCGAGATGTCGCGCGGTATGGTCGATCCAGTCCTCGAGCGGACGGCCGAAATCGGTCCAGTCATTGGCCGGGTCCCAGAGAACGGTGGGCTGACGTCCCTCAGCCTCGAGCGCCCGCTCGAGAAGATAGAGCGAGGCGTGCTCGATCAGCTGCGCGGGCCTGCCCCCGGTCGCGACCGGGATCGAGCCGAAGGCACCGGCATTGCCGTTACGGCCCGCATAGACCGTGTCGTTGAGGACGACGCCGCCGCCGATGAAGGAGCCGATGAAGAAATAGGCGTAGTCCGAGAACTCCCGGCCACGGCCAAAGACATGTTCGGCGGTGCAGGCGGCGGTGGCGTCGTTCTGGACCGCCACGGGCAGGCCGGTGATCGCGCCGACGCTTCCGGCGGTGTCGAAATCGCGCCAGGCCTGCATATGCCCTTCGGGAGCGTTCACCTGATCCCGCCAGTTCCAGAGCTCGAAGGGGGCCGCGACGCCGATGCCCGCGACGCGCTTGCGCTGGCGGGCGGTCAGACCGTCCGATATTTCGGTATAGGCCTCATGAAGAAAGCCGGTGATCGTGTCCGGGGTGGGGTAGGGATAGGTGCGCTTCCGCTGGGCCCTGAGCCGCCCGGCCGCGTCGATCAGCACCAGATCGACGCTCTTGCGCCCGATGTTCAGCCCGTAGGACAGGATCCCGTCGGGATCGAGCGTCATCGGGATCGAGGGCTTGCCAACCTTGCCGCGCTGCGGCTCGCCGCGCAGCAAGAGGCCATCGCGTTCGAGAGCGCGGATGATGATCGAGACCGTCTGGGCCGAAAGGTTCGATCGGCGCGCGATCTCGGCGCTTGGCAATGCGCCATGGCGCAGGATCAGCGACAGAACGAGGCGTTCGTTGTGGTCGCGCATTCCGGACTGGTTCGCGCCTCCGAGTGGATCGCGAATGACCGAGACATCCATTCCGGGGCCCTCGACAGCGTTCATGGCAGGGGCAGGCTAGCACGCGTTATATAAATAAATCAAATTTATTTATTAATTGACAGAGACGCGGAATCAGGGAAAATGTCGGCGGATGGCAGCAGATTCTGCGCTGCCCGCACCGGGACACGGCACTGCGTGCCCGGGTTCACGTCAGGGAGGACGACATGACGAAATACCTAATCAGCGCCGCGGTCGGCGCGCTTTGCCTTGGCGCCGCGGGCGCTGCCTCGGCCGACAGCGCCTGCCTCATCACCAAGACCGACACCAACCCCTTCTTCGTGAAGATGAAGGAAGGCGCCGAAGCCAAGGCGGCAGAACTCGGCATCGAGCTGAAGTCCTATGCCGGCAAGATCGATGGCGACCATGAAAGCCAGGTCGCGGCCATCGAGGCCTGCATCGCGGACGGCGCAAAGGGCATCCTGCTGACCGCCTCGGACACCAAGGCGATCGTGGATTCGGTCAAGGCGGCGCGGGACGCCGGCCTTCTGGTGATCGCGCTCGACACGCCGCTCGATCCCATCGACGCGGCCGACGCGACCTTCGCGACCGACAACTTCCAGGCCGGTCTTCTCATCGGCCAGTGGGCGGCCGCGACGCTTGGCGCCGAAACCGCGAATGCCAAGATCGCGATGCTCGACCTTGCGATCTCGCAGCCGTCAGTGGACGTGTTGCGCGACCAGGGCTTCCTGCAGGGCTTCGGCATCGACCTCGGCGACCCCAACAAGTGGGGTGACGAGACAGACCCGCGCGTCGTGGGCCACGAAGTTACCGCCGGCAACGAAGAGGGTGGCCTGAAGGCAATGGAAGCGCTTCTCGCCAAGGACCCGGACATCAACGTCGTCTACACGATCAACGAACCGTCCGCAGCCGGTGCCTATGAGGCGCTGAAGGCGGTCGGCAAGGAAGCCTCGACACTGATCGTCTCGGTCGACGGCGGCTGCCCGGGCGTTGCGAACGTCAAGGACGGCGTCATTGGCGCGACCTCGCAGCAGTATCCGCTGCTGATGGCGTCCAAGGGGATCGAGGCGATTGCCGCCTTCGCGAAGGACGGCACGAAACCGGCGCCGACCGAGGGCAAGGCCTTCTTCGACACCGGTGTCGCGCTCATTACCGACAAGCCGGCCGCCGGCGTCGAGTCGATCGACACCGCCAAGGGCACCGAACTCTGCTGGGGGTAATTCCCCGGCACGATGGCATCCAAAGGTGCTAGGATAACGGAAGGGGCGGCCCTACGCGCCGCCCCTTGCCATAGGGACAGCTCACGCTGGGGAGGCGATGATGGCGGGAAATACGGGAACAGGAACCACTTTCGAGGAAGGCCTCAAGGGCGCGTCCGAGGCGGTGGCCGAGTTTCGCGACGATACTGGCGCAGTAAAGCGGTTGCAGCACTGGCTGCACCAGACACCCTCGGCGGTGCCGATGATTGTCCTGGTCGCGTCGGTCGTGCTCTTCGCACTTCTCTCGCAGAACTTCTTCCGTGCCACGACCATGTCCACGATCCTTCAGCAGATCGCCATCGTCGGTATCCTCGGCGTGGCGCAGACGCTGGTCGTGCTCACCGCCGGCATTGACCTTTCGGTCGGAGCGATCGCGGTCTTCTCCTCGGTGCTGATGGGGCAACTGACCTTCCGCTACGGGCTGCCGGCGCCTGCCGCGATCGTGCTCGGCCTCGCGCTCGGTACCGCGATGGGCTGGATCAACGGAATGCTCATCTCGCGGCTGAAATTGCCACCGTTCATCGTGACGCTTGGCACCTGGCAGATCTACCTTGCCTCAAACTTCATTTTCTCGGCCAACGAGACGATCCGGAGCCAGGACATCGCCGCGAACGCGCCGGCCCTGCAGTTCTGGGGCAACGCGATCCAGCCCGGCGGAGTCAAGATTCTCTACGCCGTATTCCTCATGATCGCCCTGGTTGCGATCATGGCCTATGTGCTGCGCCATACCGCCTGGGGGCGGCACGTCTATGCCCTGGGCGACGACTCCGAGGCAGCGGAACTTTCGGGGGTCCAGACCAAGAAGATCCTCGTTCAGGTCTATGCGCTCGCCGGCTTCTTCTGTGCCGTCGCCGGCTGGGTGATGATCGGCCGCTTCGGCTCGGTCTCGCCCACCGCCTCGACCGGGCAGCTTGGCAACATCCAGTCCATCACCGCCGTGGTGATCGGGGGCATCTCGCTCTTCGGCGGGCGCGGCTCGATCCTCGGAATGTTCTTCGGGGCGCTGATCGTCGGCGTCTTCGAGATGGGCCTGCGCCTGGTCGGCACCGACCCGCAGTGGACGTTCTTCCTTATCGGCGCGCTCATCATCTTCGCCGTCGCCGTCGACCAGTGGATCAGAAAGGTGTCGTCATGACCGAACCCATCCTGAAGGCCCGCAACCTCGTCAAGCGCTACGGCAAGGTCACGGCACTCGACCATTGCGACTTCGAGCTGATGCCGGGCGAGATCCTTGCCGTCATCGGCGACAACGGCGCGGGAAAGTCCTCGCTCATCAAGGCGCTCTCTGGCGCTGTCCGGCCGGACGAGGGCGAGATCTGGCTGGACGGCCGCACCGTCCAGTTCGCCTCCCCGCTCGAGGCGCGGGCGCATGGCATCGAATGCGTCTACCAGACGCTGGCGATGAGCCCCGCGCTCTCCATCGCGGACAACATGTTCATGGGGCGCGAGCTGCGCAAACCCGGGATCATGGGATCGCTCTTCCGCAAGCTCGACCGCCCCGCGATGGAGAAATTCGCCCGCGACAAGTTGAACGAGCTGGGCCTGATGACGATCCAGAACATCAACCAGGCGGTCGAGACGCTGTCGGGCGGCCAGCGTCAGGGCGTCGCCGTGGCCCGCGCCGCCGCCTTCGGGTCCAAGGTCGTGGTGCTGGACGAGCCGACCGCGGCACTTGGCGTCAAGGAAAGCCGCCGGGTGCTGGAGCTCATCCGGGATGTGCGTGCCCGCGGCATCCCGATCATCCTCATCAGCCACAACATGCCGCATGTCTTCGAGGTAGCCGACCGCATCCATATCCACCGCCTCGGCAAGCGGCTCTGCGTGATCCGCCCGGGCGACTACACGATGTCGGACGCCGTCGCCTTCATGACTGGGGCAAAGGATGCCCCGGCCGAAGCCATCGCGGCCTGAGCGGGATTGGCCGGCACCGAGGATCAAGCCGCCGCCATCGCGGCACATCTGCCCGCCGGCGGCAGGCGGCGGCTGGTCGCCCTCGCCGGGCCGCCAGCAACCGGCAAGTCCACCCTGGCCGAGGTGCTGTGCGCCCGGCTGCTTGCCGGGGGTCAAAGTGCCGTCGTCGTGCCGATGGACGGTTTTCACCTCGATAACCGGATCCTTGCGGCGCGGGGCCTTCTCGCGCGGAAGGGCGCGCCCGAAACCTTCGACGCCGAGGGGTTCATCGCGCTGATCCGGCGGTTGAAGTCGGGGGCCGAGGTCTTCGCCCCGCTCTTCGACCGCGCGCGGGACATCGCCGTGGCCGGTGCCTGCGTCATTCCGGCCACCGCCGGGACCGTCATCGTCGAGGGCAATTACCTCCTCCTCGACGAGGCGCCATGGCGCGCGCTCGCGCCGCTCTGGGACTTTGCCGTCTTCGTGGATACGCCCGAGGACGAGCTTCGCGAGAGGCTGAACGCCCGCTGGCGCGCGCATGGCCTGGACGAGGCTGCGGCACGCGCGCGCGCCGAGGGCAACGATCTGCCCAACGCCCGCCGGGTGCTGGGCACGAGGCTGCCCGCCGACCTGACGCTCTGAGCGCGGGGCAGGCGCTCGCGTCTCTTTGTCCCCCCGGGCGCGCGCAACCGTGCTATGATGGTCAGGTCTGCGGTGGTCCTTTCTCCGGGGCGTCCGAGGGGGAGCACCCAGCGCAAAGCTGCGATGACCCAGGGGGAACCATGTCTCAACATTATGCGGGGGGCTGCGCGCATCATCCGGTGCGCGTCTCGGCCGAACCGATCGACAATCACGAATGCCACTGCAACGTCTGCAAGAAGGTCACGGGCCAGCAGACCACCCACGTCGCCTTCTTCAACCACGGCGACATCCGGACGGACAACGAGGCGGCGATGAAGCGCGTGCCGTTCAATGCCGACAACCCGAACGGGCCGCTGGAGATCTGCCTTTGCGAGCAGTGCGGCGCCGTGCTGATGCTGGACGACAAGCAAAAGCGCATCCGCGTCGCGGTGCCGAACGTGATGGGTTACGACGACGCGAAATTCCCCAAGGCGACCTACCATGCCTTCTGGGACGAGACGAAAGGCTACGCCAAGCCCAGCGACGGCCGCCCGGTCTATGAGGGGCTGCAGCCGAGCTTCGTCTGGCCGAAAGGGGCCTGACACTCGCGCCGTCGTCCTCGGCGCTCGACCCTGACCGCCGGCGCCCGGCCGGCCGGATTGGCTTGCATTGCGAGCGCCGACTATCTATACGCCCCCGGTGGCCTATCGGGCCCGATTCAACAACCAAGAAATGCCGTGTGGCCCCATCCGTCGCTGGCGGGGCTTTTCCGGCCAAGGAGAAGCGACATGAAACTGAACGAACTCCGGGACAATCCCGGTGCCGCCAAGAAATCCAAGCGCGTTGCGCGGGGTCCTGGCTCGGGCAAGGGCAAGACCGCCGGCCGCGGTATCAAGGGTCAGAAGTCCCGCTCGGGCGTGACCATCGGCGGCTACGAAGGCGGCCAGATGCCGCTCTTCCGGCGCCTGCCCAAGCGCGGCTTCAACAAGCCGAACCAGAAGAAATTCGCCGTCGTGAACCTTGGCCAGCTGCAGGCCTTCGTCGACGCCGGCAAGCTTGACGCCAAGGCCGACGTCACCGAGGACGCGCTGGTCGCGGCCGGTGTCGTGCGCCGCAAGCTCGACGGCGTGCGCCTGCTCGCCAAGGGCGAGATCAAGGCCAAGCTGAAGCTCGCCCTGACCGGCGCCTCCCGCGCCGCCGTCGAGGCGGTCGAGAAGGCTGGCGGTTCGGTCACGCTGTCGGCACCGGTGGCCGCGGCGGCCGAATAAGGTGTTGTGGGCGGCCCGGGCGCCGCTTACATAGGCACGAGTTTTCCAAGCGCCGCCTGACCGGAAAACGGTTCGGCGGCGCTCTCACATGAGAGAGACCGGAATGGCATCTGCTGCAGAGCAAATGGCGGCGAACCTCAGCTGGGGGGCGCTGGGCAAAGCCACCGACCTGCGCCAGCGCATCTTCTTCACGCTTGGACTTCTGATCGTCTACCGACTTGGCACCTATATTCCGGTGCCGGGTATCGACGCCGACGCTCTGCGCAAGTTCATGGAAAGCGCGGCCCAGGGCATCGGCGGCATGCTGCAGATGTTCACTGGCGGCGCGCTGGGCCGGATGGGCATCTTTGCCCTCGGCATCATGCCCTATATCTCGGCCTCGATCATCGTGCAGCTTCTGACCGCGATGATCCCCGCGCTCGATCAGCTGAAGAAGGAAGGCGAGCAGGGCCGCAAGAAGATCANCCCGCTACGGCACCGTGGCGCTCGCGACCTTTCAGGCCTTCGGGCTGGCGAAAAGCCTCGAGGCGGGCAGCCTCGCGCATGATCCGGGCCTCTTCTTCCAGGCCTCGACCGTCATCACGCTGGTCGGCGGTACCATGTTCCTGATGTGGATCGGCGAGCAGATCACAGCGCGCGGCATCGGCAACGGCACCTCTCTCATCATCTTCGTCGGCATCGTCGCCGGCATCCCGGCCGCGCTGGCGCAGTTCTTCGCGCAGGGCCGTGCCGGCAACATCTCTCCGGCGGTCATCATCGGCGTGATCGTCATGGTCGTCGCCGTCATCGCCTTCGTGGTCTTCATGGAGCGGGCGCTTCGAAAGATTCACATCCAGTACCCGCGCCGCCAGGTCGGCATGAAGGTCTATGACGGCTCGTCCAGCCACCTGCCGATCAAGGTCAACCCGGCGGGCGTCATCCCGGCGATCTTCGCCTCCTCGCTGCTTCTGCTGCCGACCACGATCTCGACCTTCTCGGGCAGCCAGACCGGCCCGATCATGTCGACGATCCTAGCCTATTTCGGCCCCGGCCAGCCGCTTTATCTGCTGTTCTTCACGGCGATGATCGTCTTCTTCGCCTATTTCTATACGGCGAACGTGACCTTCAAGTCTGACGACGTGGCGGAGAACCTGAAGAACCAGGGCGGGTTTATCCCCGGCATCCGTCCGGGCGCGAAGACGGTGGACTATCTCGACTATGTCGTGGCGCGCATCCTTGTCGTCGGCTCGGCCTACCTCGCGGCCGTCTGCCTGCTGCCCGAGATCCTGCGCTCGAACCTCGCGATTCCTTTCTACTTCGGAGGCACATCGGTGCTGATCGTGGTGTCGGTGACGATGGACACGATCAACCAGATCCAATCGCACCTCTTGGCGCACCAGTACGAAGGCCTGATCGAAAAATCGCAGCTGCGCGGCAAGAAGCGGGGCGCCACGCGCAAGCCGCCGGCGCGCCGCTGATCTGACGGGGGCAAGGGGGAGATCATGGTCAACATCATCCTGCTCGGGCCGCCGGGCGCGGGCAAGGGCACCCAGGCCCGCCGTCTGGTCGAGGAGCGCGGCATGGTCCAGCTCTCGACTGGCGACATGCTGAAAGAGGCGATCGCCGACGGCACCGAGCTTGGCCGCAAGGTCGAGGGGATCATGGCGCGGGGCGAGCTTGTCACGGACGAGATCGTCATCGGCCTGATCGAGGCGAAGATGTCTTCGGCCAAGGGCGCGGGCTTCATCTTCGACGGCTTCCCGCGCACCCTCGCGCAGGCCGATGCCCTCGGCGACCTGCTGGACCGTTCGGGCAAGGCGCTGGACGCGGTGATCGAGATGCGCGTCGATGACGCGGCGCTTGTCGACCGGATCGCCGGCCGCTTCACCTGCGGCAACTGCGGCGAGGTCTATCACAAGACCACCAAGCCGACCGCGAAAGAGGGCACCTGTGATGTCTGCGGCTCGCATGACCTGCGTCATCGCGCCGACGACAACCCCGAGACGCTGAAGCAGCGCCTGATGGAATACTACAAGAAGACCTCGCCGCTGATCGGCTACTACTACCACGCCGGCAAGCTTGCCCCGGTGGACGGGCTGGCCGAGATCGAGGACGTCGCGAAATCCATCGCCGCCGCGCTGGATCGCCTGAACGCATCTTGACGCTCCCCGGGAAACCCTCTAGGTCACGGCGTCTCTGACGAGAATCGTCTTGATTTGCTGAAAATTACTGGATGCGAATCGAAACGGACCAAGCCGGCCCGGGGCGTCAGCCTTCGGGCCACAGTTGTGAAAAAAGGTTCTGGCACCACGGAACCGCAACAAGAGGAAGACACGTTTGGCACGTATTGCTGGCGTCAACATTCCGACGGGGAAACGCGTCCCCATCGCCCTTCAGTATATCCATGGCATCGGCCCGGATGTCGCGAACAAGATCTGCGAAGCCGTCAAGATCGACCAGACCCGCCGGGTGAACGATCTTTCGGACGCCGAAGTCCTTGCGATCCGCGAGCATATCGACGCGAACTACACGGTCGAGGGTGACCTGCGCCGTGAAGTCCAGATGAACATCAAGCGGCTGATGGACCTCGGCAGCTACCGGGGCCTGCGTCACCGCAAGAACCTGCCCGTCCGCGGCCAGCGGACCCACACCAACGCCCGCACCCGCAAGGGCCCGGCGAAGCCGATCGCCGGCAAGAAGAAGTAAGGGGAGGGTTCCGATATGGCACGCGACAAGACCCGCATGAAGAAAAAGGAACGCAAGAACATCGCCGCCGGCGTTGCGCATGTGAATTCCTCGTTCAACAACACCAAGATCCTGATTTCGGACGTTCAGGGCAACGCCATTGCCTGGTCGTCGGCCGGCACGATGGGCTTCAAGGGCAGCCGCAAGTCGACGCCCTATGCCGCCCAGATGGCTGCCGAGGACGTCGCCCGCAAGGCGCAGGAACACGGCGTGAAGACGCTCGAAGTCGAAGTGCAGGGCCCGGGCTCCGGCCGTGAGAGCGCGCTGCGCGGCCTCGCCGCCGCCGGCTTCAACATCACGTCGATCCGCGACGTGACGCCGATCGCGCACAACGGCTGCCGGCCGCCGAAGCGCCGCCGCGTCTGACGCAAGATTACCGGTCTCGGGCCGCGCCTGTCGCGCGGCCCGGGCCGTTTCGCTTTTATCCTCGGGCGTTCCCGGAATTCGGACATGGACCGGGAACAGGTATGGAGGCAGATCGCATGATCCACAAGAATTGGGCCGAGCTCATCAAGCCGCAGCAGCTTGAGATCAAGCCGGGCAACGACCCGCAGCGTCAGGCCACGCTGATCGCCGAACCGCTTGAGCGCGGCTTCGGTCTTACCCTCGGCAACGCGCTGCGCCGCGTGCTGATGTCCTCGCTTCAGGGCGCGGCGATCACCTCCGTCCAGATCGACAACGTCCTGCACGAGTTCTCCTCGGTCGCGGGCGTGCGCGAGGATGTCACCGACATCGTCCTCAACCTCAAGGGCGTCAGCCTGAAGATGGAAGTGGACGGGCCGAAGCGTCTCTCGGTCTCGGCCAAGGGGCCGGGCGTCGTCACAGCCGGCGACATCTCTGAATCGAACGGTATCGAGGTCCTGAACAAGGACCACGTGATCTGCCATCTCGACGACGGCGCGGATCTCTTCATGGAGCTGACCGTCGCGACCGGCAAGGGCTATGTCGCCGCCGACAAGAACCGCCCCGAGGA
>JAGRDU010000198.1 GCA_020446905.1 Paracoccaceae bacterium | reverse complement strand
TGATGCCCTTGTCGGAGTTCACCATGTACATCGGCGGGCGGGTGACAGTGACGGCGTCGATGGCGGCCATGATCTCGGCGTCGTCCTTGACGCGGTTCAGCAGATCCCCGAGGCCGGAGTTCGGGTTGACGCCGAGCGCGGCCATCTTGCTCCCGTATTTCTCGAAGACCGGGGCGAGCCAGGCCTTGACCGCGTAGCCGAAGATGATCGGGTCGGAGACCTTCATCATCGTCGCCTTCATGTGGAGCGAGAAGAGGACGCCCTCGGCCTTGGTCTTTTCGATTTCCTTGGCGAGGAAGGCGGTCAGGGCCTTGGCGGACATGAACGTCGCGTCAACGACGGTGCCAGCGGGGTACTTGATGCCGTCCTTCAGGACGATCTCGCCGCCCTTGGTTTCCAGCACGATCTTCGCCGTCGCAGCCTTGGAGAGGGTCGCCGACTTTTCGTTCGAGAAGAAGTCCCCGCCATCCATCGCGGCGACGCGGGTCTTGGACGCGGCCGTCCAGTCGCCCATGCGGTGAGGGTTGGCCTTGGCGTAGTTCTTCACCGCCGAAGCGGCGCGGCGGTCGGAGTTGCCTTCGCGCAGGACCGGGTTCACGGCCGAGCCCTTGATCGCGTCATACTTTGCCCGAACGGCCTTTTCGGCGTCGGTCGAGGGGGTCTCGGGGTAGTCGGGCAGGGCGTAACCCTGCGATTGCAGTTCCTTGATCGCGGCGACGAGCTGGGGGACCGAGGCCGAGATGTTTGGCAGCTTGATGACGTTGGCTTCCGGGGTCTTCACCAGCTCGCCCAGCTCGGCAAGGTCGTCCGGGATGCGCTGCGCCTCCGTCAGCGCCTCGGGAAAGGTCGCGAGGATGCGGCCGGCGAGCGAGATGTCCTTGGTGCCGACCGAAATCCCTGCGGCCGAGGCGAATTTCTTCACGATCGGCAGGAGCGAGCCCGAGGCAAGCTCCGGCGCCTCGTCAACCTTGGTGTAGATGATGTCGGGGGTCTTCGAACTGGCCATGGTCTCTCCCTCTCGCTCCGGTCAGTGGCTGAGCCGCTTCCTAGCGGAAAATCCGGCTCAGGGGAAGACGGTATGCAGTGGTATACAGCAAGAATCTTGCCCGCCCGGATTTGCCAGACGGGCGAAAAGAGAGGATACTGGCGGCATTTGAGACCTGTGCCCTGACAGGAGATTGCCATGAAACGGATTGCCATATTTTGCGATGGCACCTGGAACGGTGCCGACCAGCCTTTCCCGACGAATGTCCGTCGCCTCGCCCTGATGATTCCACCGAAAGGAACGGACGGCGTGCCGCAACTCAGCCTCTATTTCCAGGGCGTCGGCGTGCCCGAGGACGGCACCTGGCTCGAACGCCTCGATGAGCGGATTTCGGGCGGCGCGATGGGCATCGGCCTCGACAAGAAAATCGCCATCGCCTACGAGCATCTCGGCCGCCACTACGAGCCGGGGGACGAGGTCCATGTCTTCGGCTTCTCGCGCGGGGCCTATACGGCGCGCTCGCTGATCGGCCTCATCCGGTCGTGCGGCCTGCCGCGGCGGCCGCCGGCAGAGGTCGTGGAGGAATGCTTCGCGCGCTACCGTGACCGCAGCGGCGAGTTGAAGCCGGATGCCCCCTCCAGCATGGAGTTCCGCCTCCGCGTCTCGCCGCAGATCACGACAAGCCCGACGGAGGAGGCTTGGCGCCGCGCTATGGGTCACCCGGCGGGCCACCCGTTCCGCGTCGCCTATCTCGGCATCTGGGACACGGTCGGGGCGCTCGGCATTCCCTCCTACTGGGGGCTGCCGGCACGGCTCCTGAACCGCAAGTACCGGTTTCACGACACCGCGCTCTCGCGCAGCGTTGCATCCGCCCGTCACGCCGTCGCACTCGACGAGCGGCGCCGGCCCTTCGTGCCGACGCTCTGGACCAATCTGGACGAGCTTCGCGCCGGGCCGGAGGCGGGCGACTACCGGCAGGAATGGTTCGCGGGTGTCCATGGGGCGGTCGGCGGCGGCGGTGATATCGTGACGCTGTCCGGGATCGCCCTCATCTGGATCGCCGAGGGGGCGCGCGCGGCCGGATTGACCGTCAGCTCCGAGGCGCTCGGTGAGGTGCGCCGGGGCTGCGATGCCAGCGGCGAGCTATACAACAGTTCCGAAGGCCGGTCGCTGATCGAGCGGATCATGGGCATCGGCGGTCGCTGGCGCGACGGGCCGACCGAGATCGGTGCCGTCGCGCATCCGGCGGTTTCGCGCTGGCGCCTGCCGAAGGAACGCTTTCCGCGAAGCTGGAGCGGCAAGGCCTACAGGCCGAAGACCCTGGCCGGTGTCGCCCAGGGTCTCGACAGCTTCGATCTTGCCGCGCTGCACGACTACAGCGCGTTCCGGACTGTCTAGCCCGCGTCCGGAAAGAAGGCGCGCATCCGTTCGCGCACCCAGGACCAGAGCGCTGGCGCCCCCCGCGCGACCTTCTGGCCGACGCGCGCCTCAACCTCATCGAAGGTGACATTGTAGTCGATCCAGCTGCCGCCGCCGCTTTCGATGTTCTGAAGGACCGGCTGGACCCGGTCGAGAGACTTGGCAAAGACCGCGTCCGGCGTTTCGGCAGCCTCGAATTCCTCCCAGAGGGCGCGGAGGCCTGGCCCGATATCAGGCGGCAGAAGGCCGAAGATCCGCGACGCGGCAGCCGCCTCGGCGGCCTGCGTTTCGGCCGAGCCATGGGCCGCGCCGTTCTGCGAATGGATCGGCACATCGCCGACGTCGATCTCCACGATGTCGTGGAGGAGGAGCATGCGGATCACCCGGTCGATGCTCACGCCCGGCCCGGCCTGGTCGGCAAGGACGAGGGCATAGAGCGCGAGGTGCCACGAATGCTCGCCCGAGTTCTCGGGGCGCGAGCCGTCGCGGAGCGTGGTCGCGCGCAGCACCTGCTTCAGCCTGTCGGCCTCGTTCAGGAAGGCGAATTGCGCGGAAAGGCGGTCGGTCATCCCGCCTTCTGCGCCTGGGCAGCGCGCGCGCGCTTCAGCCTGGCGTTCAGGAACTCCCGCGCCTTGGCCTCGGCGCGCTGCGCGCGGACGGCGGCCATGTAGCTTTCCTGCAAGGCCGAGGAGGCGGCCTCGACGATCTTGTTGATCTCGTTCACGAGGCTTTCGTCACCGGTTTCCGCAACGGCCTTCAGGACGTCCTCGGCCAGCATGATCCCAAGTTCTTCGGTCGTCCGCATCAGATCACCGCGAGCTTTCGCCAAGGCGGCGGCGGACATAGTCCTGCACCGTCGCGATCATCGGCTGCATGTGGTCGAGGTCGTTCTCGAAGAAATGCCCGGCACCCTCGACCTGCTCGTGCGTTATGGTGATGCCCTTCTGCTCGCGCAGCTTGCCGACAAGGCTCGCCGTGTCCTTCGGCGGCGCCACCCGGTCGGCGGTGCCGTTGATGATGAGACCCGAGGAGGGGCAGGGCGCGAGAAAGGAGAAGTCGTACATGTTGGCGGGCGGCGCGACCGAGATGAAGCCGGTGATCTCGGGCCGCCGCATCAGAAGCTGCATGCCGATCC
>JAGRDU010000003.1:11128-20802 GCA_020446905.1 Paracoccaceae bacterium | reverse complement strand
AGCTGGTCGAAGGTCAGCTCGCCCTGGAAGATGTTGCCGTCCGTCAGCCCAACCTCGGCCTCAAGCTCGCGCGGAGTGCGAATCTCGACATGCAGGATGCGGTCGCGAAAGCCCGGCGAATGGGCGGCGATCTGGTCGATCACGGTCTTGCCGAAGGCATCGCGGTCGGCGTCGGTCCAGTCTTGTCCGCCGATCTTGGGCGGCGCGTACTGCACGAAGCAGGACATGAAATGCTTGCCCGGCGGCACCATCGTCGGGTCGATCATCGTCGGGATCATCGTGTCCTGGAAGGGATCACGGCTGAAGCGGCCCGCCTTCCAGTCGTCATAGGCGCGCTCCATCCGCTCGATGGAATCGGTGAAGTGTAGATCGCCCTTCAGCATCGGCGCGCCCTTCGGCAGGGCGGGAAAGTCGGGCGCGGCGTCGAGCGCGATGTTCAGCTTGCCGGACGAGCCGCGCGACTTGAACCGCTCCACCCGGTGCAGGAAGGCGGGCGGAAGCTCCTCGCGCGCGACATGGCCAAGGAAGGTGCGCTTCACATCCATGTTCGACAGGACACGACGCGCCGCGATCTCCTCGCCGCCCGCCAGACGCACGCCGGTCGTGCGCCCGCCCGCGACGAGTATGCGCTCGACCCCTGCCCCGGCGCGGATTTCCCCTCCTGCGTCGCGGAGCGAGGCGGCGAGCGCCTGCGTGATCGCGCCCATGCCGCCGCGCGCAAAGCCCCAGGCGCCGACGTTGCCGTCGACATCGCCCATATAGTGATGGAGGAGCACGTAGGCCGAGCCTGGCGACATCGGACCAAGCGCGGTGCCGATGATGGCGGATACGGCAAGATAGGCCTTGATGACGGGATTCTCGAAATACTCGTCGAGATAGTCCGAGATCGACATGGTCCAGAAGCGGACCATGTCGGTGATCTGGCTTTCGGACATCTCGCCCATGCGGCGGCCGAGCCAGGCCATCTCGCCAAGGTCCCGCGGCCGAAACGAGGACGGATCGGCCGGCGTGCGCATCAGCAGCGGGCGGATGAAGCGGCAGTGCCGCATAACATCGCGGGCGTAGCGGTCATAGGCCTCGGCGTCGCGCGCACTGAACCGCGCGAACTCGTGCCGGTTCACGTCGTGGTTGCGGTTGGTGGCAAGGTAGCCGCCGTCCCGGGTGAAGACGGCGCCCCCCTCGTAGGGCAGGACCTGAAGCCCGTATTTCGGAAGCTCCAGATCGCGCATGATCTCGGGCCGGAAGAGCGACGAGACATAGGAGCAGTTGGAATAGGTGAAGCCGGGATGAAGCTCGCGGCTGACGGCGGCCCCGCCGATCCAGTCGTTCTTTTCGAGAACGATCACCTTGAGGCCGGCGCGCGCAAGATACGCGGCGGCGACGAGGCCGTTGTGTCCTGCCCCGATCACCGCCGCGTCGTAGATCATGCGCGTTGCCTTGCGCCGGTTTCCTGCAACGTCAGGTCGACCGCCGCCTCGAACCCTGCGAGCGTGTCCTCCAGACAGCCGTCGTCATGCGCCTCGCACATGAACCATGGCTCGCGGCTGTCAGGCTCGCAGATCACGCCGAGGTCGTGGAGGTGATAGGCCATCGTGTCGTAGAACGAGTAGTCCGAGGTCTTCCAGTCCCGGTAATTGTCGGGCGGCGTCTCGGCGAAGAAGAGGCCGAACATCGAGGGATGGCCGGTGTAGGAATGCACGATCCCGCGCGCGTCGAGGATGCGCGACATGCCCGCCTTGAGACGCTCGCCATAGGCGGCGAGCGTATCGAGCGCCGGCGTCTCGTCGAGGATACGCAGGCATTCCTCGGCGGCGGCGAGGCTGACCGAATGCGCGGTATAGGTGCCGCCATGCGCCGCGCCGCCATAGCGGAAAGTGCGCATCACCTCCTCGCGCCCAGCGACGACGGCGATCGGGTAGCCGTTCGCCACAGCTTTCGCAAAGGTGCAGATGTCGGGCGTGACGCCAAGCAGCGACTGCACCCCGCCGCGCGCGACGCGGAACCCCGTCTTGACCTCGTCGATGATGAGAAGGACGCCGTATTCGTCGCAGAGCCTGCGGGCCAGCTGCACGTAATCCGCCCGGGCCGAGATGCCGCAGCAGTTGCCCTGGATCGGCTCGATCAGCATTGCGGCCATCGTATTGCCATGGCGGCGGAACGTATCCTCGAGCCGCTGCATGTCGTTCATCGGCACAAGATGGGCGAGCGTGCGCAGCTCTTGTGGGATGCCCTTGGAATAGGCGACGACGGCAGGGTCCGCACCGCTGCCGCGGCTCCAGTCCTCGACATTGGCCATCCACATCGCGGCGTCGAAGAGGCCATGATAGCCGCCCTCGATCAGAAGATAGCTGTCGCGCCCCGTATAGGCGCGGGCAAGCCGCAGCGCGGCCATCACCGCCTCGGTTCCAGAGTTGGAGTAGCGCACGAGATCGACGCCCGGCACCATCTTCGCGATGCGGTCCGCCACCACTAACTCCCGCTCGGTGGAAAGTGCAAAGACGCCGCCGACCTCGATGCCGCGCCGGGCGGCGGCATCGACGCGCGGATCAGCGTAGCCGAGGATCGCGGGGCCGTAGCCAAGCCGGTAGTCCACATAGGAATTGCCGTCGATGTCCCAGATGCGCCCGCCCTTCCCGTGATCGACATAGATCGTCCGGTCGTCGCCCCAGTAGCGGAACGTCGAGGCGACGCCGAGCGGCAGGCGCCGCACGGCCTTCTGGAACTGGGCATTCGATTTCTTCAGTGAGCGGCCGCCGGTGGGTCGCATGGTCATTCTCCTGTTGTAACGGGCACCCGGCGGATCGCATGTCCGCCTGCCTGCGCCGTGTCTCCATCTGGCATTTATTTTGACTATCGTGTCAATCAGAATGTAGAAGCGGGACGGGACCCGCTTGCGCCGGGGCGTGGATCGCCTATCTCTTGCGGATGGCGCCCTTGGACCGGAAAGGGACAGGATGAACGACGCGAAGCTGGCCGAGACCGAGACGCGCCCGCCGCGCAAGCTGAGCCGCGAGGCGCGGCGCGAGCAGTTGATCGAGGCGACGATCGAGACGATCGCCCGGATCGGCTATGCGCGCACCACCCTGACCGAGGTCGCCCGTGTCGCGGGCCTATCGCACGGGCTCGTCAACTTTCACTTCGAGACGAAAGAGCGCCTGCTGACCGAGACGCTGCTCGCCTTGGCCGAGGAATACCGGCGCAACTGGACCGAGGCGCTGGAGGCCGCAGGCCCGGGCGCGGCGGCGCGGCTCGATGCGATGCTGAGGGCCGATTTCGCGCCCGCGGTCTGCAGCCCCGGGCGTCTTTCTGCCTGGTGCGCCTTCTGGGGCGAGGCGCAGAGCAGGCCGATCTACCAGGAGCAATGCGGCTCGAACGATCTTGCCTATAACCGCCGGCTTGAAGAGATCTGCGCGGACCTCTTGCGGGAAACCGGGCGGGCGGGCGATGCGGAGCGCATAGCCCGGGTCCTGCGGGTGACGATCGAGGGGGTCTGGCTCGACCTCATGACGATGAACGCGCCCTATGACCGGGACGAGGCGCAGCGCACGGTCTATGTCGCGGCCGAAGCGTTCTTTCCCGAGGCATTTAATGCCGACGGGCTTCGGAGCCAGACCTAGAGCGCGTCCAGCACGAGGGCCAGCACACGTTCCGCCGCGCGCGAGAGCTGCTGGGCGCGGTTGTGGATGATGTAGTAGGGCGCCACATGGATCGGCTGGCGCAGGGTCAGCGCGACCGGGGCATGGTCGTGGCTGTGCCGGGTCAGCATCGCCGCGACCTCCTCGCTCAGCGTGACGATGGAATCGGTCGAGTCGAGAAGCGCGAGCATCACCAGAAGCGACGAGGTGTTGGTGACGTTCTTCGGAACCGCGACGCCGATCTGGTGGAACGCGCCTTCCAGCGCGACGCGGATCGGAGAGGCGCGTTCCTGCACCACCCATTCGAAGTCGGTGAGCTCCTCCAGCGACACCGGCGACGACGACGCCATCGGATGCCCCCGCCGCACGATCAGCGACACGACCTCGCCGCGCGCCGGCATGACCTGGAACGCCCTGCTGTCGTATCCCTGCGGCAAGCGCGCCAGCACGAAGTCAAAGCGCCCCTCTTCCAGACCGCGCACAAGCTCGGTGGACGGCGCGACGGCGACCGTCGGCTCGATGCCGGGCGCGAGGCGCTTGATCTCGCGGATCGCGGGCACGAGGCACCGGACGGCGGGGCCGGTAACCGAGCCGACGCGCACCTCGCCCACGAGCCCGGCCTTGACGTTCTCCATCTCGGCCTCGAGGCTGTCGAACTCGGTCAGGATCGCCCGCGCGTGGCGGATGAAGGCCTCGCCCGCCTGCGTCGGCTCCATCCCCTTGGCATGGCGGAGAAAAAGCGCCGTGCCGGCCTCGGTCTCGATCTCGGTCATGATGCGCGATGCGGCGGGCTGCGACATCGCAAGGGCCGTGGCGGCGATCTGGAGCTGTCCGGTCTCGGCGATCTTCAGGACAAGGCGCAGATGCGGAGGTTTCAGTCGGCGGGCGAGGCTCATCGCGGAGGACATACCATTATTGTTATGCAGATCGGGCATAAAGCAATTTGGAGCGCATGCAAAGCTCGGCTAAGCGTGGCTTTGGGGTTGGAGGGCCCTCACGCCAATCAAAACAGCGCATCCGGGCCATGCAGGAGATGCGCCTACCTGTGGAGGAGAACATGAAACTGAAGACGCTTCTGGCGACGGCCGCGGCCGCCGTCATCGCCGCGACGGGCGCTTTCGCGGAAGGCACGGTTGGCATCGCCATGCCGACGAAATCCTCGGCGCGCTGGATTTCGGACGGCAACTCGATGGTCGAGCAGTTCAAGGCGGCCGGCTACGAGACCGATCTGCAATATGCCGAGGACGACATCCCGAACCAGCTTGCCCAGATCGAGAACANNAGAACATGATCACCAAGGGCGTCGATGTGCTCGTCATCGCCGCCATCGACGGCACCACGCTGTCGAACGCTCTCGAGAACGCCTCGGCCGCCGGGATCAAGGTCATCGCCTATGACCGCCTGATCCGCGAAAGCGGGAACGTCGACTACTACGCGACCTTCGACAACTTCAAGGTCGGCGTCCAGCAGGCCGAAAGCCTTGTCGCGGGCCTGAAGGAACGCTTCCCCGACACGAAACCGTGGAACGTGGAGCTGTTCGGCGGATCGCCCGACGACAACAACGCCTTCTTCTTCTACAACGGCGCGATGTCGGTCCTGCAGCCGATGATCGACGCGGGCGATATTGCCGTCGCCTCGGGCCAGATGGGTATGGACAAGGTGGGCACGCTGCGCTGGGACGGCGCGGTCGCGCAGGCGCGCATGGATAACCTTCTGTCGTCGAACTACACCGACAAGCAGGTCAACGGCGTGCTCAGCCCCTACGACGGGCTGTCCATCGGGATCCTCTCGTCGCTGAAGGGCGTCGGCTACGGCTCGGGCGACATGAAGATGCCGATCGTGACGGGCCAGGACGCCGAGGTTCCCTCGGTCAAGTCGATCCTTGCCGGCGAACAGTATTCGACCGTCTTCAAGGACACCCGCGAACTGGCGCGCGTGACCGTGGGCATGGTGGATGCGATGCTGAAGGGCGGCGAGCCCGAGATCAACGACACCTCGACCTACGACAACGGGGTCAAGGTCGTGCCGTCGTACCTGCTCGAGCCTGTCTCGGTCGACGCCTCGAACTGGGAAGAGATCCTCGTCGGCTCCGGCTACTACACCGCGGACCAGATCAAGTAATCTGTCCGAGGAAAACTGCCTCGCCCGGCATAACAGGCCGGGCGGGCGCAGCGGCCGAAAGGGAGGACCGGGGATGCAGCCCCTTCTGGAAATGCGTTCCATCACCAAGACCTTTCCGGGCGTCAAGGCGCTGGACGAGGTCAACCTGACGGTGATGCCGGGCGAGATTCACGCCCTTGTCGGCGAGAACGGCGCCGGCAAGTCCACCCTCATGAAGGTCCTCTCCGGCGTCTATCCGGCCGGAAGCTACGAGGGAGAGATTCACTACGACGGCAAACTCGCCCAGTTCCGCACGATCCGCGAAAGCGAATCCGTCGGCATCATCATCATCCATCAGGAGCTTGCGCTGATCCCGCTCCTGTCGATCGCCGAGAACCTGTTTCTCGGCAACGAACGCGCCGCGGCCGGCATCGTCGACTGGCACGAGACCTTCGCGCAGACCGAAAGGCACCTCGCGCGCGTCGGTCTGTCCGAACCACCGTCGCGGCTTGTCGGCAAGATCGGGGTGGGCAAGCAGCAGCTGGTCGAGATCGCCAAGGCGCTTGCCAAGGACGTGCGCCTGCTCATCCTCGACGAACCGACGGCGGCCCTGCAGGAGAACGACAGCCAGAAGCTGCTCGACCTACTTCTCGAACTCAAATCCCATGGCGTCACCTCGATCATCATCAGCCACAAGCTGAACGAGGTGCGCAGGGTCGCCGACCGGGTGACCGTCCTGCGCGACGGCACCACCGTCGCGACGATGGACGCCCGCAGCGAGGCCATCTCGGAAGAGCGGATCATCCGCGACATGGTCGGCCGCGACATGGCGCACCGCTATCCCGAACGGGAGCGAAATATTGGAAACGTGATACTCGAGGTGAAGGACTGGAACGTCTGGCACCCCGAACAGACCGAGCGCCAGATCATCAAGTCGGCAGGTTTCACCGTCCGCGCGGGCGAGATCGTCGGCGTCGCCGGCCTCATGGGATCGGGCCGGACCGAACTTGCCATGTCGCTCTTCGGCCGATCCTACGGGCGCAACATTTCCGGCAGCGTCACGATGGACGGCAGGCCCGTCGACGTCTCGGACGTGCGGCGCGCGGTCGCGGCGGGGATCGCCTATGTGACCGAGGACCGCAAGGAACTTGGCCTGATCCTGGAAGAGCCGATCGCGCGGAACATCACGCTGGCCAATCTCGAGGCGATCTCGACCGGCGGCATCCTCAACAAGGCCGAGGAAAGCCAGGTCGCGGAACGCTACCGCCAGGCCATGCGCATCCGGACGCCGGGTGTCTTCCAGAAGGTGGTGAACCTCTCGGGCGGGAACCAGCAGAAGGTCGTCCTGTCCAAGTGGCTCTTCGCCGACCCGAGGGTGCTGATCCTCGACGAGCCGACGCGCGGCATCGATGTCGGCGCCAAGTTCGAAATCTACAACATCATGAACGAGCTTGTCGCCCAGGGGCGCGGCGTCGTGATGATCTCGTCCGAGATGCCCGAGCTCTTGGGCATGTGCGACCGCATCTATGTCATGAACGAGGGGCGCATCGTCGGCGAACTTTCCGCCGCCGAGGCCAGCCAGGAGCGGATCATGGCCCATATCCTGAGAAACTGAGGAGCGACCGATGGCGCATTCGACCGAAACCGCAGTCGCGCCCGCCCCGAAGGGGATCGGCGCCTACCTTGGCAGCCACCTGCGCGAGTACGGGATGCTACTGGCGCTGCTGCTCATCATGATCTTCTTCCAGATCGTGACCGGCGGCACGCTTCTGAAACCCGTCAACATCACCAACCTGTTCCTGCAGAACAGCTACATCATCATCATGGCGCTGGGCATGCTCCTGGTGATCGTCGCCGGACATATCGACCTGTCGGTCGGCTCGGTCGCGGCCTTCGTCGGCGCGGTCTCGGCCGTCCTGACGCTGAATGTCGGGCTGCCGATCTACCTTGTCATGCCGATCTGCCTGGTGGTCGGCATGGTGATCGGGGCGGCGCAGGGCTACTGGATCGCCTACTGGCGGATTCCGTCCTTCATCGTCACGCTCGCTGGGATGCTGGTCTTTCGCGGGCTGACGCTCTGGCTGCTCGGCGGGCAGAATGTCGGCCCATTCCCGAAAAGCTTCCAGTCGCTCTCGACCGGGTTCATCCCCGACCTCTTCGGCGTCGGAAAGCCGAACGTCACCGCCATCGCCCTCGTCGCGGCGGCCTCCGCCGCCCTCATCTGGCAGGCGCTGAAGGCCCGCCGCCGGAACGCCGCCTACGGCATCCAGCAGGAGCCGCCGGCAATGTTCGCGCTGCGCAACGCCTTCGTCGTCGGCGCGCTTCTCTTCGTCGGCATCCAGCTTGCCTATTTCCGGGGCTTGCCGAACGTCCTTATGGTGATGTCCGTCCTGATCGTCGCCTATGCCTTCTTCACCGAGAACACCGTGGTCGGGCGCCGCATCTATGCCATCGGCGGCAACCTCAAGGCCTCGCGCCTCTCGGGGATCAACGCGGATCGGCTGACCTTCCTCACCTTCGTCAACATGGGGGCCCTTGCCGCCCTCGCCGGGATGATCGTCACCGCGCGCCTCAACTCGGCGACGCCGAAAGCCGGCGTCGGGTTCGAGCTGGACGTGATCGCGGCCGTCTTCATCGGCGGCGCCTCGATGTCGGGCGGGGTCGGCAAGATCGTCGGCGTGGTCGTCGGTGCCTTCATCATGGGCGTGATGAACAACGGCATGTCGATCATGGGCATCGGCATCGACTACCAGCAGGTGATCAAGGGGCTTGTCCTTCTCGCCGCCGTGATCTTCGACGTCTACAACAAGAGCAAGCAGGGCTGAGCGATGACATTCAAGCCGGCGACATGGCCCCGGAAACTGCGCAGCCAGGAATGGTACGGCGGCACCTCGCGCGATACGATCTATCATCGCGGATGGATGAAGAACCAGGGCTATCCCCATGATCTTTTTGACGGACGGCCGGTCATCGGCATTCTGAACACCTGGTCCGACCTGACCCCCTGCAATGGCCATCTGCGCGAGCTGGCCGAGAAGGTGAAGGCCGGCGTCTGGGAGGCGGGCGGCTTTCCGGTCGAGGTGCCGGTCTTCTCGGCCTCCGAGAACACATTCCGCCCGACCGCGATGATGTTCCGCAACCTCGCCGCCATGTCGATTGAGGAGCAGATGCGCGGCCAGCCGATCGACGGCGCGGTGCTGCTTGTCGGCTGCGACAAGACCACGCCCTCGCTTCTGATGGCTGCCGCCTCGACCGACCTGCCCTCGATCGTCGTCACCGGTGGGCCGATGCTGAACGGCTGGTTCCGGGGAGAGCGCATCGGCTCGGGCACGCATCTGTGGAAATTCTCCGAAGCCGTGAAGGCGGGCGAGATGACGCAAACCGAATTCCTTGAGGCGGAGGCCTCGATGAGCCGGTCGTCGGGCACCTGCAACACGATGGGCACCGCCTCGACCATGGCGTCCATGGCCGAGGCGCTGGGAATGGCGCTTTCGGGCAATGCCGCGATCCCGGCGGTGGATTCGCGCCGGCGGGTGATGGCGCAGATGTCCGGGCGCCGCATCGTCCAGATGGTGAAGGACGATCTGAAACCATCTGACATCCTGACGAAAAAGGCATTCGAGAATGCCATCCGAACGAACGGCGCGGTCGGCGGATCGACCAATGCGGTGATCCATCTTCTGGCCATCGCGGGGCGGGTCGGCGTGGACCTCAGCCTTGTTGACTGGGACCGCTGCGGGCGCGACGTCGCAACCATCGTGAACCTCATGCCCTCGGGAAAATACCTGATGGAGGAGTTCTTCTATGCCGGCGGCCTGCCCGTCGTCCTGAAGCGGCTTGGCGAGGCGGGTCTTCTTCACCGGGACGCGCTGACCGTCTCGGGCGATGCGATCTGGGACGAGGTGAAGGACGCGGTGAACTGGAACGAGGACGTGATCC
>JAGRDU010000003.1:0-10995 GCA_020446905.1 Paracoccaceae bacterium | reverse complement strand
TCGAGGATATCGACGACTACAAGGCGCGGATCGAGGACGAGGCGCTGGAGATCGACGAGACCTCGGTGATGGTGCTGAAGAATTGCGGGCCGAAGGGTTATCCCGGCATGGCCGAGGTCGGGAACATGGGGCTTCCCCCGAAGGTGCTGCGCAAGGGTATCACCGACATGGTGCGGATCTCGGATGCCCGCATGTCGGGCACCGCCTACGGGACCGTCGTCCTTCACACCTCGCCCGAGGCGGCGGCGGGGGGGCCGCTCGCCGTGGTACGGACCGGCGACATGATCGAGCTCGACGTGCCGAACCGGCGCCTGCACCTCGACATCCCCGAGGCGGAGCTTCAGGCGCGCCTCGCCGCCTGGCGCCCCGCTGCCGAGGCGCCCACGGGCGGCTATGCCTGGCTGCATCAGGCGCATGTCGAAGGCGCCGACACCGGGGCCGACCTCGATTTCCTGAAAGGCTGCCGCGGGGCGCCGGTCGGCAAGGATTCGCACTGATGAAGATCGCGCTTGTCGGCATCGGGAAGATCGCGACGGATCAGCACGTCCCCTCGATCGCGGCCTCGGCCGACTGGGACCTTGCCGCGACCGTCTCGCGGCACGGGTCGGTCCCGGGGGTCGAAAGCTATACCGACTTCGACACCATGCTGGCCGAGCGGCCCGACATCCGCGTCGTCTCGCTCTGCCTGCCGCCCGTCCCGCGCCATGCCTACGCGGCGGCGGCGCTTCGGGCCGGGCGGCACGTCATGCTGGAAAAGCCGCCGGGCGCGACGCTGTCGGAATGCCATGCGCTCGAGGCGATGGCACGCGCGGGACGGCTGTCGCTTTTCGCGACCTGGCATTCGCGCGAAGCCGCGCGGGTGGCCGAGGCGAGGGCCTGGCTTGCCGGACGGGAGCTGACGCGCCTGACCGTCACCTGGAAGGAAGACGTCCGGCGCTGGCACCCCGGCCAGGACTGGATCTGGGAGCCGGGCGGGATCGGCGTCTTTGATCCGGGGATCAACGCCCTTTCCATCGTGACCCTGATCCTGCCCGAGGCGGTCCATCTGACGGGCGCGACGCTCTCCTTTCCGGCGAACCGCCAGACCCCTATCGCTGCGCGGCTGCGGTTCTTTCATCCGGGCGGCGCGCAGGTGTCGGCAGAGTTCGACTGGCGGCAGGAGGGCGACCAGACCTGGACCATCGTGGCCGAAACCTCCACCGGGATCTTGACGCTGCTCGACGGTGGCGCGCGGCTTATCATCGACGGTGCCGCGCCGCCTGCGCCCGAGGATGGCCCGCTCAACGGCGAATACCCCCGCCTTTACGCAAGAATGGCGCGCCTCGTCGGGACGGGCGGCATCGACATGGACCTCGCCCCGCTCGCCCATGTCGCCGACGCCTTCATGCTGGGACGGCGCGAGGATGTCGCGCCCTTTCACTGGTGAAAGAACAGGAAGACACGATGAAACAGCCTCTTGCCGGCATCCTTCCGGTTGCACCGACGCCATTCCACGATGACGGCCGGGTCGACGAAGATGGCATGCGCCGCGTTCTCGACTGCATGATCGACCAGGGTGTCGATGCGATCTGCATCCTTGCGAACTATTCCGAGCAGTTCCTCCTCTCGGACGAGGAACGCGCACTGCTCATGCGGCTCAGCCTCGACCATGTCGCCGGGCGGGTGCCGGTCATCGTGACGATCAGCCATTTCTCGACCGGGATCGCGGTCGCCCGCGCCCGCGCGGCCGAGGCGATGGGCGCGGCGATGGTGATGATGATGCCACCCTATCACGGGGTTGGCCTCGTCCCCGCGGAGGCCGGTATCCTCGAACATTTCGCCGCCGTCAGCGAAGCCATCAGGGTCCCGATCATGGTGCAGGATGCGCCCCTCTCCGGCGTGTCCCTGCCGGTGCCGCTCCTGGTCCGCATGGCGCGCGAGATCGGGAATGTGCGCTACTTCAAGATCGAGACGCCCTTCGCGGCGGACAAGCTCGCGGCCCTGATCGAGGCCGGGGGCCGCGAGATTGTCGGCCCCTTCGACGGAGAGGAGGCGGCGACGCTGCTGGCCGATCTTGATGCCGGCGCAACGGGTACAATGACCTCTGCGCTGCAGCCCGAAAAGATCCGGCCGATCGTCACCCGGTTCCGGTCGGGGGACGCCGCTGGCGCGCTTGACCAGTGGAAGCTCTGCCTGCCGCTCATCAACCACGAGAACCGGCAATGCGGGCTGAGGGCTGCCAAGACGGTGATGATGGAAGGCGGCGTGATCCGTTCGGACCATGTGCGCCATCCCCTGAAACCGATGAGCAGCCGCACCAGGGCACGGCTCCTGACCCTTGCTGCAGAGCTGGACCTTGTCGCGCTGAAATGGGGGAAGTGAGATGGCCAAGGCCTTCACGCCGCACGGGCGCCACCTGATCGCCGGGGACTGGGTGGGCACCGAAGCCGTCTTCCGGTCCGAGCCCGCGCATGGCGCGGCGCATGACTTCTCGGTCGGGACGGTGGAGATCGTGGATCAGGCCTGCCGCGCCGCCGAAGTGGCGTTCTGGTCCTACGGGGCCACCTCGCGCGCGGAACGGGCCGTTTTCCTGACCGCCATCGCCGACGAGATCGAGGCGCGGGGCGAGGCGATCACCTCGATCGGCAGTTCAGAAACGGGGCTTCCCGAGGCGCGCCTCGACGGCGAGCGCGGTCGGACCACCGGGCAGCTGCGCCTCTTCGCGCGCCACATCCTGTCGGGCGACTACCTCGACCGGCGCCGTGACCCGGCGCTGCCGGACCGCAGGCCCCTGCCGCGCCCGGATATCCGGCTTGTGCAGCGCCCGGTCGGGCCGGTGGCCGTCTTCGGCGCCTCGAACTTTCCGCTGGCCTTCTCGACGGCGGGCGGCGACACGGCGGCCGCACTTGCCGCCGGCTGCCCAGTCGTCGTCAAGGGCCATTCGGCCCACCCCGGCACCGGCGAGATCGTCGCCGAGGCGATCCGCGCGGCGATCCTGCGGACCGGTGTCCATCCCGGGGCGTTCTCGCTGATCCAGGGCGGCCGCCGCGACGTCGGAACCGCGCTGGTGACGCATCCGCTGATCCGCGCCGTCGGCTTCACCGGATCGCTTGCCGGGGGGCGCGCATTGTTTGATCTGTGCTGTTCCCGGCCCGATCCGATCCCGTTCTTCGGCGAATTGGGTTCGGTCAATCCAATGTTCCTTCTGCCGGCCGCCCTTGGTGCGCGGGGCGCCGAGATTGCCCGGGGCTGGGCGGCAAGCCTGACGATGGGGGCCGGCCAGTTCTGCACCAACCCCGGCATCGCGGTCCTGATCGAAGGACCCGATGCCGACGCATTCGCCGACGCCGCGACGGCGGCACTTGAACCTGTCGGGGCGCAGGTGATGCTGACGGATGGCATCGCCGCCGCCTACCGGCAGGGCCGTGACCGGATTGCCGGGACGGAAGGTGTGCAGGCCGTCCTGACTTCGATGTGCGACCTCAGAACCGCGACACCCTATCTTTTCGCCACCACCGGCGCGGCGTGGCTGGCCAATCACGCGCTCGGCGAGGAGGTCTTCGGCCCGCTCGGCCTGATCGTGCGGGTCAAGGACGCCGCAGAGATGGAGGCGGTCGCGCGCAGCCTTCAGGGGCAGCTGACCTGCACGCTTCACCTTGATGCCGCCGACGCCGAACTCGGCCGACGCCTGATGCCGATCCTCGAACGCAAGGCGGGCCGCGTCCTTGCCAACGGCTTTCCGACCGGCGTCGAGGTCTGCGACGCGATGGTTCATGGCGGCCCCTACCCTGCCTCCACCAATTTCGGGCATACTTCGGTTGGCACGCTCTCGATCCGGCGGTTCCTGAGGCCGGTCTGCTACCAGAACATGCCGGAAAACCTGTTGCCCGACGATCTGAGGTAAGCGTCCAACATGGCCGAAACTGACCCAGAAACCCAGATCGACCGCAGGCAGCGGACGGCGTGGATTGCGGCCGACTGGGGAACGACCTCACTGCGGTGTTGGGCCATGGCGGCCGACGGAACGCCGCTGGACGCAGCGCAATCGGGCGACGGCATGGGAAGCCTCGCGCCGGAGGATTTCGAGCCCGCGCTGCTGCGCCTCATTTCGGACTGGCTGCCGCCCGATGGCGCCGGGCCGGTGCAGGTGGTGATCTGCGGCATGGCCGGCGCCCGGCAGGGCTGGATCGAGGCGCCGTACAGCGCCGTGCCCTGCCCGCCCGTCGGCGCCTCGCTGGCAAGGGCCGCCGCGAACGACCCCCGGATCGCGGTCGGCATCGTGCCCGGCCTCAGCCAGGCGCGGCCCGCCGATGTGATGCGCGGCGAGGAAACGCAGATCGCGGGGCTGCTGGCCGCCCGTCCGGGCTTCGACGGCGTCGTCTGCCTGCCGGGGACCCACACGAAATGGGCGCATGTCAGCGCTGGCGAGGTGGTCAGTTTCCAGACCTGCATGACGGGCGAGATCTTTGCCCTGCTCGCGGTGCGAAGCGTCCTGCGGCATGCGCTGCCGGGCGAGGAGATCGACCTTCCGGCGTTCCTTGCGGCAGTCTCGGATGCGATGACGGCGCCGCAGGCGCTTGCGGCGCGGCTTTTCGGCATCAGGGCCGAGTCTCTCCTGCACGGCCTTCCCGCCCCCACGGCGCGCGGCCGCCTCTCGGGCCTTCTCATCGGGCAGGAGCTGGCCGGGACGAAGCCCTACTGGCTGGGCCGCGAGGTCATCATCATCGGCGCGCCAGGGCTTTCCGCGCTCTACGCGCAGGCGCTTGGCACCGTCGGGGTCGCCGCGGAGGCGGCAGAGACCACACGCCTGACGCTGGCGGGCCTTGCCGCAGCGCGCGCCGTCGCAGCGGGAGGGGGCGCGGCATGACCGAGCGCAAGATCATCGCCATCCTGCGCGGCATCACGCCCGAGGACGTCGAACCCGTCGGCGCGGCGCTGATCGCCGCCGGGATCACCTGGATCGAGGTGCCGCTGAACTCACCCCGCGCCCTCGACAGCATCGCGCGGCTTGCGCGGCGGTTCGGCGGCGACGCCGTCGTCGGCGCCGGAACGGTGCTCAGCGCGGAAGAGGTCGCGGCGGTTCGGGCCGCCGGGGGCCGCCTGATCGTCTCACCCGACACCAATCCGGCCGTCATCCGCGCCACCAAGGCACAGGGGCTTCTGTCCTATCCGGGCGCGATGACGCCGACCGAGTGTTTTGCCGCCCTCGCCGCCGGGGCGGACGGGCTGAAGCTCTTTCCCGGTGCGCTGATCGGACCTGCGGGTCTGAGGGCGATCCGCGCCGTATTGCCGCCCGGGACCGAGGTCCTTGCCGTGGGCGGCGCCGGGCCGGAGAATTTCGCCGCCTGGTTCGCCGCCGGCGCCTCGGGCTTTGGCATCGGCACCGCGCTCTACCAGCCCGGCGACAACGCCGACGCCGTCGCGGACCGCGCGCACGCAATCATCGCAGCCTACGACCGGGGGGCGGAATGAGGGCCGAGGTCTTCGACACGCGGCCCTGTCTTCTTGGCGAGGGTCCGCTCTGGCATCCGGGGCGAGGGCAGCTTTTCTGGTTCGACATCCTCGGCCGGCGTCTCCTGTCGCGGGCCGGCGGGCAGCCGGTCGAATGGCAGTTCGGCGACATGGTCTCGGCCGCAGCCTGGATCGACGACCGGACGTTGCTTCTCGCCTCGGAGCGCGCACTCCTGCGGTTCGACATCGGCACCGGCGAGAGCGTGCCGGTCGTGCCGCTGGAAGAGGAGAACGCCGCCACCCGTTCCAACGACGGCCGCGCCGACCCGTTCGGGGGCTTCTGGATCGGCACGATGGGAAAATCTGCGGAACCGGGCGCGGGCGCGATCTACCGGTATTTCCGTGGCCGGATCGAGCGGCTTTTCGATGGCATCACCATCCCGAACTCCATCTGCTTTTCGCCGGACGGGCGGCAGGCCTATCTCGCCGATACAACAGGGATGAAGATCCTTCGGCAACCCCTTGATGACAAAGGATGGCCGAAAGGGAACCCGGCGGTCTTCGTTGACCTTGCCGGCAGCGACGGCGCACCGGACGGGTCGGTCATCGACGCCGAGGGCGCGCTCTGGAACGCGCAGTGGGGCGCGGGGCGCGTGGTCCGTTACCTGCCGGACGGACGGCCGGACCGGGTCCTGGCGGTCGGCGGGCGGAACAGCAGCTGCCCGGCCTTCGGGGGCACCGACCTTGCGACCCTGTTCGTCACGACCGCCCGGCAGGACCTTTCCTCACCGGGGCCGGGCGACGGTCTGACCTATGCGGCGGGCGTGCCCGTGCGGGGGCTGCCGGAGCCGCGCGTCATCCTCTGACCCCTGCCCCGTCCGTCAGTTCAGGCGCGCCCGAAGCTGTGCAAGCTCGACCGAATTGCGGGCGCCGGTTTTCTGCAGCACGCGGGCGCGGTGCACCTCGACCGTACGCATGGCGATCCCCAGCCGATCGGCGATCTGCTTGTTGAGCTGCCCCTCAAGGATCAGGTTCATCACCTCGACCTCGCGGTCGGACAGCATCGCGAAGCGCGCCGCGAGGTCGGCGCGGGTGCTCAGTTCCGCCGCGCGATCGCGGTGAAGTTCAATGGCGCGGAGGGCAAGATCGACGATCTGGTTGTCGTTGAACGGCTTTTCGAGAAAGTCGAAGGCGCCGTCCTTGAGGCTTTGCACGGCGAGGGGAACATCGGCGTGGCCGGTCAGGAAGATCACCGGCGGCATCACGGCCGGACCGCCGCCCTGCCTGGCGATCTCGTCCACCAGCTGCGGCCCCGACATGCCGTCCATCCGCACATCGAGGATCAGGCAGCCGCAATCGGGATGTGGCCAGTCCGCGAGGAATGCTTCGCCGGACTCCCAGAGCCGCGTCGTGATACCGCGCGAGGCGAAGAGAAAGCCGAGGCTGTCGCGCAGAGCCTCTTCGTCGTCGACGATGTGAACGGTCAGGGTCGAACTGTCGGTCATGTCCTGCTGCCCTCCAGCAGTTCTGCCGGACGGGGCGGACCCGCCCCGGCTTCGGCAGCCGGCGCATAGGGGAGATGCACGGTAAAGACCGTTCCGCCTTCGGGCCCGGGCGCGTTGGACAGGCTGCCGTGCAGCAGTTCCACGATCGAGCGGCAGATGTTCAGGCCCATGCCCATGCCGGCGCTTTTGGTGCTGGTGAAGGGATCGTAGAGCCGCTCGGCGAGGTCGGCGGGGATGCCAGGCCCCTGATCGGCGACATCGAGGCGCAGCATCGCGCCTTCGGGCTGGAGGCGCACGGTCAGGCGATCGCCGTGGCGCGGGCCTTCGGCCATCGCCTCGAGCCCGTTGCGAATGAGGTTGACCATGACCTGCTCGATCAGGATGCGATCGGCAAGAACCGGGCGAAGTCCGCCCTCGGGATGCTCGAGCTCCAGCCTGATCCGACGTTCTCTGGCCTCGCCCGCCATGAGGCCGATGGCATCGGCGGCGACCCCCGCGAGATCGAGCGGCACGAGCTGCGGCTCGCGCTTCTTCACGAAGTCCTGGATCCGGCGGATGATGAGCCCGGCGCGCCGCGCCTGCGCGCCCAGTTTTTCGAGGGCAGTCTTCAATTGCGGCGAGGCGGCCTGCCCGCCCTCGACCAGATTCTGCGCCCCCGCCGCGTAAGAGGCGATTGCGCCCAGCGGCTGATTGAGTTCGTGTGCCAGCGTCGAGGCCATTTCGCCCAGGGTGACGAGCCGTCCGGTCCGTGCAAGGCTCTCGTCCTGAGCGCGGGCGCGGCGCGCAGCCGCCTTTGCCTCGGTAATGTCGATGATCGACCCCATCCAGCCCTGGTGCCGTCCGGCGGCGTCGATCAGGGGCGCCTCGTAGACATGGACGTCAATCTCGGTCCCGTCGGCGCGGCGAAATCGAGTCTCGAAGCTTTGCGGCGCGATCTCGCCGCTCGCGAGCTGTTTCTGTCGTGCCATGGTTTCCTCGATCCGGTCCGGCGCCCAGTAGGGCATCGGTGGGGCATGCCCGATCAGGGTTTCAGCGGGCAGACCGACCAGCCTGGCAAAGGCCGGATTGACGTAAAGGATGCGGCCCATGTGATCCTTCGCCCGCAAGCCCACCGTCAGGCTTTCCTCCATCGAGCGGCGAAACGCCATTTCCGCGCGCAGCCGATCTTCGGCTTGCCGGCGGTAGGCGGCGCTGCGCTGCACCACGAGAAGAGCGAGGATCGAGAATGCGGCAAGGCCGATGATTGCGGCCAGGAGGGCTGTATTGCCGACGGCCGGGGGGCGATCGTAGGCGGCGATCGTCAAACGCGTCCCTGCCAGTGGCGGATCGAAACTGATGCTGTGCGACGGCGCGCCATCGGCAAGCGCGCGGCGCGCGCGCTCGGCCAGCGTCACCGCCTGGTCGGTGATGCGCACCGCGTATTGTTCGGCGATCCACCAGGGGATGTGACGCTCCAGCATCAGGGGCAGCGAGATGACCGCGACGATCACCTCGCCGTCGCCACCCGCACGGCGCAGCGCCATCGGCACGGTTCCATCGGCGACCGCCCCGTAGACTGGGCGCGCCGTGCTGGTTGAGGCGCGCAGCAGCCTGTCCACCAGCGCTTGTCCGGCCGGTTCCATGCCGGCGGGCACTGCGCCCGTCATGGTCCCCGTGCGATCGTACCATTGCAGGGACAAGACTTCGGGGTTGTTGGCGATATGGACCCGGGCGCGCGCCTGCAGGCTCTCGGCCAGAACGCCGCTCGCGGCATCAAGCGCGAGACGGACCAACATGTCCTCGTCGACCGCCATCTGGAAGCGCAGGCTCTGTTCAACCCAGAGCGCGTCGGTCGCGAGCTTGGTCTGCGCCCGTTCCGCATCCGCGCGCCCCAGCACCCAGACCAGCGCGCCGACCAGCCCGACGAGGGCGACGATGGCCACCAGCGGGACAAGCGAGAGGATATCCAGGCGGCGAGAGCGCACCAGGCTCTCGGTCACCCGGACTTCCGGACTTCCGCCCTTGGAAGGACCTGATTTGTCTGCTGCGGACGTGCCCGTCCCTCCCCGTTAGGACACGTTGCCATTTAGACACTTCAAGGTGGCGGCTGTCCATTGCGGATACCCACAATAGCGCCGGGGCGCCAAAGGGTGCATCACCGGATGCAATCCGCCTGGGAGGGTGGAGAACCGGAGGAGAATCACATGTTTGCCCGTCGCACTTTGGGCGCCCTTCTGGGCGCCACCACGCTTGCCCTGTCGCTTGCCGTTCCGGCCTTCGCGCAGGACAAGATCGTTCTGAAGTTCAGCCACGTCGTCGCCCCCGACACGCCGAAGGGCAAGGGTGCCGCAAAGTTCGAGGAATTGGCCGAGCTTTACACCAACGGAGCGGTGGACGTGGAAGTCTACCCCAACAGCCAGCTCTACAAGGACAAGGAAGAGATGGAGGCGCTGCAGCTCGGCGCCGTGCAGATGCTGGCCCCTTCGCTGGCGAAATTCGGCCCGCTCGGGGTGCAGGATTTCGAGGTCTTCGACCTTCCGTTCCTGTTTTCGGACTACGATGCGCTGCGCAAGGTGACGCAGGGCGAGGTGGGCAAGATGCTGCTCGCCAAGCTTGAGGACAAGGGGATCAAGGGCCTTGCCTACTGGGACAACGGCTTCAAGATCATGTCCGCCAACAGCCCGCTGAAGACGCCGGACGACTTTCTCGGCCTCAAGATGCGCATCCAGTCCTCGAAGGTGATCGAGGCCTACATGAACAAGCTTGGCGCCGTGCCGCAGGTGATGGCCTTCTCGGAAGTCTACCAGGCGCTGCAGACGGGTGTCGTCGACGGAACCGAGAACCCGCCCTCGAACATGTATACCCAGAAGATGAACGAGGTGCAGAAATACGCCACGGTGTCGAACCATGGCTATCTCGGCTATGCGGTCATCGTGAACAAGCAGTTCTGGGACGGTCTCCCCGAAGATGTGCGCGCCGGGCTTGAAAAGGCGCTGGCCGAGGCGACCGACTATGCCAACGGCATCGCCAAGGACGACAACGACCAGGCGCTTGCCGCGATGAAGGCGGCCGGCACGACCGAGTTCTACGACCTGTCGCCGGAAGAACGCGCGGTCTGGGCCGAAGCTCTCGCCCCGGTCTATGACGAGATGTCCGACCGCATCGGCGCCGAGACCATCGCGGCCGTCAAGGGCGCGCTCGGTATGTAAGACCCGGCTCGGGCGGCCCCCCTTCCCTTCGGGGGCCGCTCTCTTCCTTTCCCCGTCCTTCGATCCCCAATCCCGCGAGGTGTGCCATGCTGCGCCTGCTCGACCGGCTTGAGGAAGTGATGATCGCCACGCTGATCGCGGTGGCGACGTTGCTCATCTTCCTGTCGGTCACCCACCGTTTCGCCATCGGATTTGCGGCCGATATGGTCGCCTTCGCCCGCGAGGGAGAACGCGAACAGCTCATGGCCTTCGCCCGGTCGCTCTTCAAGTCGATCAACGCGCTGAAGATGACCTGGGCGCAGGAGGCCTGCATCTATCTCTTTGTCTGGATGGCCAAGTTCGGCGCCGCCTATGGCGTCAGGACCGGCATCCATGTCGGCGTCGACATCCTGGCCGAGCGGCTTGAGGGCAATGCCCGGAAGATCATCACCATCATCGCCATGTCGGGCGGCGTGATCTTTACCGCGATCATTGTCGTGATCGGTACCGACTTTGTCCTGCATGTGCGCCAGGGCGGGCAGATCACCCCCGACCTCGAGATCCCCTCCTGGATCGTGTATCTCGCGGTCCCGCTCGGTTCGGCGCTGATGTGCTTCCGCTTCATCCAGGCGCTCTACTGGTATCTGACCACCGGCTATATCGCTCATCACGACATCAGCTCCGTCGAGGGTGTCGAGGAAGAGGCCGAAGTCGCCTCGGAGGGCAAGGCATGACCGCGCTCATCATCTTCCTGATCCTATCGGTGCTGCTAATCACCGGCATGCCGGTGTCGATCGCGCTTGGCCTGACCGTCTTCACCTTCCTGTTCGGCTTCACCGAAATCCCGATGGACAGCATCGCGCTGAAGCTGTTCACCGGCATCGAGAAGTTCG
>JAGRDU010000197.1 GCA_020446905.1 Paracoccaceae bacterium | reverse complement strand
TGCAGGCCTCGGGCAAGTCGATCCAGGAACTCGCCGCCGAAGCCGAGGCCCAGGCCGAGTTCGAGATTGCCGAGCTGTTCGACGACATCGGCAGCGCCACGCAGGACGAGACGGCAGAGTAATCGCCGTTCGCTCCATGACGAAATGCGCCGCGTCGGGTCAAACCGGCGCGGCGTTTCATTTTGTGACGGGCCGCACAGCGCGCGGTTGCACTTGTGTCGTTTCGAGGCCACAAAGCGTCGCAACCGGAAAGTGACTCGGGCGGCTGAACCCCCGGCGCGGGCAGCCGGCGCGAGCCGGACAAGGAAAGGCAGGCAAGCCGATGTCTATGATCGCCACCGTCGTGAAACCGATGCACCGCGAGGGCTATCGCTTCGTCCCGATCTTCGCGGCAGCGACGCTCGTCCTCTTCCTGCTCTGGCAGCCGCTCGGCTGGATCGGCCTCGGCCTTACCGTCTGGTGCTACTACTTCTTCCGCGACCCCGACCGGGTAACGCCCGCGCGCGAGGGGCTGATCGTCTCGCCCGCCGACGGGGTCGTGCAGATGATCGGCCGCTATCCCCCGCCCGAGGAGCTTGGGATCGGCACCGAACCGATGACGCGTGTCGCGGTCTTCATGAACGTCTTCAACTGCCATGTGAACCGCGCGCCCATCGCCGGCGGGATCGAGAAGATCGCCTATCGGCCGGGCAAGTTCTTCAATGCCTCGCTCGACAAGGCCAGCACCGACAACGAGCGCAACGGCCTTGCGATCCGGATGGAGGACGGCCGCGCAATCGGCGTCGTGCAGATCGCCGGCCTCGTCGCGCGGCGGATCGTCTGCGAGGTGAAGGAGGGGCAGGCGCTTCTGACAGGCGAACGCTTCGGGATGATCCGCTTCGGCTCGCGGCTTGACGTCTACCTGCCCGAAGGCGTGGCCCCCCTCGTCGCGGTCGGACAGACGACGATTGCCGGGGAAACCGTTCTTGCGGACCTCGCTTCGCCCGAACCTCAGCGGCCGGGTGCGGTTCGATGACGGAAGAGGATCCCGAGCAGCCGCGCGAGGGCGATGGCGACACGCTGCCCTTCGTCACGCTTGTGCCGAACATGGTCACGACCCTCGGCCTTTGCGCCGGCCTCACGGCGATCCGCTACATCATGGCCGGGCAGTTCCTGACCGCCGTCTGGCTGATCCTTTTCGCGACGGTGATCGACGGGCTCGACGGGCTCGTCGCCCGGCGCCTGAAGGCGACGAGCGATTTCGGGGCGCAGCTCGACTCGCTCTCGGACTTTCTCAATTTCGGCGTTGCGCCCGGGTTCCTCATCTACCAGATGGCGCTCACCCCGGGCGAACGGGCCGGAGGCTGGATCTTCGTTCTGGTCTACATCGTCTGCTGCTGCATGCGTCTGGCACGCTTCAACGTCGCCCAGAACCGGGCCGCGACGAGCGGCGACAGTGCGCCGGCCAAACATTTCACCGGCGTGCCCGCCCCTGCCGGTGCGCTGATGGCGCTCCTGCCGGTCTTCATCAGTTTCGAAACCGGGGCCGACCTTCACGCCTATCCCTTCCTTGTCGAGTTCTACATCGTCCTGGTCGGGCTCCTCATGGTCAGCCGGCTGCCCACGTTCTCACCCAAGTCGATCCGCGTCCCGCGCGAGCGCATCGTCTGGGTGATGATCGGGCTCGCGCTTCTCATCGGCATCCTTCTTGCCGAAACTTGGCGCGGCCTTATCGCGATCATTCTTCTTTATGCCGCAACGCTTTTACAATCGGCGGTCAAACTGCTTTTTGCGCGCCGCCCGGGCGCGAACCGCTAGCCTTCGGAAGGAACCGATCTTGGAACTTGCAGCCGTCAAGACCTCGTACAAGTACTGGGCTCCCGTTTACGATTACACTTTCGGCTGGATCTCGCGCGGCGGCCGGCGCCGGACGGTCGACTATATCAACTCCCGCAGCGGCCGCGTGCTCGAGATCGGCGTCGGGACCGGGCTGTCGCTCGACCTCTACCGCCCGCATCTTGAGGTCACCGGGATCGACGTCTCGCCCGAGATGCTCGACAAGGCACGCCAGAAGGTTGCCGAAAAGGGCCTGACGAATGTCGCCCGGATCGGCGAGATGGACGCCCGCGCCCTCGCCTTCCCGGACGATCATTTCGACACGGTCGTGGCGATGTACGTGATCTCAGTCGTGCCGGAGCCCGAGAAGGTGATGGAAGAGATGGCGCGGGTCTGCAAGCCCAGCGGCGAGGTGCTGATCGTCGGCCACTATGCGCGCAAGAGCGGGTTCCTCGCCCTTGTCGAGCGTTTCTTCGCGCCGCTCGCCAATGTGATCGGCTGGCATTCGGATTTCGAGGAATCGCGCGTGCTGGGCGTTCCCGCGCTCGAGGTGACGCGCCGCCGCCCCTTGCCGCCGCTCGGGATCTTCACCTTCCTCGTCCAGCGCAAGCGCGCGCAAGCCTGACGAGGGACCTGCCCGGGGACGAAACGAAAAGGGCCGCGCATCGCGCGGCCCTTTCCTGTTCCGGTCTGCCAGATCAGATCTCGTCGAGCGCTTCGACGGCTTTCTGCAGCTTGTCCTTGGAGACTTCCTTCTCGGTTACCTTTGCGCCCGCGAAGACAAGATCCACGACCTTGTCCTCGAAGATCGGCGCGCGCAGCTGCTGCTGCATTTGGGCGTTCTTCTGCACGAACTCGAAGAAGGCGCGTTCCTGCCCCGGATACTGGCGGGCCTGCATCATCACCGCCTGCGTCATCTCGGCGTCGGTCACCTCGACCTTCTCCTTGCGGCCGATCTCGGCGAGGAGAAGCCCGAGCCGCACGCGCCGCTCGGCCAGCTTCTTGTGCTCGTCCGTCGCCTCGATGGAGCCGTGGTTATGGCCATGCTCCTCGGGGTGCTCGTCATGCCAGAGCTGGTGCGCGATCTGCCCGGCCTCGGCCTCGACCAGCGTCGGCGGCAGGTCGAACTTCACAAGCTTGTCGAGTTCGTCCAGAAGCGCGCGCTTCATGACCTGACGCGCCGCGCCGACATATTCCTGTTCCAGCCGCTCGGCAATCTGGCCCTTCAGCGCCTCAAGGCTTTCCGCGCCGAACTGCTTGGCAAGCTCGTCGTCGATCTCGGCCGCCTTCGCGCCCTTCACCGCCTTCACGGTGCAGTCGAAGACCGCTTCCTTGCCGGCGAGGTGCTTGGCGCCGTATTCCGCCGGGAACGACACCTTCACCGCGACCTCGTCACCCGCCTTTGCGCCGACGAGTTGATCCTCGAAGCCGGGGATGAAGGACCCCGAGCCAAGCTCGAGCGGATAGTCCTCGCCCGCGCCGCCCTCGAAGGCCTCGCCGTCGATCTTGCCGACGAAGTCAATGACGACCTGATCGCCGTCCTTGGCCTTGGAGCCCTTCTTCTTGTCCTCGAAGCTCTTCGCGGACTTGGCAAGGTTCTCGAGCGCCTCGGTCACCGACTTGTCGTCGGCCTTCACGACCATCTTCTCGAGCTTCAGCTTCGAAAGATCGACCTCGGGGATCGCAGGCAGCGCCTCATAGGACATCTCGACGACGACATCGTCACCCTGCTTCCAGGTCTCGCCGCCCTTCATCTCGACTTTCGGCTGCAGCGCCGGGCGGTCGCCAGTCTCGTCGAAATGCTTCTTCATCGCGCCGTCGATGGCATCCTGCATCGCGTCGCCCAGAAGCCGCTCGCCGAACTGCTTGCGCAGGATCGGCATCGGCACCTTGCCCTTGCGGAAGCCCTTCATCTCGATCTCGGGCTGCGCCTCGACCAGTTTCTCGTGCACCTTCGCCTCGAGATCGGCGGCGGGTACCGTGATCGTGTAGCTGCGCTTCAAGCCGTCATTCAGGGTCTCGGTGACCTGCATCTTGTCCTCATAGCTTTGGGCCCGCCGGTCGGGCAGGAAACGGGTTGGCGGAGGGTGTATTTATCCCGCGCCCCGGGCGCAAGCCCATAAACCGGGAATCGCGCCCTTCGGCGCACTGGTGCGGGTGGAGGGACTTGAACCCCCACGCCTTGCGACACCAGAACCTAAATCTGGTGCGTCTGCCAATTTCGCCACACCCGCAATGCCTGAAGGCGGCCCCGCTCAGGAACCGCCCCCGAAATCCGCGCCCTTCTA
>JAGRDU010000027.1:24305-40790 GCA_020446905.1 Paracoccaceae bacterium | reverse complement strand
GGCCGGCTGGCCGACGAGGCGTTCGGTGTCGGTGAAGCCGACGACCGAGGGGGTGGTGCGGGCGCCTTCCGAGTTCTCGATGACGCGCGGCTGCGCGCCGTCCATGATGGCAACGCAGGAGTTCGTGGTCCCGAGGTCGATCCCGATGACTTTGGCCATATGTGTAACCTTTCCTTCGGCGATGTGTTGGGGTCAGGTCCGATTTCGGCCCCTGGCCCCGATCCCAAGATTTCGGCGGGCCCTGCCCACCGGTTCGTGGGGTATATAAGGAGGGGTCCCCAAGGCTGCAAGCACCGAGGACGGGCAAAAGGGCGGGCAAAACCGTGACAAATCGAGAGGATCGCAGCGAACCGGCAAAGGGCCGCCCCGCGCCGGTCGCGGTCGGCGGAGCGACGCTTCATCCGGGGTGGCTGGCGGCGGCGGAACAGGCTGCGATGGTCGCGGATATCCGGGCCATTGCTGCTGCCGCGCCGTTGTTTACGCCGCTGACAGCGCGGGGCAAGCCGATGTCGGTGCGGATGACCTCGGCCGGGCGCTTTGGCTGGTTTTCGGACCGGCTCGGGTATCGCTATATTTCGAGACATCCCTCGGGCAGCGCGTGGCCCGCGATCCCGCAAAGCGTGCTCTCAGTCTGGACAACGCTGGTCGGGACAGGGCGGGCGCCCGATTGCTGTCTGGTCAACTTCTACAGCACCGGCGCGCGGATGGGACTGCATCAGGATCGCGACGAGGCCGATTTCGGCTGGCCGGTCCTGTCGATCAGCCTTGGCGACGACGCTCTGTTCCGTATCGGAGGAACGACACGCGGCGGTTCCACACGATCGGCCTGGCTGCACTCTGGCGACGTTCTTCTTTTGGGCGGTGAAGCGCGGCTTGCCTATCACGGCGTTGACCGCATCGTTGCCGGCTCCTCAATGCTGCTCCCGCAAGGCGGGCGCATCAACCTGACGCTGCGGGTTGTCGACTAACGTCCGGCGTAGCGGCTGACCGAGACGTTCCGACGCGCATGATACTCTCCGATCAGCCCGATCATGATGAGCGCCAGCGTCACGTAGAGCGGATAGGTCAGCGAAGAGTTGCGCGGGAAGTAGTTCACGAAGACGAAACCGCGGGTCTGGTCGATGATGTGGAAGAGCGGATTCCAGTCAAAGACCTTGAGCATCGTGTAAGTCAGTGTATTGGCGACGAACATCTTGCCGGAGGCGATCATGTTGGCACGCATGTAGATCGCCTGTGCGAACCCGGTGAGCGAGGGAAACCAGGGCTTTACAGCCAGCACGACCATGCCGACCCCTACCCCGTTCAACCAGGCCATGAGGACCATTGCCAGGGCCTTGAACGGTTCGTCGATCTCTATCGGGGTGACGGCGATGTGATAGCCACCGAGGATCACGATGATCGACAGAACCTGCGTATAGAGCGCCGCGAGCGCCGAGGAGCAGATCGCGATCGCGGTGTTCATCGGAGCATGCAGCATCATCGCCGATGTCGGGCCTTCGGACCCTGCGACGGCCGACATCGCGCGGATGTTTACCATGAACATGAAGATGCCGGACATCAGATACAGGATGAAGTCGCCGCGGATCGCGGCGCCGCGCATTCCGATCAGGCTCATCATGAAGTAGAAGACGGCGATGAAGATGAGGGTCTGGAGGATATTGGCGAGAAGGCTCATCACCGCGCTGCGGTGCGACTTGCGGACCGATCGAACGGTCGCATGATAGATCCGCTCGAGGATCGAGAGCGCCGAGGAGAAGCCCGACTTGCGTGTTTCGACCCTGAACATGGAGCGTGGTGCCGTCCGTCCGATCTGCCTGACGCCCTGTTTCTGACAGGGAAATCTTGCCGTTCCTTTAGCGGCGCATCATAAGGTGGGGCGCTCTGGCGATCAATGCGCCCCTGGCGCGCCGCGAACGGAGGCCCTTTTGGATCACGAACGACTTGCCCATGTGATGCGGCGCCTCGCGCTCGATGCCGGGGACCGGATCATGGAGATCTATTCCTCGCCCGATTTCGAGGTGCGGTCCAAATCCGACGCCAGCCCGGTGACCGAGGCCGACGAGGCGGCCGATGCTCTGATTTCCGAGGGGCTGGCCGAGGCCTTTCCGCAGGTCGCGATCGTGACCGAGGAGCAGGCAGAGAGCCACGGCCAGTCGGTCTCGACCTTCCTCATCGTCGATCCGCTGGACGGCACCAAGGAATTCGTGCAGCGGCGCGGCGATTTCACCGTGAACATCGCTTATGTCGAGGACGGCGTCCCTCTGCGCGGTGTCGTCTATGCGCCGGCGAAGGGACGGCTGTTCTACACGCTCGCCGATGGCCGCGCGGTCGAGGAAATGGGGCCTTTCGACAAGGATACCCCAGGCGAGCAGCGGCCGATCACGGTTTCCGTGCCGGACAATCGCGGGCTGATGGTGGTCGCCTCGAAATCCCATCGCGACCAGGCGACGGACGCCTATATCGCGTGCTACGCCGTGCGCGACATGACAAGCGCCGGGTCGAGCCTGAAGTTCTGCCTTGTCGCGACGGGCGAGGCCGACCTTTACCCCCGGCTCGGACGCACGATGGAATGGGACACGGCGGCGGGTGATGCCGTCCTGCGGGGTGCCGGGGGCAGCGTGGTGCGCTTCGACGATCATGCGCCGCTCGCCTATGGCAAGCCCGGGTTCGAGAATCCGTTTTTCATCGCCTATGCGCCGGGCGTGCTTCTGGTGAAGGAATGAGCGTCCTCATCGTCATCCCGGCGCGCTACGCGTCGACGCGCTATCCCGGAAAGCCGCTTGTCGCGCTGAAGGGCGCGGACGGGGCGTCCCGCACGCTTGTGCAGCGCAGTTGGGAGGCCGCCTGCAAGGTCGGCGGCGCCGACCGGGTCGTCGTCGCGACGGATGACGGCCGGATCCGCGATCACGCGGAAGGGTTCGGCGCCGAGGTCGTGATGACCTCGGAGAGCTGTCGCAACGGGACCGAACGCTGCGCCGAGGCGCATGCGACCTTGGGCGGGGGTTACGACATCGTCGTCAATCTTCAGGGAGACGCGCCCTTGACGCCGCACTGGTTCGTCGAGGATCTGATCGCCGGATTGCGCGCGGACAGCGGGGCCGACATCGCGACCCCGGTGCTGCGTTGTGACGGGCGGGCGCTGAACGGGTTCCTCGCGGACCGCCGCGCCGGCCGGGTCGGCGGCACGACGGCGGTCTTCGGCACGGGTCGCCTAGCGCTTTATTTCTCGAAGGAAGTGATCCCCTATACGGGCACGACCTATGACGACAGCGCAGAGACCCCGGTCTTTCACCACGTCGGCGTCTATGCCTACCGGCCCGGTGCGCTTGCCGCCTATCCCGGTTGGCCGACGGGACCGCTCGAAGCGCTCGAGGGTCTTGAACAGCTGCGCTTTCTTGAACAGGCCCGCAGCGTGCTTTGCGTCGAAGTCGACGCCCGCGGCCGGCAGTTCTGGGAACTGAACAATCCCGAAGACGTTCCACGAATCGAGACGATGATGATCGAGATGGGGATGCGCTGAGGTCCCTGAAGACCCAGAATCGGTATGCGTTGGCGGAATACCAGACTTCACTGTGTCCATTCTTGGGCGTATCGTTGCTGTAGGGACTCTTTTTTCAGCATTTTCCCCCCAACGCGCCGTTAAAACGTCATGGGAATATGCTATGTCGCTGTGGTGCAGAAAAATGATGCGCGGCACGGGCAGACGGTCAGATAGAGATCGTACGAAACGGATGGTGAAGTAATGAAGCGTAAGGTGACGAAGGCGATCTTCCCGGTCGCCGGCCTTGGAACCCGGTTCCTTCCTGCGACGAAGTCGATCCCGAAAGAGATCATGACGCTCGTCGACCGGCCTCTGATCCAGTATGCGATCGACGAGGCACGCGCCGCCGGCATCAAGGAATTCATCTTCGTGACCTCGCGCGGCAAGTCCGCGCTCGAGGACTATTTCGACGCCGCCCCGCTGGTCGAGGCCGAGTTGCGCAAGAAGGGCAAGAAGGACCTTCTCGAGCTTCTGAAGATGACCAACATGGAATCGGGCGCCATCGCCTATATCCGCCAGCAGAAGGCCATGGGCCTTGGCCATGCGGTCTGGTGCGCCCGCCGTCTGATCGGCGACGAGCCTTTCGCGGTCATCCTGCCCGACGACGTGATTGCGGCCGAAAAACCCTGCCTCCAGCAGATGGTCGAGGCCTATGGCGAGACCGGCGGCAACATCGTTGCGGCAATGGAGGTCGCGCCGGAGAAGGCCTCGGCCTACGGCGTGCTCGACATCAAGGAAGACATGGGGTCCATCGTCCACGTCAAGGGCATGGTCGAAAAGCCCAAGGCCGCCGAGGCGCCGTCGAACCTTGCGGTCATCGGCCGCTACATCCTGACGCCCAACGTCATGGAGAACCTCAACAAGCGCAAGACCGGCGCGGGCGGCGAGATCCAGCTGACCGACGCGATCGCCGCCGAGATCAAGGCCTCGGGGAATGTCTATGGTTACCGCTTCCGGGGCCAGCGGTTCGACTGCGGATCGAAAGCGGGCTTCCTGCAGGCGACGGTTGCATTCGGCCTCGCTCGCGACGACCTGCGCGATGAATTCGCCTCGTTCCTCAGCGAAATGATGACGGTCCGGAAGGCGGCCGAATAGCCGACCATGACGGACCGCCACGTCCTTGTTACCGGCGGTGCGGGCTATATCGGTGCGCACGCCTGCAAGGCGCTTCGGGCGTCTGGCTATGTTCCGGTGACCTTCGACAATCTCTCGACGGGCTGGCGCGACGCCGTGCGTTTCGGCCCGCTTGAGGTCGGCGACCTGACCGACCGTGCGCGGCTCGACGAGGTGTTCGCCAAGTGGCGACCGATTGCCGTCATGCATTTCGCCGCCGTGAGCCTGGTTGGCGAAGCGATGGCCGACCCCGGGCGCTACTGGCGGCTCAACGTCCTCGGCGCCCTCAACCTGATCGAGGCGTCGCTGGCGGCTGAGTGCCGCGATTTCGTCTTTTCCTCGACCTGCGCGACCTATGGCGATCAGGATGGCGTCGTCCTTGACGAGGATACGCCGCAGCGCCCCCTCAACGCCTATGGCAAGAGCAAGCTGGCCATCGAGCAGATGCTGGGCGATTTCGGCGCCAGCCACGGGCTGAACGCCGTGATCTTCCGGTACTTCAACGTCGCTGGGGCCGATCCGGATGGGGAGGTGGGCGAATGCCACACACCCGAGACCCATCTCATCCCTCTCATGCTGGATGCGATCGACGGCAAGCGGCCGGCGCTGACGGTGTTTGGGACGGACTATCCCACCAAGGACGGGACCGGGATCCGCGACTATGTCCACGTCAGCGATCTGGTCGATGCCCATGTCGCAGGCATGCGGTGGCTGGAGGCCGGTCAGGGGTCCCGTGTCTTCTGCCTTGGGACCGGCAAGGGATTTTCGGTGCGTGAGGTGATCGAGCAGTCGCGGATCGTCACCAACCGGGAAGTGCCGGTGATCTATGGCGACCGTCGGGCCGGCGATGCCGTCAGCCTTGTCTGCGGCAGTGCCCGCGCCAAGGCCGAGCTCGGTTGGGCACCGAAGCGGTCGGACATGGCCACGATGATCGCGGATGCCTGGCGCTGGCACCAGAACGGCCGCTACGAGAGCTGACCGCCGGGGTCAGAGGCCACCAAGCTCGCAGATCACACGCCATTCCGCCTCGCTCACCGGCTGCACCGAGAGGCGGGTGTTCTTGACGAGGGCCATTTCGGCAAGTCGCGGCTCGGCCTTGGCTTCCTCGAGTGTGACCGGGCGGAGCAGAGGCTTGACAGCCTTGATGTCGACGCAGTCCCAGCGCGGGTCGTCGGTCGTGCTGTCGGGATGGCTCGTGGCACAGACCTCGACGATCCCCACAACCGCTTTCCCGATGTTGGAATGATAGAAGAAGCCCAGATCGCCGATCTTCATCGCGCGCATGTTGTTGCGTGCCTGATAGTTGCGCACCCCGTGCCATTCCTCGCCTGCCGCGCCCTTCGCGACCTGCTGATCCCAGCTCCAGGTGTCCGGCTCGGATTTGAAGAGCCAATAGGCCATCAGCCGACCACCTTCTTCCATTCCGAAACCGAGACGCTGTCAAAGAGGCCCGCTGCCTTGTAGGGGTCGCCTGCTGCCCAGGCCTCGGCCTCGGCCAGGCTGCCGGTCTCGAGGATCACGAGCGAGCCGCACATCTGGCCGTCCTGAAGGAAGGGACCGGCCATCTTCACGATGCCCGTCGCTTCGATGTACCCAAGGTGTGCGGCGCGAGTGTCGAGCCGGGTCTGCAGGTGTCCGGGCTTGTCGCGGCAGATGACGGCGTAGAGCATGGGCTATTCCTTCTTGAGGGGGCGGGACAGGAGGGTGGAAACGGCATCCTCGACCGAGATCCGTCCATCGACCAGTGCGGCCACCATGGCGGTCACCGGCATGTCGACTTTTCTGCTTTTGGCCAGAAGAGACACTGCTTTTGCGGTCGCGGTCCCTTCGACGGTCACAGTGGGGTCGAAGTGCTCCCCCGCGCCGATCGCGCAGCCGTATCGGAAATTGCGCGACTGGAGCGAGGTGCAGGTCAGGACGAGATCCCCAAGACCCGACAGGCCCGCAAGTGTCTCTGGACGCGCACCCAGTTCCTGCGCCAGCCGGTTCATTTCGGCGAAGCCGCGCGTCATCAGGGCGGCACGCGCGCTGTCGCCCAGGCCCGCGCCGATGACGACACCGGCGGCGATCGCGACGACATTCTTCAGTGCGCCGCCGAGTTCCGCGCCGACCGTGTCCGCTGTCCGATAGAGCCGCAGCGCGGGGGTCGACAGCGCGTCCTGCAGCGTGGCGCCTTTCGCCTCATCCGCGCAGGCAAGCGTCAGCGCGGTGGGCAGGCCGCGCGCGATATCGGCGGCAAAGCTGGGGCCGGTCAATACGGCGGTCGTGGAGCGGGGGCAGGATTCGGCGAGAATCGCGGTCGGCCCGCGTCCGCTCGCCAGATCCACGCCTTTCGCGCAGGCGACAAGGCTGCGGCCGTCCAGGAACGCCGCGTGATCGAGGGTAAAGCTGGCGAGTTGCTGCATCGGAACAGCCACAAGACAGATGCTCGCACCCTCGAACTCCGCCATTTTCGCCGAGACAGACACTGTTTCGGGCAAAGTCACCCCTGGAAGGCGACGCCGGTTCTCTCGCATCGCCTGAAGCTCACGCGCCTGCGCCACGTCCCGCGTCCAAAGCCCGACAGGCTCGCCGCGCTGGGCCAGCGCCACGGCAAGCGCGGTACCAAAGGCCCCTGCTCCGAAGACCGCGATCTTCATGCCTTGGCCCCCTTCTTTCCGCTGCCGATCAATGGCGCCTGTCCCATGTCGAGCGGCCAGCGCGGCCGCGCGACAAGATCGGCGGCATCAATCCGGCCCGCCTCCAGGCGTTCGATCCCGGCCCAGGCGATCATCGCGGCGTTGTCAGTACAAAGGGCAAGCGGCGGAGCGACGAAGCCCGCGCCGGCTGCTGCGGCCACTTTTGCCAGACAGTAGCGGATCCGCGCATTGGCGGCGACCCCACCCGCGACGGCGAAAGCGGGCAGCTTTGGCGCCAGCGCCGTGTAGGCGTCTAGCGCGCGGCGGGACTTTTCCGCAAGAACATCGGCCACCGCCGCCTGAAATCCGGCGCAGAGATCGGCGCGGTCGGCCTCCGTCAGACCGCACTTTTTCGCAATGACCTCGTCACGGGCCCGCAGCAGCGCGGTCTTGAGACCCGAGAACGACATGTCGCAGCCGGGGCGGTCCAGCAACGGGCGCGGAAAGGCGAAGCGGGTCGGGTCGCCGTCGCGCGCGGCCGCCTCGACCGACGGACCGCCGGGCTGCGGCAGCCCGAGCAGTTTTGCGGTCTTGTCGAAGGCCTCCCCGGGCGCGTCGTCGATAGTGCCGCCTAGACGGCGGAACCGGTCGGGCCCCTCGACGATCAGGAACTGGCAATGACCGCCCGAGACGAGGAGCATCAGATAGGGAAATGCGAGGCCATCGGTCAAGCGCGGGGTCAGCGCATGGCCAGCAAGGTGATTGACGCCGATCAGGGGAAGGCCGGTCGCCGCCGCAAGGCCGCGGGCGCACATGACGCCAGCGAGCACCCCGCCGATCAGGCCGGGGCCCGCGGTCACCGCGATTCCGTCGATGTCGTCAAGGCCGACGCCAGCCTTCGCCAATGCCTCCTCGACGCAGAGGTCGATCTTCTCGACATGGGCGCGGGCGGCGATCTCGGGGACGACGCCGCCGAAAGCCGCGTGAAGATCGGTCTGGCCGGCGACCACGGAAGAGAGGATGCGCCCCGTCCGCTGCTCACGCCGCACAATCGCCGCGGCGGTATCGTCGCAGCTCGATTCCAGCCCGAGCATGGTGAACCTGTCGCGCATCGTGCCGCCGGTTGTCTCGTGTCCTTTCGGCAGGTAACACCGGGAACGATGCCGCACAATCCCGGGGGAACCATGGGAGAGGGACGTCCGATTCTTCTTCTGACACGGCCCGAGGCGGCATCGCACCGGTTCGCGGCCGCGTTTCGCGCGCGTTTTGGCAGCGACTGGCCGGTCGTCATCGCGCCGCTGATGGAAATCGTCGCCTTGCGGCCGACTTTGCCGGAGGGGCATTTCGACGCGGTTGTCTTCACGTCCGAGAATGCCGTGTCCGCCTACGTGCCCTTGACGCATGACAGGAGTACCCCCGCCTGGTGTGTCGGTGAGCGGACGGCAGAGGTCGCGCGGAGCGAGGGATTCTCGGCCCGCAGCGAAGGGGGCGATATTGTCCGCCTGGCACAGCGGATCGCGGAGGACGGGACACTCAGGCGCGTTCTTCATCCGCAGGGGATGCAGGTCGCCGGAGATCTGGAGGCCGCGTTGGAATCGGCCGGAATAGAGACTGTTTCGGTGAAAGTTTACGAGCAGAGGGCGCTGCCGCCCCCTGGGGTCATCCGCACTGTCGCAGCCGGCGCCACACCGATCGTTCTGCCGCTCTTCTCTCCGGCGTCGGCGGCACTGGCGGGAAAGGCCTTGACCGGACATTCCAGCGCGCTCTGGACTGCCGCGATCAGCGATGCTGCTGCGCTGGCATTTCCGCTACCGACGGAACGCAGAGTCACCGCACGGCAGAAGACGGCCGACGGCATGCTGGCGGCGCTCGAGATGCTGCTCGCGCCGAGATGACGGGTTGAGGGGCTGCGACATGGCGACTAAGTTAGGCCCCGGGTGTGCCGGACGCATGTGTTCGGGTTCGGGTTTCGAGGGAGGGGGCCTTGGCGAGAGCAAGGGGCAGCAAGCAAAGCGAAACTCCGGAGAAGGGCCCGGCCAGCGACACCGAGACGCCCGAGACGACCGCCGCCGAAACGACACCCGAACCTGAAGAGCTTGTCGTTGACGCTCGCGCTGCCGAACCGCCCGCCGAAACCCCCGACGCGCCGCCAGAGGTCGAAGCGACCCCCGAGCCGATTGCCGACCCTGAGCCGCCGCGCCGCGACCCTGTCGTGCCCTCCCCGCCACGGCGGAGCTTCATGCCCGCGGTTCTTGGCGGCGCGGTGGCTGCCGCGCTCGGCTTCGGAGCAGCGATCTACGAGGTTCCCGGTCTTGTGGGAGCCGGGACTACAAAGAGCGAAATTGCAGAGCTTGGGGCCGCGCTCGATGCACAGGGCAAGTCGATAGGTGCGGTCGAGGCGGCACTGAAGGCTCTGCCGGATACCGATCCCACGCCTGCGCTGGAGACGCTGAGGAGAGAGGTCGCGGCCGGCACATCCGCGATGCAGGACAGCATCGGACAACTCTCCGCCAGGCTCGACGCCGCTGACGCCGCGCTTGCAGGTTTCGAAAAGCGCCTTACCGAACTTGAAAAACGCCCCGCCGCCGGTGGTGCTGCCTCGTCTACGGCGCTTGAAGCGTTCGGGCGCGATATGGAGGCGTTTCGGGCCGAGATAGAGACGGAAAGGGCCGCGCTCGCGAAGGGGCGAGACGAAGTCGCTGCAGCCGCAAAGGCGCTCGACGCGCGGCTCGCGGCCAGCCAGGCCGAGACCGAGAGCGCGAGGAAGGCGACTGAGGACGAGGCCCGCAGGGTTGCAGCCCGCGCCGCTCTCGGCAAGGTCGAGGCTGCGATCGAGACTGGCGGCGCATTGGACGCCGCCCTCGGCGAACTTGGTTCTGCCGGTGTCACGGTACCGGCCGCGCTTTCATCGCACCCTGACGGGGTTCCGAGCCTCGCCGCGCTGCAGGAGGCATTCCCCGAAGCCGCCCGTGCCGCGATATCGGCCGCCCTCAGGGACAAGCCGGAGGGCACGGTGATGACCCGTATCGGCGCCTTCCTGCGCAGCCAGTCGCAGGCACGATCCCTGACCCCGCGCGAGGGGGCCGATCCCGATGCGATCCTGTCGCGCGCGGAGGCGAAACTGCAGGCGGGAGATCTTGCCGGCGCGCTCGCCGAGGTCGAGGCACTGCCCGAAGCCGGCAAGGCGGAAATGGCCGCCTGGTCTGCGATGGCGCAGGCCCGCCTCGATGCCGCAAGTGCCGTGCAGGCGCTGGCCACCGAACTGAAGTGAGGATGAAATGATCTGGTCGCTCGTCAAAATCCTGATCTTCGTCACGGTGGTCGCGGGGCTTGCCCTTGGAGCAGGGTATCTCGACGATACCGGTGCCGGTGTCCGCATCTCGATCGCGAACATGGAATACAGCCTCGGCCCTGTGCAGATGGTGATCGCCGCGCTTCTCGCGGTTCTCGGTCTCTGGCTGCTGATGAAGGTCATCGGTCTTCTGGTGGCTGTCCTGCGCTTCATCAACGGCGATGAAACCGCGCTCAGCCGCTATTTCGATCGCAACCGCGAGCGGAAGGGATTTCAGGCGCTTGCCGACAGCATGATGTCGGTGGCTTCGGGCGAGGGTAAGCTCGCGCTCTCGCAAGCGACCAAGGCCGAGCGGCTTTTGGGCAGACCGGAGCTCACGACGCTCCTGACCGCGCAGGCCGCCGAGCTTTCGGGTGACACGAAGCGGGCGACCGAGGCCTACAAGCGGCTTCTGGCGGACGACCGGACACGGTTCGTCGGCGTGCGCGGCCTCATGAAGCAGAAGCTGGCCGAGGGCGATACCGGAACGGCGCTGAAGCTGGCAGAGAAGGCCTTTGCTCTGAAGCCCCGTCATCAGGACGTCCAGGACGCGCTCCTGAAACTGCAGGCCGACAGCGGCGACTGGAAGGGCGCGCGCAAGGTTCTTGACGCCAAGCATCGCCAGGGCCTTCTGCCGCGCGAGGTCTACAAGCGCCGTGATGCGGTCCTTGCCCTGCAGGAAGCGAAAGAGATCTTCTCGGACGAGGCGCCTATCGAGGCGCGCGAGGCCGCCATCGCCGCGAACAAGCAGTCGCCGGATCTCATTCCCGGCGCGGTCCTTGCGGCGCGCGGCTATATTCAGACGGGCCAGGCGAAATATGCCACACGGGTGCTTCGCAAGGCGTGGGAGGCGCGGCCGCATCCCGATCTTGCCGCCGCCTTCGCCGCCATTGCGCCGAATGAGACGCCGGGCGAACGGTTGAAGCGGTTTGACAAGTTTCTGTCGGCCAACCCGGGCCACGAAGAATCGAAGCTTTTGCGCGCCGAGCTTCTCATAGCGGCCGAGGATTTCCCGGGCGCACGGCGCGCGCTTGGCGATCTTGCGGAAAGCCACCCGACGGCGCGCAGCCTCACGATCATGGCGGCCATCGCCCGCGGCGAGGGGCAGGACGACGCGGTAGTCCGAGGCTGGCTGACACGCGCCCTGACCGCGAGCCGGGGTCCGCAATGGATCTGTGACAGCTGCCAGAACATTCAGTCCGAATGGGCGCCGACCTGCGACAATTGCGGCGGGTTCGATACGCTCAGCTGGCGCGAGGCCCCAAATGCGGCCGCGCCGATGCCGAATGGCACCGACATGCTTCCGCTTATCGTGGGCAAGCCGGAACCGGTCGCACCGCCGGTCGAAGAGGACGCGTCGGATGTGGTCGAGGCCGAGGTCGCGGCTGACGACATGTCGATCCTGGACGACGAAGTCGGTCAGCGCCGCTAATTTGGGGCTACACAGGCCGCGGGGATGATGCTATCAGCCCGCGACCCGGCGCCGTGAGCGCCCCGGGGAAAGAGAAGTGCCGGTGTAGCTCAGCTNNTGGTAGAGCACGTCATTCGTAATGATGGGGTCGGGGGTTCGAGTCCCTTCACCGGCACCACTACCAGACAAAAAGCCGTTTAACCTCAATTGGTTAGGCGGCTTTTGTGTTCTTTGAGCCACCCGTCAAACCACCCAGGAGCGCGGTCAAACGCCTTATCTGAGGGTATTATCCGCCTTCCTTCCGACGAATAGTGCGCCAGAGCTGGTCGAGACGGCCGAACCGGCAACGAAAAACGCGGATCTCACAAGATGGCATTGCCAAGTTGTTTGCGCTGCTCGGCTCAGGTAGCGGCCTGCCATGCAAATCCCGTCGTCGATGCCGCGCCTGAAAGGCTACCGCTTCCCTCGTGACATCATTGCTTACGCGGTCTGGACCTACCACCGCTTCGCGCTGAGCACGGCCGATGTAGAGGACCTGCTGGCGGAGCGCGGCCTGATCGTCAGCCGCGAAGCCATCCGCCTTTGGGTCAACCGGTTTGGCGCGCATTTTTCCGCCTGCATCCGTCGGGACCGGCCGCGCCCCAACGACAAATGGCATATGGTTGAGGTTGTGATCCCGATCAACGGTGCGAAGCATTGGCTGTGGCGGGCCGTGGACGCCAACGGCGACACGCTTGATATTCTTGTGCAGACACGGCGCAATGCGAAGGCTGCCAGGCGCTTCCTTTGCAAGCTGATTGCACAATTCGGCCCGCCAAGGGTCGTCATCACCGACAAGCTGCGCAGCTACAGCAAACCGATCGCCCGCCAGGCACCAAGTGCCGACCACCGAGCCCACAAGGGCCTCTACAACAGGATCGAGGGCAGTCAGCGGCCGACGCGGCGACGAGAGAAAATCATGGGCCGCTTCAAGTCGCCCAGGCAGGCTCAGCGCTTCCTCGCGGCCCATGACCAGATCAACACTCTCTTCAAACCCCGCCGCTATCGTCTCACCGCCAACTCTTACCGTCACGCAAGGGCAGATGCGTTCAGCCTCTGGACCGACTATGCCCGAGAGATGAACGCCTGAAAGACACGGCTCTCCCCGGCAGCTTTACCCAGTCGATTGCGCACCGATGTGTTCACCTGCTTCGCGCAAGGCAGAAAGGTTTCCAGGATACGCGCCGCTTCCCGGAAGGAATGCCGCGCCCCAAGCGCGGCCTGAAGGCGCTGCAATTCAGGTGTTGATCGGTCCGGGAAGAAACGGGCCAGCGGCGACAGTGGTCCACTCAAGGTGACCTCCGACTTGGCGTTGCAGGCGCAGCGGCGAATGCGGGGCGCCTTGACACGGAACCGACCAAACAATGTGTCCAGAACCCACGGTCGATAATCATGGATGGCTCTGACCTTGTTGCAGTCAGGACAGACCCTACTCGCCTCAGAGATCTCCTCTATCTGGTCAAGGAGGATCGCTTGCTGCAATTGCCAAAGCATGGATTTCGCATCTTCGAGCAGCAGCCCGAAGCCCTCGGGCTGAGTACTTCGAAATGGCCGAGACAGGCGTCCCAGACGCCGCGTCTTCGTGGTTCCGTTCTCAAATATCGTCTCGACGATGATCCGCACATCCATGGCAATTCCTCAACTGTGAAACCGCCATCATAGACAAAGACCCCCAGGTTTTGCCCACTCCCCCACTTCGACAGGAAGCTGTCAGACCTTGACCGGTTCGGCAGCTTTCCTGTTACGATCCGTTCAATGTGCCGCGGGTGGGCGCGGCTCGCGCGGGGTCGCTTCGGGTGACACGATGGCGATGCGGACCGATCGGCATATCGCCATAGACGCACTTGTCTGGGGGAGTACAGCATGGAGGAAAGGCTTGCCTTCTTGCGCCGGCTCTTTGACAGCGCTGTCGAGGCTGCGGACCCGATGCGTTCGCTGGCCCGACATCTGCCGCCGCGTCCCGGTGGCCGCGTTTTGGTGGTCGGCGCGGGCAAGGCAAGTGCGCGGATGGCTGAGGCCGTCGAGGCAAGCTGGGGTCCGTGCGAGGGGCTGGTAATAACCCGGTATGGTTACGCCCGGCCCTGCCAAGGCATCGACATCGTCGAGGCGGCGCACCCCGTTCCGGATCGGGCCGGCCTTGAGGCGACGGAGCGGATGTTGCGGCTGCTGGCCGGACTTGGCGAGGATGACTTCGTTCTCGCTCTGATCTCGGGCGGTGCCTCGTCGCTGCTGGTCGCCCCGATCGAGGGCGTGTCGCTGGCGGAGAAAGCCGCCTTCAACGCGGCGCTTCTGGATTCCGGGGCGCCGATTGCGGTGATGAACGCGCTGCGCAAGCGCCTGAGCCGCGTGAAGGGAGGGCGCCTTGCCGCCGCCGCCTATCCTGCGCGGATGCTAAGCCTGCTCGTCTCGGACGTGCCGGGGGACGATCCCGCGCTGATCGGCTCGGGCCCTACGGTCGGCGCAGAGGGCGCCGTCGACGATCCCGGGCATCTTCTCTCGGTCTCGAAGATCTCCCTTCCCGCGCGTCTTCAGAGTGCCGTCGTGTCCTCGCCGCCGCCTCTGTCCGCCGATGACCCGACGCTTTCGCGGGTCGAGAACCGTATTGTCGCCGCGCCCGCTCAATCGCTTCGGGCCGCAGCAGACCTCGCGCGAGCGGCCGGATGTATCGTCCATCTCTTGGGCGATGACCTTGAAGGTGAGGCGCGCGAGGTCGCGGTGACGCAAGCGACACTCGCCAGGAGGATGAGATCGGAGATGAAACCCGGCGATCCGCCCGCTCTTCTCCTTTCGGGTGGCGAGCTGACAGTGACGCGCCGCGGAACGGGCGTTGGCGGGCCGAACGCCGAGTTCTGTCTGGCTCTGGCGATCGCGCTGGAGGGTGACGCGGGGTTCGAGGCGATCGCCTGCGACACCGACGGGGTCGACGGTGCCGCGGACGTGGCCGGGGCGACGATCGACGCGGGCACTCTGGCCCGTGCGCGCGCCGCCGGCCTTGATCCCATGACCGAGCTCATGAACAACAACGCCCACACGTTCTTCGCGCGGGCGGGCGGGCAGGTCCTTACCGGGCCGACCTTGACGAACGTGAACGACTTTCGCGCGATCCTGATCTCGCCGGACGGCATGTGAACGATTGCGCCGGGCCGATGCCGGGCATCAGCCGGCGTTCTCGGTCAGCCAGCGCAGCACTGTGCGTGCGGGTTTGCGCAAGGGGCCGGGCGGTGTGACGATGTAGTAGCCGGGGTTCGGATCGTCCGACTGGAAGACCAGGCGGAGGCGTTCCGCCCGGATGTCCTCTTCGACCAGCGCGAGGCTGCTGACATGCAGGCCGTAGCCTTGCCGCGCGGCCTGAAGCGCGAGGTCTTCTGTCGCAAATTCGGTGATCCTGAGGGCCTCGGGATCGAGCCCAAGCGTGGTGAGCAGCCAGTGGCGTTGTTCGGGCCAGTCCGGTTCAAGTACCCATGGAAGGACCGCCATCGCCTCTGCCCCCGGCGGCGTCGCGTCGCTGAAGAGCGCCGGCGCGCCGACAATCACATAGCGTGCCGAGGTCAGGAAACGAGCCTCGACGCCGGGCCAGGTGCCGCGCCCGAAGCGGATGCCAAAGTCGATGCGTTCGCGCACGAGGTCGAGGACCCGCGGTTCGGGTCTGAGCGAGACCGCAATGTCCGGATGCGCGGCCCAGAGCCGGCCAAGCCGCGGCATCAACCAGCTGGAGGCGAAAGTCGGGGTCAGGGTGATCGTCACCGGGCGGTCGTCGCCCCCGGCCCGCATCGCATCGATCAACGTGCGGATGTCGCCGAAAGAGGTGGTGAGCTGTGTCGCGAGGCGCTCGCCGTCTGCGGTCAGGCGTAGGGAACGGCCGTCCCGGACCGCGAGCGAAAGGCCGAGATGAGCTTCGAGGGCGCGCACTTGCTGGGCCACGGCCGCGTGCGTGACGTTCAGCGCCCGCCCGGCTGCCGTAAAGCCGCCGAGGCGCGCTGTCGCCTCGAAGGCGCGCAGGGCGGCAAGCGGCGGCATGAGGATCCATTCAGGCTCGGCCATATGTAACTCTGGCTAACAGTTTGGCAGGCGTATTGATTCACGTACCATGCCCGTTCCGACCTATATTTCAAGCATGAACTCAGGAGGATCTGGAAAATGCTTCCCATCTATGCAGAGGTTTTTCGTATTGCCACCTTTCAGAATGACAGATCGTCGGACGCCCGCCGGCGGCGTGAGGACGAGCGTGAACGCCGCGACTTCGAGCGCCTGACCGCGGACCTCGACGTGCATCTTCGGCGCGACATTGGCCTGGAGTGAGGGTCAGGCGGCTGAGGCGGCCATAAGTTCGGCGTGGCGCGCGATGTAGTCCGCGCGTACCTCGGCGGGTGGCCTCAGCCGAATCGCCAGCCCCCGCATCAGGGCGGGCTCGGGCTGGCCGAAGAAGCGGTCA
>JAGRDU010000027.1:547-24294 GCA_020446905.1 Paracoccaceae bacterium | reverse complement strand
CTTCGGATCCAGAGAATCCCGCGATCTGGGTCGCCTCGAGCCAGGCGGAGATGCGGTCGGCGCGCTTGATCTCTTTCTTGATCGCCGCGGGCAAGGAAGCCGGTAGACCGAAACGGAGGTGGATCGCTGCGGTCAGGCGTTCGTCCAGTGCGCCGTAAACGGGGCCGACAGCGGCCTTCACCGGGCTGATCATGTCGCCGATGACATATTCGGGGTGGGAGTGCAAATCCGCAGAACCTACATGGGGTCTGATGCCGGATAGCCGCGCTATCTGTCCCGCAGCGCCGCAGCCGAGGCGGTGACACGCGCCATCAGCGCCTTCAACGTACCGATTTCCGCATCGCTCAGATCGGCCAGAAGCTTTTCTTCCAGCGCGATCATCTGCGGGACCAGCGTCTCATAAACCTCGCGCCCCGTGCGTGATAGTTTCAGAAGACGGCTCCGCGCGTCGGCCTTGTTGGCGCGTTCCGCGATCCAGCCGCGCCCGCGCAGCGCCGTGATTGCGCGACTGACCGAGACCTTGTCCATGCTCGACGCCGCGACGATGTCGCTGGCCGTCATCGCGGGATTCTGGCCAAGGATAGCCATGGTCCGCCATTCATAGCGCTTCATCCCGAACGGTTCTTCGTAAAGCCCCGACACCGCGCCGCTCACATGAGTGTAAAAGACCCGCGCGAGATAGGGAAAGAACGCCTGCAAGATGAAATCGGGGGTCCCGGTCCCCGCTGCCCCATGGCTTTTCGTATCCGTTGACTGATCCGTATCCACCCGGCTTTTCCCGATCCCGCACCTCTCACCAGCGGCGATGCTATCGGCCTCCCCTCCGGTTGAAAAGTGGTTTCCGTTGAAATTTCCTGTTGATATAGTTTCATGTGAAACTACTTTTGCCGTTGTCAGACGGTGGCACAGACCACCAAATGCGACAGGGGAGGAGAGAATGTCGATCAACGAGGCGCCGGAACCGGCGCAGCAATTCTATCTGCCGGGGCTGGCGCCGGCCTATGCGGGTTTGCAAGACATCGCCTGGCTGGGCCTTCGGGTCGTGACCGGCGCACTTTTGCTGCCGCACGGGGCGCAGAAGCTTTTTGGCGCCTTCGGTGGCGGCGGGCTGGACGGGACCGCGAAGTTCTTCGAAAGCGTCGGTTATGCCGCGCCGTCGATGATGGCGCTTCTGGTCGGTGTCATCGAATTCTTTGGCGGGCTGTGCCTGGTCTTCGGCTTCCTGACCCGCCCGGCCGCCATCGCCGTGGCGATTTTCATGGCCTTCGCGGTTCAGTTCCATTCGGCCAACGGCTTCTTCTGGATCGCCAAGGGGTTCGAATATCCACTGTTCTGGGGCATGGCCGCGCTTTTCTTCGCCATCCGGGGCGGAGGCGCCCTGTCCATCGACCGCAAGCTCGGGCGAGAGTTCTGAGCGGCCTTAAAGACACCAAAGTTCAAAAACGGGAAACGCACATGAAGAATGGAAAGAACAGGACGCTGCGGGCGCTGATGGCCGCAAGCGTTTCGGCGATCGGCCTCACGGTCGGCATCGCGCATGCCGAAGAGCTTGTGATGTCCTCCTGGCTGCCGCCCACACATCCACTGGTCACGAAGGTCATGCAGCCCTGGGCTGATGAGGTCGCGAAGGTCACCGAAGGCCGCGTGACCGTCCGCATCCTGCCAAGCCCCCTTGGCCCGCCGCCCGCCGCCTTCGACCTGTCCGTCGACGGGATCGCGGACATTACCTACGGGCTGCACTCTTTCTCGAAGGACGCGCGGTTCCAGCGGTCGGAGATCGGGCAGTTCTCCTTCCTCGGCAACACCGCCGAAAGGACCTCGAGTGCGTTCTGGACGGTTTACGCGGACGATCTGGACGCGCAGGCCGAACATCAGGGCACGAAGCTTCTGTCGCTATGGGTTCATGGGCCGGGCATGCTCCACAACAACGCCCGCAAGATCGAAAAGCCCGAGGATTTCCAGGGCCTGAAGATCCGCGTGCCTGGTGGCTATATCGCCGACCTTGTCGCCGAGCTGGGCGCGACGACACAATTCATGGGGCCGGGCGAGGTGTTCGAGAAACTGTCGAACCACGTCATCGACGGCGTCACCTTCCCGATGGAGGCGCTACACTCCTTCAACCTCGCCCCGCATCTGACCAATACGCTGAAGGTCGATGGCGGGCTTTACAACACCACCTGGTTCCTCGTGATGAACGAGGGCAGATGGGACGGGCTGGCCGCGTAAGAGAACGAGAGAAACAACATCTTTCACCCGCAGCCAAAGTTTGCGACACAACCCGCTTATCATCATGCCTCTGCCTCCGAAGCAGACCCTCGGCGTAAAAATTGAAACACAACGATTGTTCTGGTTCGAAGTGCGAAAAGTCGCCTCTTGGAGCGTCGCTAGCTGGCGATCACACGCGCCAATGGATCCCTAGCCATGGTCGACCGCGAGTCACTTTGACCTCGACCCATCCCGTTTGCAGGCGTAACAACAATGGTCGAAGAAAGTCGAACCACTGATCCGATCCAACCGATTGGTGCGGCCTCCAAACTGTACTGATTGACGTTTTATTATCGTATCAAGGAACCATAGCGTTGCTCTGCGACGGTATCTGGATCCGGACGCGGCGACGGCGCCTTGGCATGCCGACGGTTGAAAGGGCTGAGATGAAACAAGAACTTCAGGCGATAGCCCTGCGCTCCACGCTCCTGTCCTTGGTTCCGCCTGGCACCCAGCAACATCTTCTTGCGAGTGCGCATGTGCGGTCATACGACCGGGGGACGACGATCTTCATTCAGGGTGAGCCGTCGAAGGCAATCTACATCGTCGTGGACGGCTGGGTGAAGCTCTACCGGGTTGCCTCGAGCGGGGCGGAGGCGGTGGTCGATACCTTTACCAAGGGATCGAGTTTCGGCGAGGCCGTGGCGTTTCGGAATGACGTCTACCCTGTCTCGGCAGAGGCGGTGACCGATTGCACGCTGATCCGGATTGATGCCGAGATCTTCCTCCGGATGATCCGAGAAAATCCGGAGATCGCGCTGTCGATCCTCTCGGCGACCTTCACGCATCTTCACTCGCTGGTGACGCAAGTCGAGCAGCTGAAGGCGCAAACCGGTGCACAGCGGGTCGCGGAGTTTCTGCTGGAGCTTTCGCCCTGCACGTCGGGACCCTGTGAGGTCAAGTTGCCCTATGACAAGGTATTGATCGCGGGTCGTCTGGGGTTGAAGCCGGAAAGCCTGAGCCGGGCCTTTACGCGTTTGAGGGCGCATGGGGTTCTCGTTCGCCAGAACGTCGCCCAGATCGCTGATGTAAAGGCCTTACGCGACTATGTCGCGGAAGATCCCGCGCTCGCCTGGGCGCGGTCCTGAAAGGCAGGAGCGTATTATGCAAGGCTGGCAAGGACGGTAAAGAGGACGAGCACCGCCCCGAGCACCAAATCAAAGCCCGCGCGGATTCGCGGCGCTGCGGCAAGGCCGAGATAGCGCGCGAGGATGACATGGGCCTTCGTGCCAGACAGCACCAGGATCGGCACCGCGAAAAGCCGCCCTTGCAACCCCGATGCTGCCAGAAGCGTGGAGCCGGCCGAGAGGGCCAGCAAGAGGCCCCAGGCGCGGGTGACGCTCATAGCAGATAGACCACGGGGAAGAGCAGCACCCAGACGAGGTCGACCATGTGCCAGAAGGCCGCCCCGGCTTCGACCGCACGGGGGCTGGCCGAGAGGGCGACCATGGCGAGCAGGATCATCCCGGCAATCACATGGGCGGCGTGAAAGCCGGTCAGGAGATAGGAGAAGGTGAAAAAGGCGTGGGTTTCGAAGCTGATGCCCGCACGGGCGAGGTCCGCGTATTCCATGCCCTTGAGGACGAGGAACAGGGCACCAAGTGCTATGGCCGGAGCGAGCAGCGCCCTGACGCGGCGTTTGTGCCCCGCCTCGGCCGCATGAGCCGCCAGCGCCGCGAGCCAGCCGGAGGTGACGAGCACGATCGTGTTCAGCCCCGCGCCAGTGCGGTGCAGATGGGTCTGTGCTTCGGCGAAGCCGGCCGGATCGGTGATGCGGACGGCCAGGAAGGCGGCAAGCCCGGCGCCGAAGACGAGAAGTTCCGAAACGATGAGCACCCACATCATCAGCTCGCCCGGCAACTGGTCGAGGAGGGACGGGTGGCCGATGTCCTCGCTCATCCGGTCACCAGCTGCCGGTAGATCTGCGGCAGCGCCTGCGTCAGCTTTTCGGGATGCGGGATCAGCGCGAAGGCGCCTTGGCCGAAGAGGCGCGGGAACCACGACTTGCCGTCGCGGTCGACGGTGATGCCAAAGACGGAATGGCCAGCGCGCCGCGCCTCCTGCACGGCCATGCGGCTGTCCTCGATGCCGTGGCGGCCCTCGTAATGGTCGAGGTCGTTCGGCTTACCGTCGGTCAGGACGAGGAGAAGGCGCCGCTTGCGCGCTTCGCGCGAGAGTTCCGCCGAGACATGCCGGATCGCGGCGCCGAGGCGGGTGTAGTGGCCCGGTTTCAGCGCGGCGATGCGCTGTTCGGTCACCTCCGACATCGGTTCGGCAAAGTCCTTGACGGTCTGGACGAAGACACGGCTGCGCTTCAGCGAGGAGAAGGCGTGGATGGCGAAGCTGTCGCCGCAGGCATCCAGCCCCCAGGCGAGGGCCGCCAGCGCCTCGCGTTCGATGTCGATCACGCTGCGCCCTTCGTGCCCATGGCCGGGCAGCGCGCTTTCGGTGGAGCGCGAGACGTCGAGCAGGATCGACACGGCAAGGTCGCGCCGCTCAGGGCGGGTCTGCCGCCAGACGCGGTCCGATCCGTCGCCGCAAGCCAGAAGATCGACCCGCGAGCGCACGGCCCGTTCGGTGTCCAGCTCCTCTCCGTCGGCGTAGCCGGGGGACGAGACCATGCTGGGACGCAAAGCTTCGAACTGGCGGCGGACGGCCCGGATGCGGGCGCACGCGCGAGGGTCTGTCCGGAAGGGCGGGGCTTCTTCCCGCGCCTCGGCACGGGTATGCAGAACCCGCGCATGGGCAGGCAGGTAGGTACCGGTCCGGACGTCCCACTCAGGGTAGAGGCACTGGCCCGCCAGCGCCTCGCGGTCGACATCCTCGGGCGCAAGGTCGAGATGCAGCTTCAGCCGCGTCGCGGGGGCCTTGGAGACCTGTACGAGGCCGATCTCGTCCTGATCGTCGGCGGCCTTGCGGGCGGTGTCCTCGTCATCGTCCTCCACCCGGCGGTTGAGGTTGAGGAACTCCGTCATCGACAGGATCGCCTCGAACTTGTGGAGGATGAAGCTGTCATTGCGGTCTGCCTGATCGGCCTTGCGGCGGCGGGCGCGGCGCGCGGTCTTTTCCTCGGCCTCCTCGGGGGTGCCTTCGGTCGCGCGGGTCTCGACGGCCGTGGTTTCCGAACGGGAGAGGGCGCGCAGATCGGGCCAGAGCGGTACGGGGCGGAAGGGGCGGTAGCCGCGCGGGGCGCGGGCGGGCAGCGGGGGCAGATCAATTTCTTCCCCGAGTGCCCGGCGCACCCGCGCCTCGATGGCGGCCTCGGCCGGGGGCAGCGCGGCGGTGCGGCGGAAAAGGAGTGTCGCCGCGCAGAGGTCGCGGTGAAGGCGGGCAAAGCCGGGGGCGTTCGTTAGCGCCGCCTCGGTCATGGCGTGGGCGGCGTCGATGGCCGCAAGATCGGCCAGAAGCGGATCGTCGGGAACGGGCGGGGCGATGGCCGGCGCCGCAGAGGCCATGACGCCGAGCCAGAGATAGAGCGCGGCATTGGCCTCGGCCGCCGGAAAGACGGCGAGGCTTTCGGGCAGGCGCAGCGCCGCACCGTCGAACGAGGCGCGCGGCGCCTCCTCGCGCCAGGTGCCGAGGCGGCGCAGGAAGGAAAGCCGGTGATGGCTGACCTCCTCGGCCACGGGCTTGACCTCGACCGCAGGGTCGCCGCCGAGGCCACGGAATAGAACTGCCAGCCGTCCGCCCACCTGTGAGAGATGGACGCGGGCTCCTTCGTGGACGGGGTCGCCGTCCAGACGGCTGGCAAAGGCGTGCCACAGTTTCCCGATGCTTTCCTCGGGTTCCCATGGCTCGAAGTCGATCCGTGACATCGCCGGCCTCACCCGAATACGGCCGTCACAAGATCGCGGAGCCCGTTCTTGACATCGGCATCGTCGGTCAGAGGCTCGATCATCGCCGCGCGGATGGCGCGGTCGACCGACATGCCGCCCGCGATCAGCGAGGCGGCGTAAACGACGAGCCGGGTGGAAACGCCTTCCTCGAGATCCTGCCCCTTCATCGCCCGCAGCTTGTTGGCGAGCCGGACGAGCGGTTGCACCCGGTCCTCGGAGAGGCCGGATTCCCGGGCGACGACGGGCACCTCGTGCTCCGGCTTCGGGAAGCCGAATTCGAGGCTGACAAACCTTTGGCGCGTCGACGGCTTCAGGGTTTTCAGAATGTTCTGATATCCGGGGTTGTAGGAGGCCACGAGCAGGAAGCCCGGAGCGGCCTCAAGCTCTTCCCCCGTCCGGTCGATCGGCAAGATGCGCCGGTCGTCGGTCAGGGGATGGAGGACCACGGTCACGTCCTTGCGCGCCTCGACCACCTCGTCGAGATAGCAGATCGCGCCTTCCCGCACCGCGCGGGTCAGGGGGCCGTCGACCCAGACTGTCTCGCCGCCCTTCAGAAGGTAGCGGCCGATCAGGTCGGCGGCCGAGAGGTCGTCATGGCAGGCGACGGTATAGAGTGGCCGGCCCAGCCGGTGCGCCATGGCGGCGACGAAGCGGGTCTTGCCGCAGCCCGTCGGCCCCTTCAGCAGGACCGGGAGGTCATGGTCCGCCGCGGCAAGGAAGACCTCGCATTCGTCGCCCTGCGGCAGGTAGAAGGGGGCGTCTGCCGCCCCCTTCAGATTGCGGGATCCGTCCATTCGCATCACTCCGCCGGTGTCTGCATGCCGGGTTCGATGACCTCACGCCGGGGCGCGAGGATGGCGTAGATGAAGAGGAGCGCGCCCAAGACCACCGCGACGCCCGAGGCAAAGCGCATTGCGTAGAAGACCCAGAGCTGGTCCTGAACCTCCATGTAGCCCATGCCCATGACGCGCTGCAGATGCGTCTGCACCGTGCCCGCGAAGGTCAGCGTGAAGGTCATGAACACCACACCGCCCGACATCAGCCAGAACGAGGCCATGTTGAGCACCTGGTTATAGGGGTCGCGCCCCTTCAGATGCGGCATGGCATAGGTGATGATCGCAAGGTTGAGGCAGACATAGGCGCCGTAGAACGCGAGGTGCCCGTGGGCGGCGGTGATCTGCGTGCCGTGGCTGTAGTAGTTCACGCCGTGGAGCGTGTGGAGGAACCCCCAGACCCCGGCGCCGAAGAAGGCCAGCGTGGCGCAGCCGAGCGACCACAGGAGCGCCGCCTTGTTCGGATGGTCGCGGCGGCCCTTCCAGACCATCACGAAGGCGAAGGACATCATCGCGAAGAAGGGCACGATTTCGAGGCTGGAGAAGATCGAGCCGATCCACTGCCAGTAGCCCGGCGTGCCGATCCAGTAGTAATGGTGCCCGGTGCCGAGGATGCCCGAGAAGAGCGCCAGCGCGGCGATGACGTAGAGCCATTTCTCCACCACCTCGCGGTCCACGCCCGTCAGCTTCAGCATCAGGAAGGCGAGGATCGAGGCCATGACGAGTTCCCATGTCCCCTCGACCCAGAGGTGGACGACATACCACCAGTACATCTTGTCGAGCGCGAGGTTCGACGGGTTCACGAAGGCGAAAAGGAAGAGGAGCGCGAGGCCCCAGAGACCGAGGAGCAGGATGTTGGTGATCGCCGTCTTCTTGCCCGCCAGCACCGTCATCGAGACGTTGTAGAGGAAGATCAGCGCCGCGACGACGATTCCCGCCTTCACCCAGCGCGGCTGTTCGAGAAACTCGCGCCCCTCGCGTCCCAGAAGGAAGTTGCCTTCGAAGAGGTTGAAGAAATAGGTGACCACGACGCCTGCCGTCCCGAGGACGAAGATCGCCAGCTGCAGATAGGCAAGCTTCGGCGAATGGATCTCGCGCTCGGCCTCCTCGGGGATCAGGTAATAGGCGGCGCCGAAGAAGCCCAGCAGGAGCCAGACGATCAGGCTGTTGGTGTGCAGCATCCGCGCGACGTTGAAGGGGAGGATCTCGGACAGGAAGTTGCCGTCTACATAGATCCAGCCGAGGACAAGGCCCATCGTGACCTGCACGGCGAAGAGGGCCATGGCGACCAGGAAGTAGGCCAGCGCGATCTTTTGCGATTGATATTTCATCGATTTTCTCCTCAGCCCGCGTCGTTCGGCGGCCAGTCCTGCGCGCGGATCGTGTTGACCCAGAGCAGGAAGTCGGCCAGTTCGCGGTATTCCTGGTCGGTCAGGTTGAACTGCGGCATCTGGCGGCGGCCCTCGATGCCGGTGGGCATCGCGTCCATCCAGCCCTTCAGCGCCTCATAGGCGCCCTCGGGATCGTCCGCGACGCCCCAGCGGGTCATCACGTTCGCAAGCTCGGGCGCGAAATAGGCGCCTTCGCCAAGGATCGTGTGGCAGTTGATGCAGGCCTTCTTTTCCCAGATGTGCTTGCCGGCGGCGACACTCTCGGTCAGGCCGGCCGCGTCGGTGGAGGTGGTGGTGATGTAGAAGTGCGAGTGGGCGGTCAGGCCCACGAAGATCAGGATGAAGAACAGCGACCCGCCATAGAAGATGTTGCGGGCCATGCTCTTGGTCATGACTTCGCGCATGGCGGAATCCTTCCCGGAGCGGTTTCAGGTAACATCGGTGTGATCTGTCCGGCGGCGCGGGGCCTTAACAAAAGTCAACCGGGGCGGCTGGGCAGGCATCAGACGACGATTTCGATCCGCGCGTCGGGGAAGGAGGCAAGTGCCCTGTCCATCGCGGGACGGTCCATGAGGCAAAAGGCGGTGGAAAGCGCGTCGGCCACGCTCGCGTTGGGCGCGCTGACGGAGACGGTGGACCAGAGCGGTTCTTGTCCGGCGGGGCCGAGGATATGCGGGCGCCCGCCGATCAGCGTCCCGCGCGGCGAGGACGTGGCCAGCGCCCTGTTGGTCAGGCGGGCGGTGGCGAGGGGGTGTCCCGAGGGACCGGCGATCGTCGCAATCCAGTCCGTCCTGTCCGCCCGGTGGCCGAGCGCCTGCACCTCGCCCATGTCGATCAGCGCGTTGCCGTAGCCCTCCGACCGCAGGAGCGTGGCGATCCGGTCGGCGGCCCAGCCCTGCGCGATGCCGTTGAATGTCAGCGCCTGACCGGGGGCGAGGCGGACCTCTGCCGCGGTGACCTTCACACGCGGCCAGCCGATGGCGCGGCGGGCAAGGTCAATGTCTCCGCCTTCGGCCTCGGCGCGCCAGAGCGGCTGCACGGTCGGATCGAAGGCACCGGCGGTCGCGGCATGGACGCGCCCGCAAAGGTCGAGGACCGCGCGCATCTCCTCCGAGGGCCACGCCAGCCGCCCGTCGCGGTTCAGCCGCGTCAGCGCGGAGTCGCGGTGAAGCGAGAAGGCCGCCTCGATCCGCTCGACCTGAGTGGCGACCTTCCCGAAGATGCGGCGGGCGCGCACGGGGTCCGCGCCGACCAGCCGCAGCGACAGCGCGGCGCCAAACCCGGTGCCCTGCCACTCGGCGACCGTCCCGGCATGCGCCGGGGCGGCGAGGGCGCAGGCCGAAATGACAAGGAAACGCCGACGGTTCATCATCCTGCGGCCTCCGCCCGCGCGCGGCGCTTCAGCACCGGGCATTGCGCCCCGTCGTTCATGATGACCTGACAGCGCAGACAAAGGACGCATTCGTTGGGGTTGATCCGGCCGATCGCGTCGATCGCGCCGACGGTACATTTCGTCTCGCACATCCGGCATTCGCGGCCGCACTGCGGGCGGCGCTTCAGCCAGTCGAAGATCTTCAGCTTGGCGGGGATCGCGAGACCGGCGCCAAGTGGGCAGAGATAGCGGCAGAAGAACCGCTCGATGAAAAGCCCCGCGAACAGCAGCGACAGCGCGAAGAGGACGAAGGGCCAGGCGCGCAGGAAGCGGAGCGAGATGGCGGTCTTGAAGGGCTCCACCTCGGCCGCGATCAGGGCGTCGTGCATGGAGTAGAACGACAGCGCGAGGATGCCGACGAAGGCGGAATACTTGATGACCCAGAGCCGTTCGTGCAGTGCAGGCGGCACGGCGATCTGCTTGACCCCAAGACGTTGCGCCGCGGCGTTGGTCAACTCTTGCAGCGCGCCGAAGGGGCAGAGCCAGCCGCAATAGACCCCGCGCCCCCAGAAGAGCATCCCGAGCGCGGTGAAGCCCCAAAGGATAAAGATCACCGGCTCGATCAGGAACGTCTCCCACCGGAACCCGGTGAGCAGCGAATGGACGAAGGCGACCACCTGAACGACCGAAAGCTGCCCGTTCAGCCCCATCCCGAGGATCAGGAAAGTGGCCGCGAGGAAGGTCAGCCGCCCGGTGCGCCAGAGGCGCGGGCGACGGGTGATCCATTCCTGCGCGAAGAGGATCAGCGTCAGCAGCGTCAGCATCAGCGCAACGACGGCGATTTCGGCGCGCTTGCCCTGCCAGGCGGAAACCCAGAGCGGCTCCGGCTCGGGCGGCGGGGCGAGGCGGAAGGCCTCCGGCAGGGCATAGGGAAGGGCGACGGTCATGGCGACCTCGCCTGCATCCGTCGCGCGCGCCGCCAGAACCTCGACCGAAAAGGGCTGCGTCGGGTCGATCTCAGGCGGCAGCGCGAAGAGGCTGATTTCCTTCATCTTCGGCGCGCCTTCCGCAACCAGCCGCTTTTGCATCTGATAGCGGTCCTCGGTCGGCTGCCAGCGGGTCTCGCCCTGTACCACGGTCACGCGGTCGAAGACGCCAGTCTTCTTCCAGTTTGTACCCCGGTGTGACTGCGCACCCGTGGACATGACGATCAGTGCCGAGCCTCCGGCGCCAAGGTTGCCGATGGCCTTGGTGAAATCCTGCTGGCCGAGAAGGTTGCGCCCGACGGTGGGTGTGTCGATCACGCCGGCCCAGAGATGCAGGAAATCTCCCAGCCCCGGCGGCACCGGCACCTTGGCCCCGGCCAGCGCCTTTGACGCCGCGTCCATCGTCACCTGTGTCTCCGCCAGCGCCCCCATCGCCAGAAGGTCGCCCCACGTTGCCGGGGCATAGGACAGCCGGTCCACCCCGCCGCTTCCGGCGATCACTCCGCGCGCGATGGCAAGAGTGCGGGCGGTGCGCAGGATGCCGTCGCGAATGACCCCGGTGGAGACCGTCGCGCGGGAGATGACATCGGGGAGATCCTCCCGCGCTGCGGCGGCCCCGGTGGCGGTCAGATCGTGCCCGGCGAAGCCCGAAACATAGGCGGCGATGTCGGCGTCCGAGATGCCGAGCGTCAGCACCGGCTCGTCATGGCGCACCAGAAGCGCGCCGCCGATCCGGCCTTCGGGTGTCACCGCCACCAGCACGTCGAGCGGTCGGCCGGAATAGCCGACCGACCCGGCGATCTCCCAGGTCGAGCCGAGATAGCCGGCGACCGCGCCGCCAGCCGTGACCGTCCAGCCCGGAACGCCGCCCGCCTCGCGCCGGACCTCGGCCGGGCCGCTCAGCCCGAGAAGGGCCGCCGCCTCGGCGGGCGAGGGCGCGCGCAGCGCGGGCGCATCGCCCGATAGCGGGCCGCCCGCAGCGGCAGGCAGCGCCACGAAAGAGAGCAAGAAGAGGAGGCGGCGCAAGAGGGAACCCATGCCGATTTCGTCGCGCGTCCGCCGCGCCCTGACCTTAACGAAAGTCAAGGCACGGAAACGTGAACTCCCTTCAGGATGCCGCCAGCCTCACCAGCTGAACGGAGAGATTCCATGAGACCCCAAGCCACATCAGCCCGGTCTGTCCTTCTGGGCAGTGCCGCGCTGGCTCTGGGTCTTCTCGCCGCGCCCGTCTTCGCGCAGGAGAAGCCCAAGGATCACGCGGACGGACCGGCCGCAGCCTATGAACCCTCGATGACCACGCTGTCCCAGATCCAGGTCGAGATCCCGGGCCGCAAGGCGGACGATCCGGTCATGACGCAGGAGGAGTTCCAGCAGGGCACGAAGATCTACTTCGAGCGCTGCGCGGGGTGCCATGGCGTCCTGCGCAAGGGCGCGACGGGCAAGCCGCTGACCCCCGACATCACGCGGGCAAACGGCTACGACTACCTGCAAAGCTTCATCACCTACGGCTCCCCGGCCGGGATGCCGAACTGGGGCACCTCGGGAGAGCTCAGCGAAGCCGAGGTCGACCTGATGGCCCGCTACGTCCTTCTCGACCCGCCGCAGCCGCCCGAATGGGGCATGCCGGAGATGAAGGACAGCTGGAAGGTTCTCGTGGCGCCCGAGGATCGTCCGAAAGAGAAGATGAACGATATCGACATCGACAACCTCATGTCGGTGACCCTGCGCGACGCCGGCAAGGTAGCGCTGATCGACGGCGGCACCTATGAGATCAAGGCGGTGATCGACACCGGCTATGCGGTGCATATCAGCCGCATCTCGGCCTCGGGCCGCTATCTCTTCGTGATCGGCCGCGACGGTCTCGTGAACATGGTCGATCTCTGGATGGAGACGCCCGCGACGGTCGCCCAGATCAAGATCGGGATCGAGGCGCGGTCGGTCGAAACCTCGAAATACGAGGGCTACGAGGACAAGTATGCGATCGCGGGCAGCTACTGGCCGCCGCAATATGTCATCATGGACGGCGACACGCTGGAGCCGCTCAAGATCGTCTCGACCCGCGGCAACATCTATGACGAGCAGATCTACCACCCGGAACCCCGTGTGGCGTCGATCCTCTCGTCCCACTTCAAGCCCGAGTTCATCGTGAACGTGAAGGAGACGGGGAAGATCCTCTTCGTCGACTACACCGACCTGAAGAACCTCAAGACCACCGAGATCGAGGCGGAGCGCTTCCTGCACGACGGCGGCTTCGACAGCACGCACCGCTACTTCCTCGTCGCGGCCAACGCGCGCGGCAAGGTCGCGGTTGTCGATACCAAGGAAGACAAGCTGACCGCGCTGATCGAGACCGGCGGGCAGACGCCGCACCCCGGCCGGGGCGCCAACTTCACCCACCCGGTCTATGGACCGGTCTGGTCGACCTCGCACCTTGGCGACGAAAGCGTGGCGCTGATCGGCACCGACCCCGAAGGGCACCCCGACCAGGCGTGGAAGATCGTCGACAGCTTCTATGCGCTCGGCGGCGGCTCGCTCTTCATCAAGACGCATCCGAACAGCCAGCATCTTTACGTCGATGCGCCGCTGAACCCGGATGCCGAAGTGTCAGGATCGGTCGCGGTCTTCGACATTCCCTCGATGGGCGGCGATCCCGATGTGGACCCGGAATTCACGACCCTTCCCATCGCGGAATGGGCGGGGATACCGGAAGGCCAGCCGCGCGTCGTTCAGCCCGAATTCAACAAGGAGGGCACCGAGGTCTGGTTCTCGGTCTGGAACGGCAAGGAGCAGCAGTCGGCCATCGTGGTGGTCGACGACAAGACGCTTGAGCTGAAGACGGTCATCAAGGACGAGCGCCTCGTGACCCCGACCGGCAAGTTCAACGTCCTCAACACCCGCGACGACGTCTACTGACGCCGCCGCGATTCCGGCGGGGGTCCACATGCCTCCGCCGGTCCCCTTTTCGAATTCAAGGCCCCGGAGAGATGCCGTGAAAGACAGCAGCGACAGGTGTCCCGCCGGGCATGTCCACCTGATCGGGGCCGGGCCGGGCGATCCGGAGCTTTTGACAGTGAAGGCATTGTTGCTGATGCAGACCGCCGATGTGGTCGTCCACGACCGCCTGGTCAGTCCCGAGATCATGGCGCTGATCCCGTCTGCGGTGCGCCGGATCGACGTCGGCAAGTTGCCGAAATTCCACAAGATTCCTCAAGAGGACATCAACACCCTTCTGATCGACCTCGCGCGGGACGGCCTGACCGTTGCCCGCCTGAAAGGCGGCGATCCGATGATCTTCGGGCGCGGCAGCGAAGAGGCCGAGGCGCTGCGGGGCGCCGGGATCGGCGTGACTTACGTCCCCGGCATCACCTCGGCGCAGGGTGCCGCCGCCGCCACCGGCGTGCCGCTGACCCATCGTGGCCTCGCGACCGGCGTGCGCTACGTCACCGGCCACCGCGCGAAGGATGCCGCGCTCGACCTCGACTGGGCCTCGCTCGCCGACGAACAGACGACGCTGGTCGTCTACATGGGTGTCGCCAATATCGCGGGCATCGCGCAGGAGCTGATCGCCCACGGCCTGCCCGCCGCGCTGCCGGTCCTCGCCGTCGCCTCGGCCACGACCCCGCGCGAGACGCGGCTCTTGTCGTCGCTCGGCCAGATCGGCGCGGACATCGCCGCCGCCGGGCCCGAGGCGCCGGTTCTCTTCGTCATCGGCCATGTCGCCGGGATGTATCCCGCCATCGCCGCCCGCGATGCCGCGCTTTGCGAGGGCGCGGGGATGGATGCCTATGCGTAGTGCCGCGCTCCTCCTCGCCCTGACGCTTCCCGCCGGTGCCGAGGTTGCGCCCGCGCGGGTGGTGGAGCTGGAGCATATGGTCACTCAGGATTGCGGATCGTGCCACGGCCTGACCCGAAGGGGTGGCCTTGGCAGTCCGCTAACCGCCGAGGCGCTGTCCCATGCCTCGCCCGAGGCGCTGGCCGCGATCATCCTCGACGGCGTGCCCGAGACCGCCATGCCCCCCTGGCGCCCGCTCCTGACCGAGGAAGAGGCGCTCTGGATCGCCCTCTATCTGAAACAGGACTGACCGATGAAAGCCGCCTTTGCCGTTCTCGCCCTTCTCGCCGCGCCGCTTCAGGCCGCCCCCGCCACGACGGGCGACCTTGGCCTCGTCGTCGAACGGGCGACCGGCAGCCTTCTGGTCATCGACCGCGCTGACCGCGCCGCCATCGGCCGGATCGAAGGCCTCGGCGATCTCAGCCACGCCAGCCTGACCTACAGCCCCGACGAGCGTTTCGCCTATGTCTTCGGCCGCGACGGCGGGCTGACCAAGGTGGACATGGTCGAGGAGAAGGTCGTCGCCCGCACCGTGCAGGCCGGCAACTCCATCGGCGGCGCGATCTCCGACGACGGGCGCCTTGTCGCCGTGTCGAACTACGAGCCGGGCGGTGTGAAGGTCTTTGACACCGAAACGCTCGCCCTCGTCGCCGATATCCCGGCGGCGGGCAAGACCATTGGCCTCGTCGACGTACCCGGTCGCCGCTTTGCCTGGACGGTTTGGGACACGGGCGAGGTGTTCCTTGGCGATTTTTCCGGCGCCGAACCCGCGATCACCCCCCTCGGCTACGCCGGCAAGAACCCTTTCGATGCCGTCATCACCGATGACGCGCATACCTACCTCGTCGGCCTTTTCGGCGAGAAGGGCGTCACCGCCTTCGATCTCTGGTCGGACCATCCCGAACCGCGGAAGTTCCTGACCGACTACGGCAAGACCGGCGAAGACATGCCGGTCTACAAGATGCCCCATCTTCAGGGCTGGGCCTTCACCGAGGGTCAGTTTGCCCTGCCCGCCGTCGGGCGGCATGAACTCCTCTGGGTGGATCGCGCCAGGCTGGAAGAGGTGGCGACGACGCCGGTCCACGGCCAGCCGGTCTTCGTCATCGCCCAGCCCGCCTCGCCCTACGTCTGGGTGAATTTCGCGACCCCGCTCAACGACACCGTTCAGGTTGTCGACAGCCGCACCCACGAGGTCGTGGCGACGCTGACCCCCGGCAAGGCGGTGCTCCACATGGAATTCGCCCCGCGCGGGGCCGAGGTCTGGATCAGCGCACGCGATGACAACCGGGTGCTGATCTATGACACCCACACGCGCGAGATGATCGGCGAGTTCGCCGCCGAGGCGCCGAGCGGCATCTTTTTCACCGCCCGCGCGCACCAACCGGGATTGTGACGATGGACGGCCGCGATCCCGTCGACGCCCGCCTTCTGGATGAGTTCCAGCGCGACCTGCCGCTTGTGCCGCACCCCTTCGCCGCGATCGCTGCGACCTTGGGGGTCGGCGAGGCGGAGGTTTTGGACCGGCTGAAGCGGCTCATCTCCGATGGCGCGGTCTCTCGCGTCGGCGGAACGGTGCGCCCCAATACCGCCGGTGCCTCGACGCTGGCAGCGATGGCGGTGCCTGACGCGCGGATCGAGGAGGTCGCCGCGATTGTCAGCGCCGAGCCGGGGGTCAATCATTCCTATTTGCGCGAGGATACTTGGAACCTCTGGTTCGTTGCGACCGCGCCGGATACCGCCGGGCTTGAGGCAAGCCTCGGGCGCCTGTGCGCGCGCACCGGGCTTCACGTGCTCGACCTGCGCCTCGTGCGGGCGTTCAACATCGACCTCGGCTTCCGCCTGACCGGCGCGCGGCGCCCCATGGCCCGCGACACCGGCGCCCGTCCGGTCGATCTGACCGCAGAGGACCGGGTGCTGCTCGCCGCCCTGTCGCGCGGCCTGCCGCTTGTCCCGCGCCCCTTCGCCGCGCTGGGGCTGGCCGAGGCGCCGGCGCTGGCCCGGATCGCGGACCTTCTTCAGGCGCGCGTCATCACCCGCCTCGGCGTGATCGTCCGCCACCGCCCCCTCGGCTGGACCGCCAATGCGATGGTGGTCTGGGACCTCCCTCGGGACCGCATCGGCGCGGCGGGCGCGGCGCTTTCGGCGTTGCCAGGGGTCACGCTCTGCTACGAGCGCCTGACCGTTGACGGCGTCTGGCCCTATCCGCTCTATTCGATGATCCACGGCCGCAGCCGGTCCGAGGCGCTGGCCGTTCTGGACCGTGCACGCGCATTGCCCGCGCTTGCGAGGGCACAATCCAAACCGCTCTTCTCGACCCGCTGCTTCAAGCAGACGGGTGCCCTGATCGCGGTGGCGGCATGAAACGTGCGGCGCTTCCCCCGGACGCGCTCGACGCCGCCGACCGGGCCATCCTGAACCGGCTTCAGGACCCGCTGCCCATCACCGCGCAGCCCTTCGCCGAACCCGCCACCGCGCTCGGGACCACCGAGACGGAGCTGATCGACCGTATCGCGCGCCTGCGCGAGATCGGCGCCATCACCCGGTTCGGTCCCTTCTACGACGCCGAAGCGATGGGCGGGGCCTTCTGCCTTTGCGCGATGGAGGTGCCGGAGGCGCGGTTCGACGAGGTCGTGACTTTGGTCAATGCACTGCCCGAAGTGGCGCATAACTATGAACGGGGGCACCGCCTGAACATGTGGTTCGTCCTCGCCTGCGAACGGCCGGAGGGGATCGCGCGGGCGGCGGCGCGGATCGAACGGGAAACCGGCCTTCAGGTGCTCTGCTTTCCCAAGGAAAAAGAGTTCTTCATCGGGTTCCGGGTCACGGCATGACAATCGACGCCACAGATCGCCGGATCATCGCCGCGACGGCGGGCGGGCTGCCGCTCGTGCCCCGGCCCTATGCCGAGGTCGCCGGCTGGATCGGCCTGACCGAGGAGGAGGTTCTGGCCCGCGTCGCCACGCTTCAGGTCGCGGGCGTCATCCGCCGCGTCGCGCTGGCGCCGAACCACTATGCGCTCGGCATGACCGCCAACGGCATGAGCGTCTGGGACGTGGAGGACGCGGTGGTGGACGAGATCGGCCCCAAGATCGGCGCGCTCGACTTCGTCAGCCATTGCTACCGCCGTCCCCGCGCCCTCCCGGTCTGGCCTTACAACCTTTTCGCCATGCTGCACGGGCGCACGAAAAGCGAGGTCGAGGCAAAGCGCGCCAAGGTCGCCGCGCTTCTCGGCCCCGCCTGCCGGGGGAGCGATATCCTCTATTCCACCCGTATCCTGAAGAAGACCGGGATGCACCTATCGGGAGAGGGCTGAGATGTTTCGCCTGACGCAATATATGCACGAACTGGTCACGCCGACGCCGGTGCGGCGCCGCGCCGGACCGGTCAAGCCGGTGGTGATCTGGAACCTGACGCGCCGGTGCAACCTGCGCTGCCGCCATTGCTACACGACCTCGGCCGACGTGCCCTTTCCCGGAGAGCTGACGCATGAGCAGGCTACGGGCATTCTGGACGACCTGAAGGCCTTCGGCATCCCTGCGCTGATCCTCTCGGGCGGCGAGCCGCTCAGCCGGTTCGATTTCTTCGAGCTGGCCGAACGGGCGAGGGACCTGGGCTTCCGGCACCTCTCGCTTTCCACCAACGGCACAAGGATCGCCGAGAATATCGACCGTATCGCCGAGATCGGCTTCGACTATGTCGGCATCTCGCTCGACGGTCTCGGCGCGATGAACGACTGGTTCCGTGGCGTGCATGGCGCCTATCACGAGGCGCTGGAAGGTGTACGCGCCTGCAAGGCGAAGGGCGTCAAGGTCGGCCTGCGCTTCACCATCACCGAGGCCAACGCCGGCTTCCTGCCCGGCATGCTCGACCTCTGCGACGAGGAGGGCGTGGACAAGTTCTATCTCAGCCACCTCGTCTATGCCGGGCGCGGCGACAAGCACAGGGGCGAGGATGCCGAACACGCGCTCAGCCGGACCGCGATGGATCTTCTCATGGCCCGCGCCTGGGACGCGATCGAGACCGGCAAGCCGCTTGAGGTCGTGACCGGGAACAACGACGCCGATGCGGTCTATTTCCTGACCTGGGTCGAACGGAAATTCGGCACCGAAAAGGCCGCTCATGTCCGCGCGCATCTGGAGGCATGGGGCGGCAATTCCTCGGGCCTTGGGGTGGCCAATATCGACCCGCAGGGCAGGGTGCATCCTGATACCTACTGGTCCGACTACACCGTGGGTTCGGTGAAAGACGTGCCATTCAGTCAGCTCTGGACCGGGGCGGACCCGATGCTGGCAACGCTGCGCACCCGGCCGCGCCCCTTGAAGGGCCGCTGCGGCGCCTGTGCCTTCAAGGCGGTTTGCGGCGGCAATACCCGCATCCGCGCGCTTCAGGTCACCGGCGATCCCTGGGCCGAGGATCCCGCCTGCTACCTCAGCAACGCCGAAATCGGCGTCGAGGACGCCGAACGCCTGATCGTCACCCCCTTCCGCGGAAAAAGCCATGATCCGGCTCATCGTTTCGTTTAGTCTGCTTGCCTCTGCCGCGCTCGCGGCCCCTGACGGCAGTGTGATCTACGCCGACCAATGCGCCTCCTGCCACGCGGAGACACGGCTGGGCGGAACGGGGCCGGCGCTGATCCCCGAGAGCCTGGGGCGGCTGAAGGGCGAGGCGCTTGCGGCCGTCGTCTCGGAGGGCCGCGCGATGACACAGATGCCCGCGTTCAAGGGAACGCTCTCGCCCGACGAGGTCGCGGCGGTTGCTGCCTATGTCTCCATGCCGCTGCCAAACCCGCCGGTCTGGGGCGCAGGGGAGATCACCGCGAGCCGCACGATGAACCTCGATTACGTGCCCGCCGATGCCCCGGTCTTCACCGCCGATCCGATGAACATCACGCTGGTCGTGGAGACGGGCGACAGCCACATCTCCGTCCTCGACGGCGACACGTTCGAGGTTCTGGACCGGTTCGAAACCCCCTTCGCCGTCCATGGCGGGCCGAAGTTCTCGCCCGATGGCCGCTATGTCTTTGTCATGTCGCGCGACGGCTGGGTGCAGAAATACGATGTCTGGTCGCTGCATGAAGTCGGCCGCATCCGCGCCGGCCTCAACAGCCGCAACATCGCGATGAGCCATGACGGCAAATGGCTGGCCGTCGCGAACTACCTGCCAGAGACGCTGACCATCCTGTCCACCGAGGATCTGTCGGTCGCTACCGTGCGCGAAGTCGTGGGCCGCGACGGCACCCCGAGCCGTGTCTCGGCCGTCTACCAGGCGCCGGACCGGAAATCCTTCATCCTAGCGCTCAAGGATGTGCCCGAGATCTGGGAGGTCGCGACCGACCCCGATGCCGGCCCCTATCACGACGGCTTCGTCCACAGCCACGAGGCGGGGATGGAGGAATCGCTGGCCGCCGAAATGGGTCTCTTCGCCCGCCGCCGGATCGACGTTTCCGCGCCGCTGGACGATTTCTTCTTCGACCCCGGCTATCACAACCTCATCGGCGCCAACCGCGCGGGTGAGACCGGGGTTGTCGTCAATCTGGATGTGGGCCGCGAGATCGCGAGCTTGCCTCTGCCCGGAATGCCGCATCTGGGCAGCGGCATCAGTTGGGTTCGGGGCGGCCACCGCGTCATGGCCGTGCCGCACCTGAATGAGGGCAAGATCAGCGTCATCGATATGACGGACTGGAGCCTCATCACCACCATCGAAACCTCCGGCCCCGGCTTCTTCCTGCGCTCGCATGACGGGACGCCCTATATCTGGGCCGATGTCTTCACCGGGCCGAACAAGGGCCAGATGCACATCATCGACAAGGAGACGCTGAGGGTCGTGAAGGTGCTGACGCCCGATCCGGACAAGACCGTCGCCCATACCGAGTTCACCAAGGATGGCCGCTATGCCCTCGTGTCGGTCTGGGAACAGGACGGCGCCGTCATCGTCTTTGACGCCGCGACGCTGGAAGAGGTCCGGCGTCTGCCGATGGTGAAGCCTTCGGGAAAGTACAATGTCTGGAACAAGATCACCTTCGANNTCGAAGACGGCACCAGCCACTGAGAGCCTGTGGAAGCTCGGCGCGCTCCTCTGGCCCTTCGTGACCGGAGCGGTGGCGATCAACCTCTTCCTCCTTGGCCTCATCTTCCATTCCGCGGGTTGGTCGGATGCCATCAGACCTGTCGCGGCGCTTCTCTGGGCCCTGCCTCTCTCGATTCCGGCAAGCTGGGCCGCCGCCCGCTGGGTGCGCGGATTGATCCGCGAGGCGGAGAAGGGATGATCGCGGCATGAGGCGCGTTGAGCCCATCCCGTAAGCGCGAGGCGCGGGTTGTGTCGCAAACTTTGGCTGCGGCTGAAAGATGTTGTTTCTCTCGCCCTCTTACGCGGCCAGCGCTGCGTGGTCTACTTGCACAGCGCGCTCCCCAAGTATCTCTTCCAGGTCCCGGTACGAAACCGTGTAGCGGACGTAGAAGAATACCGCGAAGAGGATCACATCCTTAGGAAACCGGGCGCCCTTGAACGAGATCATTGAACCCCTCCGAACGTTTCCCCGGCCCCGTGGGGCCGTCGGACATCGAGCATACATCGGTCAAGAACCAAAGTTTGCGACAGAACCTCTTCGGCGCGACATCGGCCTGGAGTGAGGGTCAGGCGGCTGAGGCCGCCATAAGCTCGACGTGGCGCGCGATGTAGTCCGCGCGTACCTCGGCGGGTGGCCTCAGCCGAATCGCCAGCCCCCGCATCAGGGCGGGCTCGGGCTGGCCAAAGAAGCGGTCAGCTTCGGATCCAGAGAATCCCGCGATCTGGGTCGCCTCGAGCCAGGCGGAGATGCGGTCGGCGCGCTTGATCTCTTTCTTGATCGCCGCGGGCAAGGAAGCCGGTAGACCGAAACGGAGGTGGATCGCTGCGGTCAGGCGTTCGTCAAGTGCGCCGTAACCAGGGCCGACAGCGGCCTTCACCGGGCTGATCATGTCGCCGATGACATATTCGGGGGCATCGTGCAGCAGCGCCGCGAGTCGCCAGCGCGCTGGAACGCCAGGGTTCGCCCGCAGGAATATCTCCTCCACAAGCAGGGAATGCTCGGCCACGGAATAGGCGAAATCGCCAAGGGTCTGGCCGTTCCAGCGCGCGACGAAGGCAAGCCCGTGGGCGATGTCCTCAATCTCGATATCGACGGGGGTCGGGTCGAGAAGGTCAAGCCTGCGGCCCGATAGCATCCTCTGCCACGCGCGTTTCTGCCTTTGCGTCATGCGATCCTCACTGGCCTTCACGATCGACGCATAGCCGATGGCGAAAGGTGTGGAAATGCCGCAGCCCGCCGGAAAGGCAGCGCCCCGCTGGCGCGCATAGCGGCAAACCGGTATTGTCGTGCGTATCGGGGGATTTTCTGACAGAACGACCACGCCCGTCCAGATACCGAGTGTCTCCTGCTGCCATCCGCCCCACATACCCCGCGCCTCAGAATCGCCCCCGACGACAGCCGCCTGGTCGAGACGATGCGCGTCCTCTGCGTGACCGCGATGATGTGGGTTCATGTCAATCCCGGACTCTCCGAGGCGTCCGCCGTGACAACGGGCGACTATCCCCTCATCGGCGCCGTCTTCGGCGAGACGCTGGGTCGGATCAGCGTGTCGCTTCTGAGCTTTCTCAGCGGCTATCTTTTCTGGATCACGGCGTCCAAGCGCCCGTTTGAAGACATCGCGCAGCGCCGGTTCCTGAGCGTCATGGTTCCGATGCTGGTATGGAGCACGCTTTATGTGCTTCTCGCCTCGGCCCAGACGGCAGCGGGCGAGGGGGCCACATCCTCGGTGCGCGGGATCGGCGCGACGATCCTTGATTTCGTCAATGCGGTGACCGGCATCGCTGGGCCGACCGCGAACCAGTCGCTGTTTTTCCTGCGCGACCTATTTGTTGTCACGATGATCGCGGCGCTTCTGCGCCCGCTGATCCGGCATTTCCCGACCTCGGTCGGGGTCGGCATTGTCATCGCCGGCAGTTTTGACGTCTACGCTCCGCTCGTCTTCCGGCCGAGCATCCTGCAATTCTTCCTGATCGGCGCGGTGCTGGCGCGGCTTGGTGTGTCGATTACCCGGCTGTCGCAACCGATGATAGCCCTGCCGATCGGCTATCTTCTCACCGTGCTCGGCATCGTGCTGTCGTTGCGGCCCGAGCTGTTCGGTCCAATGACGGCAGAGGTTCCGTCGTTTGTGCGGCGGTCGGGCATTGCCTTCCTGATGATGGCGATCGCGGCCTCTCTGGTCGGGCTTGCACCGGGGCTTCGCATAGACCGGCTCGGCCGCCATGCCTTCCTTGCCTACCTGATGCACGTGCCGCTGATCTCGTTGCTCTGGCTGGTCTGGCGCCATTTCATCGGGGGGGCCGACCTGCCCGCCTATACGATCTTCTTCCTTTTCGCGCCTGCCGTCTCGTTCGCCCTGTCCGTGTTCTTCGGGTCCGAACTCGATCACGCGCCGGAGCGGCTACAAACCCTGCTCCGGGGCAAGAGCTTTGACGGAGACGAGCCAAAGGGGCCGCGCTGATTGCCGCAGGGCGGCGTCGGTGATATTTGACCTGCAAACGAAATTGCAGGAGTGCGGCATATGCCGAAGGACTATATCGTCAAGAACATCGCGCTTGCGGAATTCGGCCGCAAGGAACTCGACATTGCCGAAACCGAGATGCCGGGGCTCATGGCCCTGCGCGAGGAATTTGGCGCCAAGCAGCCGCTGAAGGGCGCCCGGATCGCCGGCAGCCTGCACATGACGATCCAGACCGCCGTGCTGATCGAGACGCTGAAGGCCCTTGGCGCAGATGTGCGCTGGGCCTCGTGCAACATCTTCTCGACGCAGGACCACGCCGCCGCTGCCATCGCCGCCGCCGGCATCCCGGTCTTCGCCACAAAGGGCGAGACGCTGGAGGACTACTGGGCCTATACCGACAAGATCTTCCAGTTCCCGGAAGGCACCTGCAACATGATCCTCGACGATGGCGGGGATGCGACGCTCTACATCCTCATGGGTGCGCGGGTCGAGGCCGGGGAGACCAGCCTGATCGAGACGCCGACCAGCGAGGAAGAGGTCTGCCTCTTCGCGCAGATCAAGAAGCGCCTGAAGGAAAGCCCGGGCTGGTTCACCAGGCAGCGCGACGCGATCAAGGGCGTGAGCGAGGAAACCACGACGGGTGTTCACCGTCTCTATGATCTCCACAAGAAGGGCCTTCTGCCGTTCCCGGCGATCAACGTGAACGA
>JAGRDU010000027.1:267-524 GCA_020446905.1 Paracoccaceae bacterium | reverse complement strand
ACAAGTACGGCTGCAAGGAATCGCTCGTCGACGGCATCCGCCGTGCGACCGACACGATGATGGCCGGCAAGGTTGCCGTTGTCTGCGGCTATGGCGATGTCGGCAAGGGTTCGGCCGCGTCCCTGCGCGGCGCCGGTGCGCGGGTGAAGGTGACCGAGATCGACCCGATCTGCGCACTTCAGGCGGCGATGGACGGGTATGAGGTCGTCGTTCTGGAAGACGTCGTCTCTGACGCCGACATCTTCATCACCACGACC
>JAGRDU010000027.1:0-129 GCA_020446905.1 Paracoccaceae bacterium | reverse complement strand
TGGACATGATCGAGATGCCTTCGGGTGCGCGGATCATCCTTCTGTCCGAGGGGCGCCTTCTGAACCTTGGCAACGCGACGGGGCACCCGAGCTTCGTGATGTCGGCTTCCTTCACCAACCAGGTGCTGG
>JAGRDU010000196.1 GCA_020446905.1 Paracoccaceae bacterium | reverse complement strand
GGATGTCCTCGCCCTGGCAGTAGAGGCCGCGGAAGGTGCCGTCGACGGCGGCGTCGAGCATGTTCGGGATCCTGAGGCCCGGCTCGGGGTCGATGGTCACGCCCCAGAGGGTTTCGTAGATCTTGCGGACTTCGGGGTTCTTCACATGCCGGTAGCCGGGCAATTCGTGCGGGAACGACCCCATGTCGCAGGAGCCCTGCACGTTGTTCTGGCCCCGCAGCGGGTTCACGCCGACACCCTCGCGCCCGATGTTGCCGGTCAGCATGGCGAGGTTGGCGATGCCCATGACGGTGGTGGAACCCTGGGAATGTTCGGTCACGCCGAGGCCGTAGTAGATGGCGCCGTTGCCCCCCGTCGCGAAGAGGCGGGCGGCCTTGCGAAGCTCGTCCGCCGGAACACCGGTCAGAAGCTCCGTCGTCTCGGGGCTGTGGCGCGGCTCAGAGACGAAGGCGGCGTAGTCCTGGAACTCGTCCCAGTCGCAGCGGCTGCGGATGAAGTCTTCGTCGTAGAGTTTCTCGGTGACGATGGTGTGGGCGAGCGCGGTGACCACGGCAACGTTGGTGCCGGGGCGCAAGGGCAGGTGGTGGGCGGCACGGATGTGGGGCGATTTCACCATGTCGATGCGGCGCGGGTCGATGACGATCAGCTTTGCGCCCTTGCGCAGACGCTTTTTCAGGCGCGATGCGAAGACGGGGTGTCCGTCGGTCGGGTTGGCGCCGATGACGATGACGACATCGGTGTGCTCGACGCTGTCAAAGTCCTGCGTGCCCGCCGAGGTGCCGAAGGTCTGGCCGAGGCCGTAGCCGGTGGGCGAATGGCAGACGCGGGCGCAGGTGTCGGTGTTGTTGTTCATGAAGACGCCGCGGGCGAGCTTCTGGACGAGGTAGGTTTCCTCGTTCGTGCAGCGGGACGAGGTGATGACGCCGATGGAGCGGCGGCCGTGTTTTTCCTGGATGGCCTTGAGGCGGTTAGCGGCGAAGCTCATCGCCTCGTCCCATGAGACCTCGCGCCATGGCTCGTTGATCGTCTCGCGGATCATCGGGCTGAGGATGCGGTCCTTGTGGGTGGCATAACCATATGCGAAGCGGCCCTTCACGCAGGAATGGCCCCGGTTGGCCTTGCCGTTCTTGAAGGGCACCATGCGGACAAGCTGATCGCCATTCAGTTCAGCCTTGAACGAACATCCCACCCCGCAATAGGCGCAGGTCGTGACGACCGATTTCTTTGGGGTGCCAAGCTCGATCACCGACTTTTCCTGCAAGGTTGCGGTCGGGCAGGCCTGCACGCAGGCGCCGCAGGAGACGCAGTCAGAGGCGAGGAAGTCGTCGCCTTTCGCGCCGGCGGAGACACGGCTTTCAAAGCCGCGCCCCTCGATCGTCAGCGCGAAGGTGCCCTGCACCTCTTCGCAGGCACGTACGCAGCGCGAGCAGACGATGCATTTGGAGGGGTCGTAGGTGAAGTAGGGGTTCGAGGTGTCCTTGGCGATCCATTCGGGGTTCGCGACGCCGGAGGTGTCGCGGGTGCGGAAATGGGTACGTTCGGCGGGGTAGCGCACGTCGCGCAGGCCCACCATGCCGGCCATGTCCTGAAGCTCGCAGTCGCCGTTCGCGGCGCAGGTCAGGCAGTCGAGCGGNNTCGGAGATGTAAAGCTCCATCACGCCGGTGCGGATCTTGCGGACCTTCTCGGACTGGGTGTGGACGACCATGCCGGGCGCGACGGGCGTGGTGCATGAGGCGGGGGTACCGCGCCGCCCCTCGATCTCGACCACGCAGAGGCGGCAGGAACCGAAGGCCTCGACACTGTCGGTGGCGCAGAGTTTCGGCACCTTGATCCCGGCCTCGGCGGCTGCGCGCATCACGCTCGTGCCCTCGGGCACGGTGATCTCGGCGCCGTCGATGGTCAGCGTGACGGGTTTTCCGGTGCGGGCCGGGGTGCCCATGTCGCGGTCGTCGGTCCAGGGGATGATGAAGTCCTTCATTCCGCAGCCTCCTTGGCGCGCGCGAAGTCGTCGGGGAAGCGGGTGAGGGCGGACATCACCGGGAATGGGGTGAAGCCGCCGAGAGCGCAGAGCGAGCCGTCCTTCATCGTCGCGCAGAGATCGGTGAGGAGCGGCACCGCATCGGCATCGCCGCGCGCGATGCGGTCGATGGTCTCGACCCCGCGGACGGCGCCGAGGCGGCAGGGCGTGCATTTGCCGCAGCTTTCCACGGCGCAGAACTCCATGGCGAAGCGGGCCATCTTCAGCATGTCGGCGCTGTCGTCGAAGACGACGATCCCGGCATGGCCGATGAGGCCGCCTTTCTGGTCGAACTCCTCGTAGCCGAAGGGCGTATCGAACTGGGCGACCGGGATATAGGCGCCGAGGGGGCCGCCGACCTGCACGGCCTTGACGGGCCGGCCCGAAGCGGTTCCGCCGGCGATGTCGCTCACGAGATCGCCGAGGGGCAGGCCGAAGGCGGTCTCGAAAAGGCCGCCGTGTTTCACGTTGCCGGCGATCTGGATCGGCATGGTGCCTTTCGACCGGCCAAGCCCGAAGGCGGCGTAATGCGCGGCACCCTTCTCGAGGATCACCTGGATGGTGGCGAGCGACAGGACGTTGTTGACGACGGTCGGCCTGCCGAAAAGACCCTCAAGAGCGGGCAAGGGCGGCTTGGCGCGGACCACGCCGCGCTTGCCTTCGAGCGAGTTGAGGAGCGAGGTTTCCTCGCCGCAGACATAGGCGCCCGCGCCCACGCGGATTTCCATGTCGAAGGCACGGCCGGAGCCGAGGACGTTCGGGCCGAGAAGGCCTTCCGTCCGGCCGATCCTCACGGCGCTTTCCATCACCTCGATGGCGTCGGGGTATTCCGAACGGATATAGACGAAGCCCTTGGTCGCGCCGGTGGCGAGGCCGGCGATCGCCATGCCCTCGATCAGGGTGAAGGGGTCGCCCTCCATCAGCATGCGGTCGGCGAAGGTGCCAGAATCGCCCTCGTCGGCGTTGCAGACGATGTATTTTTGTGGGGCTTCGGCGGTGCGGACGGTGTCCCACTTGATGCCCGTCGGAAAGCCGGCGCCGCCGCGGCCGCGCAGGCCGGAGGCCTTTACTTCGCCGACGATGTCCTCGGCCGACATGGTGAGCGCGCGGCGCAGGCCGGCGAGGCCGCCGTGTGCCTCATAGGCCACAAGGTCGAGCGGGTCGATGAGGCCGCAGCGCGCGAAGGTCAGGCGGGTCTGGCGGGCGAAGAAGGGGATGTCCTCGACCGGGCCGAGGCCGGGAAGGGTGCCGTCGAGCAGCGCGGGGACATCGGCGACGTTCACGGGGCCGTAGGCGAGGCGCTTTCCGTCGGTCTCGACCTCGACCAAGGGTTCCAGCCAGATCATCCCGCGCGTGCCGTTGCGGACGATCTCGACAGTGAGGCCGCGGCGCGCGGCCTCCTCGGCAATTGAAGCGGCCACGGCATTGGCGCCAAGGGCCTTGGCGGCGGCGTCGCGGGGAACGTAGACCTTCATGCGCCCGCCTCCGCCAGAATGCGGCCCGCCTCGGCGCGGCCGATCAGCCTGCCGTCCACCATCGCGGCAGGCCCGCAGGCGCAAAGCCCGAGGCAGTAGACCGGCTCGACCGTCACCGCGCCGTTCGCCGTGGTGCCGTGCCAGTCGAGGCCGAGCCTTGCCAGCACCCGTTCGGCCATCGTCTCGCCGCCCATCGCCTGACAGGCCTCGGCCCGGCAGATCCGGATGACATGGCGCCCCGACGGCGCGTCGCGGAAATCGTGGTAGAAGGAGATGACGCCGTGCACCTCGGCCTTCCCGAGGTTCAGCGCATCGGCGAGAAGCGGCACCGCCGCCGCGGGGATATGGCCGAAGCGCGCCTGAAGGGCGTGCAGCATCGGCAGGAGCGGTCCGTCGAGGGACATGAATTCGGCGATCACGGCCGAAATCTGTTCATCCGGCACGGCCTTCACGGTCGCTGGCATCTGGATCCTCCCTGCGCAGTGTCAAGAGTATCCCATGAGCGATCATCCGATTTCAATAACGGCTTTCCGTTGAACGATCACGATTTCTTATCGCAAGGCAGTTCTTTCAGGCTTCCGACAGTTGCCGCGCCTCGGCGAGGAGCGCCCGCAAGACAGGCGTGTGCGGCTCGCGGTAGGGGGCGATCAGTCCGACCCGGTGTGCCGAGCGGCCGCCTTCCAGCGGGATCGCCTTCAGCGGCTTGCCCGCGGTCAGGAAGGCCGCGATTTCTGACGGCAGCACCGTCACCCAGTTGCCGCCAAGGACATTCGCCACCAGCACCACGGTCGAGTTCGACTCGATCCGCGCCTCGGGCATGACCCCGGCATCTGCGAAGAGGCGGTTGATGATGCGGCGGTTCTGCATGTCGGGCGTCAGAAGGCATAGACGCGCGCCGGCAAGCTCCTCCCACCGCACCGCAGCCCGCCCCGCGAAGGGCGAGGCGGCGTTGCAGACAAGCATGTAGCGCTCGTTGTAAAGCGGCTCGGTGCTGACCTTTCCGGTCGGCTCGTTGTCGAGATAGGAAATCCCGGCGTCGATATCGAGGTTCTCCAGCATCGACAGGATCTCGGCCGAGGTGCGCGACAGGATCGTGAAGCGCACGTTCGGGTGGCGCTCGCCGAAGCGGGTGGTCAGCCGCGCGGCCCAGGTCAGCGCGGTCGGGATCGCGGCGATGCGCAGCTGGCCGGTCAGCCCGTCGCGCGAAAAGCGCATCTCCTCGCGCAGCTGACGCGCGTCGCCGACAATCTGGCGTGCCCAGGTCAGGGCGCGCTGGCCCTCTGGCGTCAGGCCCCCGAACCGTGAGCCGCGGAAGACGAGCTGGACGCCAAGCTGGTCCTCAAGCTGCTTGATCCCGGTCGAGAGCGTTGGCTGCGCGATGCCGAGGCTTTGCGCTGCGCGGCCGAAATGTCCCTCCTTCGCGACGGCGATGAACATCTCGAGTTTGTCGATCATGTGGCCGTCCCTTCTTCCGCGACAACCCCCAAGAAACGCGATCCGCAAGGCGCGCTCAAGGGGCGAAAGACAGGCGATGGTCGCGGGAAAGGTGGCAGTGCTGGCAGTCCCGGGCTAGCCGGTCTCGGCCTTGGAAATCCCTGTTTACAGGGAATTTACAGGGAAATCCGCGTGTTTTGGGGGCGGGCGGGCGATTTCTGCCCTGAAAAATGGCGCATTTCCAATGGTTTGCGAAGACATTCCCTGCGCGTGGTAACAGGGAAATTGAATTGCCTGATCAAGGAAATTCATAAGGAAAAACAGAGAAGCGATCAGGAGAAACAGGGACCGGGCTATTCGCCGCGTCTGCTCCTGCCAAATCCTGGCACGCCAAGCTCCGCGGGTCCGCCCTCGTCCGCATCGCCTTCATGGGGCAGGTCGGTCCAGAGCAATGTGACGGCATGCCCGTCCCGACCAACGCGGGTCTGCTCATAGATCTCAACGCCGTCCCGGTCGGTCCAGGCGGCCGCAGGGCTATCCGCCATCTCGGTGAAGCCGGAGCGGCCGTTGCGGATCCTGTCGCCCGTTGATTTCGAGATCAGGCAGCAGAAACTGACCAAGGCGGGTGTCTAGAAAACTAGGGGCACCTCAATCCAGCTGTTTGCCGACGATCTCACCAAGCGAGCAGAAGACGATAATTCACCCAAAGCGGTAAGATAGTGGAACTCGCGACTGCCGGTTCTCCGTCAGTCACGCCCCAAATATTCTGCACGGTTCACGGATGGCAGGCTGGTGAAGCTACCATGCGGCTCGCACAGGCGCGACGAATGACCTGTATGGGCCGGGAGCAGACTAGGTGGCAATCGGCCCAAAGGCGACATTGGGAACGGGTTTCGACGCCGCGGTGCGGCTTCCATGAAGCTGCCGTTGGCGCTCGTACGCAGAAACTTCGGTAGTCGAACGGCCGAGCTGCGGACGGAGTCGACATTCGCTGGTGTATGAGACATGTGCGGATGATAAGCGTTTCCTGCGACCCGTCTGCAATTGTTTCAATTGGGTGTCGATCCCGTTGGTTAGTTCCACCTCGTTTAGCCTTCAGCAAACCCGCGCTTTGCGGATAACCCGATCGCTCGGGCAGGCTATCAATCTGCTCAGGTTCAGCAATCGCGAACTCACGGCATTCCTTGCCTTCCAGGAAGCGGTGAATCCGCATCTTGCGCTACGCCCCGCAAGCGATCCCCCGGCACGCGGTGCCAGGGCGGACGTCCCGAAGCCGGGCAACGTGTCGGGCTCTGTTCCCGTCGATCAACTGGCCCGCCCATCGGACGGCCTTCATGAACATGTGCGCAGTGAGATCCGACTTGTCCTTGTCTCCGCGGCAGAACGGTCGATCGCCGAGCATTTCATCGAGTCCCTTGAGCCGACGGGATGGCTTGGCCGCCCGGTCGAGGACATTGCGCGGGCTGCCGGGTGCGATCAGGCGGCGGCGCACGCCGTTCTGGGGAAGCTCCAGCAGATCGATCCACCGGGGGTTTTTGCGCGGTCGCTTTCGGAATGCCTCAGGCTGCAGGCTGTGGATGCGGAGATTCTGACGAAGGAGCTGGCCTGTCTGCTCGACAACCTGCCCATGCTCGCGCGCGGCGAATTCGACGAACTCGCGAAGATCTGCGGCTGCGATCGCACGGCCATCGCCGCCCATTTCGCCGCGATACGCGGTTTCAATCCAAAACCCGGGCTGGCCTTCGGCAGCGACGCGGTCAGCACCGCCGCCCCGGACCTGATCGTTGCCCTGGACAATGACGGGATCACCGTTGAGCTCAACCGATCCACCCTGCCGGCCGTCGTCATCGAGGACGGGGCCGGGATGGGCTCGGCCGATCAGCGCATGCTCGACGCCGCCAAGGCTGTGGCCCGCGCGGTAGAGCGCAGGAATATCTCCACCTTGCAGATCGCGACTGAGATCGTCCGCAGGCAATCCGAGTTTTTCAGGAAGGGGCCCACGGCGCTCAAACCGCTGACCCTGCGCGAGGTTGCCGAGGCGACAGGGGTTCATGAAAGCACGGTAAGCAGGGTGACGGCGGGTCTGAGAATGGATACGCCGCGCGGGCCCACAGGCCTTCGCGACCTCCTCGGCAGCGGGCTTGCGACGAAGGGCGGCCCGGTCTCGGCCATCGCCGTCCAGTCGCTTATCCGCGAGATGATCGAGGCCGAAGACCCGGCGCATCCCTTGTCAGACGCACGGATCAAGGCCCGGCTGTCCGACCTCGGCATTGAGATCGCACGCAGGACGGTGGCGAAGTACCGCGAGAAACTTCGCATCCCGGGAACCGTCGAACGCAGGGCGCATGCGAAACTGCGCCGCGCCGAGCATCGCGGGGCACATGGCCCAAGGTGACGCGCGCAATGCACCCAAGCCGCGCGCGGCGCACGCATCGCCGATCCGGGCCGCCCGCTCTGCCCGGAAAGGGTTCCGGTAACCGGCTAATATGACTTGGATTTCACGCCCTCACGGCGCGAACCAGTTTATGGCACAGTTCTTGCATGTTAGTTCGTGTCCATCAAATTGGGCCGTTCTGGCGGCTGCCGCGGCGAACGAAAACAGGGAGTATGACAATGAAACACGCTACACGCGCCCTTCTGGCCACTTCCGCAGTCTTTCTGGTGATTGCACCCGACGTGAGGGCGGCCGATCTGACGGTCGGCTTCACGCTGGATGCTGACACGCTGGACCCAGCGAACCACCGCAAGCGCGAAACCGAAACCATCCTCCGCAATATGTACGACGGCATCCTGACGCGGGATTCCAACATGAAGGTCGTGCCCGAGATCGCGGAATCGATGACGCAGGTCTCGCCCACCGTCTACGACTTCAAGATCCGCTCGGGCATCAAGTTCCATGACGGCAGCGACCTGACCGCCGAGGACGTGAAGTTCACCGTCGACCGGATCACCCAGGAAGGTGCCATGGGCGACGGCCAGACCAGCCCGCGCCAGAGCCTCATGGGGCCGGTTGCCTCGGCCGAGGTCGTCGAGGGCGACACCGTGCGCATCACCCTGAAAGAGCCGTGGCCGATACTGCCCGCCATGCTGCCGTTCCAGGAGGTGGTGTCGAAGGCCTTCGTCGAAAAGGTCGGCTCGGCCGGTCTTGCGACGATGGAAAACGGCGCGGGTCCCTTTAAGCTGGTCGAATGGCGGAAGGGTGACGCGATCATCATGGAGCGTTTCGACGATTATTACGGCGGCGCAAGTGACATCGCGCCGGTGGGAAAGGCCTGCGTCGATCGCGTGATCTTCAAGGTCATCCCCGAAAGCGCCAGCCGCGTGGCCGCTCTTCTGGCCGGCGACGTCGACATCATCAACGAACTGCCGCCCTTCTCGGTCGAGCAGGTGAAGAACAACCCCGGCACCGACGTGATGACGGTGAACGGCACCCGCAGCTTCTTCATCGCGATGAACATGCAGGGCGAGTATTTCGATGATCCGAAGGTGCGCGAGGCGGCAGCCCACGCCATCGACAAGGACCTGATCATCGACAAGATCCTGGGCGGTAACGCCGCGCGGATCGACGGCATCCTGTCGCCCGACGCCTTCGCGGCCAGCCCGGATCTGCACAAGTACGAGTACGATCCGGAACTGTCGAAGAAGCTTCTGGCCGAGGCCGGCTTCCCTGATGGCATCGAAGTGACGATGGATACCGAGGGCGCGTTCAAGGACACGGCCGAGGCGATCGCGTCGCTGCTGACCAAGGGCGGCATCAAGACGACCGTCCAGGTGGGCGAGGGCGCGCAGCTTTCGGACAAGTGGCGGACGAAGGGTGCCCCCAAGTCGGGCGACATGTACTTCACCAGCTGGGGCAACGGCTCGCTCGACCCCTATGACATCTTCACGCCGACCCACAAGACGAACGACCGCGGCAACTCTGCCGGTTACTCGAACCCCGAGGTTGACAAGCTTCTGGACGAGGCGGCTGTCGAGCTGGACGTGGCCAAGCGCGCGGGGATGTACCAGCAGGCCGAGGCCATCGTGAACGCGGACCTGCCTTACGTCTACCTCTGGGTGCCGCAGGACATTTACGGAGTCTCGAAGCGTCTGAAAGGCTGGACCCCCAGCGCCGACAGCCGCATCAATCTGCACGACGCCTGCGTCGAGTGACGCAGACCTGAACGGGGGGAGGACCGGACATGAGCCTTGGCAAGCTGATCGAGCGGCTGATCCAGCTTATCCCGGTCCTTCTGGGCGTCAGCCTGATCGTCTTCGTGATGATGGCGCTGACGCCCGGCGACCCGGTCCAGATCATGATCGGCGATCAGGCGGTCACGCCTGAACAAGAGGCCGCGATGCGCCGCGACCTCGGGCTGGACCGGCCCATGGTCGAACGCTTCTTCGTGTTCCTCGGCAACGCGGTGCAGGGGGACTTCGGCCAAAGTTTCTACCACAGGCGCCCGGTCTTCGACGTGATCGCGGAGCGCCTGCCCGCGACGATCGAACTCAGCCTTGTGGCGCTGATCGTCGCGCTGGTGACGTCGATCCCGCTGGGCGTGCTGGCGGCCATCAGGAAGAACTCGATCTTCGACCGGATTGCCACCGTGGGGTCGCTCCTCGGCGTTTCACTCCCCGGTTTCTGGTTCGGTATCCTGCTTCTGATGCTCTTTGCGGTGCATCTTCACATCCTGCCCGTGTCAGGCCGGATCGGGTACTCGGCCGAGATCGAGCCGATCACCCACATGCTTCTTATCGATACGCTCTTGCGCGGCCGGTTCGATGCCTTCCTCGATGCGCTATCGCACATCATCCTGCCGGCAATCACGCTCGGGCTGCCGATGACGGCGATCCTGATGCGGGTGACGCGGACCTCGATGCTGGAAGTCATGCGGCAGGACTACGTGACCTTCGCCGAGGCCAAGGGCCTGTCGCGCCGCCGCGTGATCTTCCGCCACGCGCTTAAGAACGCGCTGATCCCGACCGTCTCGGTTGCGGCCATAGAAACCGGCAGCCTTCTGGGCGGCAACATGATCGTGGAAACGGTCTTCGGCTGGCCCGGTCTCGGGCGCCTCGTGGTCGAAAGCATCTTTCTGCGCAACTACCCGCTCGTGCAGGCGGCCGTGCTCTTCTACGCGGTGACGTATGTCCTGCTGAACTTCCTGGCTGACATTCTCTACACCGTACTGAACCCGAGGGTGAAGCTGTGACACTCGCTGCCGACATGCCCGCCCAGGCGGAGTCCATCTTCCGACAGAACCTGCGCAACTTTTCGCGGAACCGTCTGGCCGTCGGCAGTGCCGTTGTCGTCGTGCTGTTCATCTTCATGGCGGTCTTCGCGCCGCTGATCGCGCCGCATGACCCAAATGAGACCGATCTGTTCCGCCGCCTTCAGCCGCCGGCATGGGTCGCCGGGGGCGAGTGGAGCTTTCTGCTCGGCTGCGACGGGCTCGGCCGGGACATCCTGTCGCGGATCATCTACGGCACGCGCATCTCGATCTTTATCGGCGCGGCGGTCATCCTTGTCGCCACCACCATCGGCATCGTGGCGGGGCTTGCCGCAGGCTATCTGCGGGGCTGGGTCGATATCCTGATTTCGCGCCTTGTCGATATCCTTCTCGGTTTTCCCTACCTGATCTTCGCCATCGGCCTCATGGCGATGATGGGACCGGGCCTCGTCAACATCATCCTCGCGCTGGCCTACAAGGAATGGGTCATTCCCTGCCGCGTTGTCCGGGGCGAAACTCTGGTGACGCGCGAGTTGGAATATGTCGAGGCCGCCCGTGCGCTCGGCGCCTCGCGCTGGCACATCATGCGCAACGAGATTCTGCCAAACATCCTGTCGCCCGTGATCGTCGTCGCCACGATCCGCATGGCGCATGTCATCATCCTTGAGGCTTCGCTGTCCTTCCTCGGCCTTGGGGTGCAGCCGCCGACCGCGTCCTGGGGGTCGATGGTCGCGGACGGCCGCGCCTTTATCCTCGAGGCCTGGTGGGTCTCGACTTTCCCCGGCCTCGCCATCCTGCTTCTGGTGCTTGCGATCAACGTCGCCAGCCAGGGCCTGCGCGATGCCTTCGACCCGAGGTTCCACGAATGAATGCGCCGCTTCTCTCCGTGAAGGAGCTCCGCACCGTGTTTGACACGCGCGCGGGCCGGGTCTGCGCCGTCGATGGGGTAAACGTCGAAGTCAGGCGCGGCGAATGCCTGGGGGTCGTGGGCGAAAGCGGCTCGGGCAAGAGCGTGACCTTCTCCTCGGTGATGGGTCTTGTCCGCTCGCCGGGCCGGATCGACGGGGGTGAGATCACCTTCGACGGCCGCGATCTTCGCAAGCTCTCCGCCTCCGAGATGCGGGCGGTGCGCGGCCGCGACATCGCCATGACGATGCAGGACGCGCTGACGGCGCTGAACCCGGCGCTGACCGTGGGCGAACAGATCGCCGAGGTTCTGGAGGCCCACGATGAGACCCTGCCGACCGGGCGTGGCGCCCGGCAGCGGGCGATCCGTGAGCGGTCGGTCGAGATGCTGTCGCTCGTCGGTATCCCCTCGGCCGAAAGCCGCCTGCGCCAGTATCCGCACGAATTCTCGGGCGGGATGCGGCAGCGCATCATGATCGCCATCGCGCTCGCCTGCCGACCAAAGCTCCTGATCGCGGACGAGCCGACGACCGCGCTTGACGTGACGATCCAGGCACAGGTGCTGGAGCTGATCTCGGACATCCGCGCGAAGCTCGGGATGAGCGTTGTGCTCATCACCCACGATCTTGGCGTCGTGGCCGAACATTGCGACCGCGTGATGGTGATGTATGCCGGACAGGTCGTGGAAGAGGGGTCGACGCGCGAGGTGATCAGCAACCCGGCGCATCCCTATACCAGGGGTCTGCTCGGCTCGATCC
>JAGRDU010000026.1:26077-26677 GCA_020446905.1 Paracoccaceae bacterium | reverse complement strand
ACCCCGAGAACGTGGACGACGCGCTCCGGCAGCGGGCCGGGGCGCGGTTTCTGGTCGACGGGCCGCAGAGCCGGGAGGATTACATCGACATCCTCGCCCTCTTGCTGGGCAAGAACCATTCCATCCCGCTCGGCGATCACGACCTTTTCGCCGCGCAGGAGATCAAGCGGGCGGTCGCGGCCTCGTTCGAGGGCCATTCGGTGCCGCATGAGGAGGGGCTGAAGGCGGTGTGGAAAGAGGTCGAGGGGCGGGTCGGCCCCTTGGATACGATCGCCAAGCTCGGCGCCTATCTCAAGGCGATCCAGGAGGCCGACGAGCGCTTCACGGGCCGGGCGGTGAAGAACATCACCGACGCGGTGAAGGTGCGGGCGATGGACTTCGAGCTGCCTGACGAATGGATGGAGGAGCCGGAGCTTTTCCTCTTCAAAGGGTATGACGAGAAGAAGGCGATGATTTCCGAGCTGCGAAAGCCCATCACGGTCGAGATGGTCGTGCAGGAGATCAACCGCTACGCGGATTCGGAATTCCGCTATGCCGACAAGTCGGACGAGGTCGCCATCGAGAACGCGGTGCGCGACATGCGGCGGATGGAGGAGGCCA
>JAGRDU010000026.1:0-26064 GCA_020446905.1 Paracoccaceae bacterium | reverse complement strand
GTATCTGGAGGGGAAGGGGTGATGCGATTGGCATGTCCTCTCGGCCGCCCGTGGCTTGCCACGGGCAGCGCCCGACCCGCCCCCCCGGGGCGGGCGCTACTCGCCCACCCCGCGGTCCGGGCGCTGCCCTTTGCGCTGTTCGCAACCGTTGGAGGCCTGTCCGAATGAAACGCCTCATCGAAAAGGGCCTGATGTTCGGGAACCTGATCCCGGTCGAAAGCCCGGCGCTGATCGAGCGGTATAACCGGGCGCTGAAGGCGCTGACGGGGAAGGAGACGAAGCTTGCCGATTTCCACATGGATATTTCGGGCTATTCCCCCGAGATCGGGGACGAGCTCGGCGATGACCTCTACCTCAACCCCAACGGCTGCAACCGGCAGTTCATCCTTCTGACGACCGACCAGAAGACCGCGCCGCTTCTGAACGCGAAGTTCTCTACCTCGCGCGGGATCCTCCGGCAGTTCATCGAGGAGAACGAGGCGCAGCTCTTCAGCCTCACCGCCCGCGACGCGGTGGCGGGGGAGCTGGAGAATACCGTTTTCGAGCTGACCTCACCGGCGAAGCTCTTCGATATCCGCCGGATCACCGTCGTCGCCGACACGACCGGCAACCATATCGCCGAGAGCGACAAGCTCGGCAAGCTCATCGAGCGGTTCCGCACCGAGGAGGACGGCTGGTGGGATGACGTGCTGATCGGCGAGATGATCCAGCTTGCCGCCAAGACCGGCGATGTCGTCCGCAACCCGATCAAGCTGAAGGCGACGGAGTTCGACCAGGCGAATTTCTGGACCGCGCATTTCGGCGGCCTTTACATCTTCCGGGCGGTGGATCACCCCGCCGCGATCTCGGTCGGCCCGAAGGAGGCGCTGGGGCCGCTGCCGATCAAGTACAGCTTCGATCTGCGCGACCGGAACCAGATCGCGAAATTCCTCGAGATGAACGACCTCGTGGAGCCCATCGTGAATGCGCCTGGCGCCGATGCCGCCGCGATCCTGCGCCAGAAGATGGACTTCATCGTCGTCGCCGCGGCGGCCGAGCTTGGCCTCGACATCGGGCACGGGTCGCGGCGCGAGCTGCGGCAGGCCGCGAACGCCATCGGCGGGCGCCTGCCGGAAGAGTTCCAGGGCCTCGCCGCGCTTCTGCGCTACGTCGAAACGGGCGGCGGCTGGCCGCGCATCACCTCGGCGCATCCGTCGTATTTCTACACGCTGCGCGCCAAGCCCCATGCCGACCGCGACCTCGTGAACATGCTGCTGAGCGAGCTGTCGCCGCTTGACGTGCGGCAACTGTTCATCTGCCACAAGGAGCTCTTCTATCACCTCTACCGGGGCTGGCCCGAGGCCAAGAAGGAATATGTCGCCGACTATCTCGAACGCGAATACCAGATCGACAAGGACGGCGTGCGCCGCCAGATCTTCGGCCCCGAGCCCGGCATGGGGCCCGATACGCCACGCCTGAACCCGATCTGGTCGAAGGGCGGACCAGAGGATAGGATCGAGCGTGTCGGCCCCTGGGGCGCCGTCAGGAAGGATCGCAGATGATCGGATTTCTGAGACTTGCCGTCTTCGCCTTCGTCGGCCTTTCGGTGGCCTATCTTCTGATGTCGATCTATTCGCGGTCGGTCCGGCGCGAGCATCTGGAAAAGACCTGGGCCGCCGACCATCCGGATGGCGGCGACCCCGACGGCCGCGAAGCCTTCATAGAGGTCGGCATGAAGGACTACGAGAAGAGCCTGCGCAGGAAGCTGATCGTTCTTGTCTACATCATCCCGCTGATCCTCATGGCGGTCACGATGTATCTGGTCAATCATTGAAGGGGTAACGGAATGACGGGGCTGACATTCTGGATGGTGGTGATCGCGGTCATCGTGATCACGATCGTGATCCTGCATTATGTTTTCCCGAAGGGGACGCGGGGGCGGTTCTTCCTGACCTGGTCATGGCGGGTTGCACTGGCGCTCGTCGCGGCGGGGTTCCTGCACTACACGCTGCCGCAGCACGATATCGTGCGCATCGTCGGCACCCAGATCGAGCGGCAGGACCTCAGCGACTGGACGCGCATCTTCTGGTCGCGCCCTGATGACCAGTCCGAGGGGCTGGTGAACCGGGACGTCCAGTTCATCCAGGCGATCTACCCGGATGGCGGGCAGATGGTCTACCGGAACGAGGATACGTCCTGGAGCTGGCCGCCCTATTTCAAGTTCGACACCTCCTCGCTTCTGACCGAGGCGCAGGACGCGGTCTCGACGAAGGAGAATCCGCGCTGGTTCGTCGTCACCCACTACGGCTGGCGCAACCAGTATCTCTCGATCTTCCCGAACGCGGTCGGCATCCGCCCCGCGACCGGGCCGGACGAGACGGTGATCCCCTGGTTCAACATCGTCTTCTTCATCGTGCTGGCGCTCATCCTCCTGATGATCCGCCGGATGTGGCTGCAGTTCCGCGAACGCTCCATCGACCCGGTGCTTGAGGATGTGGGCGAGGCCTGGGACGGGGTGGAGGGTCGCGCCGGCATGGCAGCGGACGAGGTCAAGGGCGTCTGGGGCCGGTTCAAGGCTTGGCTCGGGACCTGGAAGGGCAAGCCGAGGGTGTGATCTGCCGAGGGGCGCAGCGGCGGGGTGCATGCCCGCCGTGCTGGTGGTTGGCAGGGGTCATAAAGGCCGGGCAGGGCTTCCTGCCACGCGCGCGCCCGGAGCCACATCGCGGGTGACGACCGCCCCGGCGCCCACAAGCGCGCCGTCTCCGATGATGACGCCCGGCAGCAGGATCGCGCCGCCCCCGATCCAGACGTCCTCGCCGATGGTGACGGGCAATGCCCGCTCCAGTCCGCGCCGCCGCTCCTCGGCCGCGTGTGCGTGATCTGCGCAGTAGATATGGACGGACGGGCCGAGCATCGTGCGCGACCCGATCCGGACGGGCGCCGTGTCGAGGATGACGCAGCCGGTGTTGATGTAGACATCCTCGCCGAGCGAGAGGTTCCGCCCGTAGGCGACGTGGAATGGAGCTTCGAGAAAGACCCCCTCTCCGATCGACGCAAAGAGCGCCGCGAGGTCGGGCGCACAGGCGCCGCGCTCTGCGGGGTCCATGGTTGCATGTCGCCAGCAGGCCTGCCGCGCGACATCGCGCAGCCTTGCAAGCTCAGCCGTCATGCAGGAATACCAGCGTCCGTCGGCCAGCTCGGCAAGCGCTGCGGGCGCGGGGCGGAGGGCTGTCATCTGATCTCTCCTCGGCGAGGAACGCGCCGACATCAGGCGGGCGGCCTTCGGGGACTCTAGCCGACAAACCCCGGCGCCTGGTCACTTCTTTTGGGCCAGTCGCGCCAATCCGTCAGGCCATACAGGCGCGCGGCGTCCCCGTAACCCGCCTCAATGCGCCGCCAGTCGCCGCCGCACCGTTCCCGGCCGCCCCGGCAGACCGAGGCGCGCGTCGTTGCGCTCGCGCCGCGAGATGACCTTGCCCTTCGACACCACCGCCAGCCGCTCAGCCCTGAGGCGCAGCGCCTCTGTCGGGGTGCCGGCGTCCAGCACCACCAGCGAGGCGACATCGCCCGTCTTCAGCCCGTAACCCTCAAGCCCCATGATCCTCGCGTTGTCTTCGGTCACCATGCGGAAACAGCGCGCCATTTCCTCCGGGTGGGTCATCTGCGCGACGTGAAGCCCCATGAAGGCCACGTCGAGCATGTCGGCTGTCCCCAGCGAATACCAGGGATCCATGACGCAATCCTGCCCCCAGCCGACGGTGATGCCATGCGCCTGCATCTCTTTCACCCGCGTCAGGCCGCGCCGCTTGGGATAGCTGTCGTGGCGGCCCTGAAGGGTGATGTTGATGAGGGGGTTCGGGATCGCCGTCATGCCGCTTTCGGCAATCAGCGGCAAAAGCTTCGAGACATAGTAGTTGTCCATCGAATGCATCGAGGTGAGGTGCGAGCCTGTCGCCCGCACGCCAAGGCCGTGCCGCGTCACCTCGCGTGCCAAAGTCTCGACATGCCGGCTCATCGGATCGTCGGTCTCGTCGCAGTGGACGTCGATGCGAAGGCCCCGTTCTGCGGCGATGCGGCAGAGGTCGCGCATGCTCTCCGCACCCTCCTCCATCGTACGCTCGAAATGCGGGATGCCGCCGACGACATCGACGCCCATGTCGAGCGCGCGGAGGACATTGGCGCGGCCCGTCGGCGTCCGGTAGAGCCCGTCCTGCGGGAAGGCGACGAGCTGCAGGTCGATGTAACCCGCGACCTGCCGCTTCACCTCCAGCATCGCCTCGACGCCGCGCAAGTGATCGGGGGTCGTATCGACATGGGTGCGGATCGCCAGCAGCCCCATCGAGGCGGCCCAGTCGCAATAGGTCAGCGCGCGGCTGACCATGTCGTCAACCGTCGCGATCTCGCGCAACTCGCCCCAAAGGGAAATGCCTTCGAGAAGCGTTCCGGAGGCGTTTACCCGGGGAAGCCCGTAGGAGAGCGTCGCATCCATGTGGAAATGCGGATCGACGAAAGGGGGCGCGACGAGATCGCCGGTCGCGTCGATGACCTCTTTCGCCGCGCCGTCGATGCGGCCCGTGGCGACGATCCGGTCGCCGGTGATGGCGATATCCGCGATGCTGCCGTCGGGCAGGGTGCCGGCCTTGACGATAAGGTCGAACATTCAGCGTTCCCCCTTGTTGAACGGGATCATGAGCGCGGCCGGAACCTCGGCCCGCCGCGACATGAGGACGAGGGCGAGGATGGAGAGGATATAGGGCACCATGAGAAAGACCTGATAGGGCACGACCGCCCCCATCGGCGTCTGCTGGAGCCGCACCTGCAGCGCGTCGAAGGCGGCGAAGAGAAGCGCGCCGAGGGCGGCCTTGCCGGGCTTCCAGGCGCCGAAGACGACCAGCGCGATGCATATCCAACCGCGTCCGTTCACCATCTCGAAGAAGAAGCTGGAGAAGGCCGACATGGTCAGGAACGCCCCACCGATGGCCATGAGGCCGGAGCCGACGATCACCGCGCCCATGCGGATCGCGGTGACGGAAAGGCCCTGCGCCTCGACGGAAGCCGGGTTTTCGCCCGCCGCGCGAAGCGCAAGGCCGAGGGGAGTGCGGTAGAGGACGATGGAGACGAGGGCGATGAGCGCGAAGGCGAGGTAGGTGAGCGGCGTCTGGGCGAAGAAGGCCGGGCCGATCAGGGGGACTTGGGAGAGGCCGGGGATGGCGAAGGGCTGGAAGGGTTCGATCTTTGGCGGTGAGGTGACCTCGGGCAGCGAGAGGCGATAGGCGAAAGAGGCGGTGACGGTGGCCAAGAGCGTGACGCCGAGGCCGACGACGTGCTGCGAGAGGCCGAAGGGCACGGTCAGCGTGGCGTGAAGAAGGCCGAACAGCATCCCCGCCAGCATCGCGACAAGGACGCCCGTCCAGAGACCGCCGCCGAGATAGACCGTCATCCAGCCCGCGAAGGCGCCGATGACCATGATCCCCTCGATCCCGAGGTTCAGAACACCCGCGCGCTCGCAGATCAGCTCGCCGAGGGTGGCGAAAATCAGGGGCGAGGCGATGCGGACGGCGGCGGCCCAGAAGCTCGCGGTCAGGAGGATGTCGAGGATCTCCATCACCGCCACCTGACCTTCAGGCGCGTCAGTTTCAGCGCCAGCACCATGGTCAGAAGCGCCGTCGCCATGAGGATATCGGCGATATAGGTCGGCACGCCCGCCGCGCGGCTCATGCTGTCGGCACCGACGAAGACGCCCGCGACAAAGATCGCAGAGACGACCACGCCCAAGGGGTTCAGGAGCGCCAGCATCGCGACGATGATGCCGGTGTAGCCGAAGCCCGGCGAGAGGTCCAAGGTCAGGTTTCCCTTCAGCCCCGCGACCTCGGAAAATCCGGCGAGCGCGGCGAGGCCCCCGGAAAGGAGCGCGGTCTTCACCATCACTCGACCGACTGGAATGCCCGCGAAGCGCGCGGCCTCGGCATTCAGGCCCACGGCGCGGATCTCATACCCCAGCGTGGTGCGCGTCTGGATGACCCAGACGGCGAGGGCGGAAAGAGTCGCGAGCGCGAAGCCCCAGTGCAGGCGCAGCCCCTCGACGATCCGGGGCAGGCGGGCGGCTTTCTCCAGCGCGGGCGATTTCGGCCAGCCCATGCCCATCGGGTCCTTCATCGGGCCTTCCAGAAGCCAGGAGACGAAAAGGAGCATGATGAAATTGAAAAGAAGCGTCGTCACGACCTCGTCCACCCCGAGCCGCGTCTTGAGGAGCACCGGGCCGAGAAGGACCAGCGCGCCCGCGAGCATCGCGGCAAGCGCAATGCCGGGGATGAGGAGTGCGGAGGGCAACGGGAGCGCGCCGGTGCCGAGAAGGACGGTGACGATGGCGCCCGCGTAAAGCTGCGCCTCCGCCCCGATATTCCAGAGCTTCGCTCGGAACGCGACGGCGACGGCGAGGCCGGTGAAGATGAGGGGCGTCGCACGGTTCAGCGTCTCGAGAAGGGCGAACTTCGATCCGGCCGCGCCCTTCAGGATCAGCCCGAGTGTCGCGAAAGGATTGGCGCCCGCGATGAGCGCGAGGAGCGAGGCGACGAGGACGGTCAGCGCGAGCGCCCCCGCCGGCAGGCCGATGCTGCGCAGCGCGGAGGGGTTGGCAATCGGCTCAAGCCGCATGGGCGCCCCCGCCGAACCCGTGCCCCGCCATCCACTGGCCAAGCCCGGCCGGGGTCATCGTGCCGCGCGGGAAGGCGGGCGAGAGGCGCCCCTCGTAGATGACGTGGATCACGTCCGAAAGCGCCATGACCTCGTCGAGATCCTCCGAGATCAGCAGCACCGCAGCACCTTCGTCGCGCGCGGCGATGAGGCGGTTCTGCACGAAGGTGACGGCGCCGATGTCGAGCCCGCGCACCGGCTGGTTGGCGAGGATGATCTTCGGGCCCGCCTCGAGCACGCGGCCAAGGATCAGCTTCTGCATATTGCCGCCCGACAGCAACCGGATACGGGCCGACGGACCGGGGCACCGGACGTCGTAGGTCTCGATGATCTTCCGCGCGAAGCCCTCGGCGGCGCGCCAGTCCATCCAGCCCTTCCGGCTGTAGGGGGCCTCGTCGTAGCTTTCGAGGATGGCGTTCTCGGTCAGGGAGAAGTCCGACACGGTGCCGGTCTTGTGGCGGTCCTCGGGGATGCGGGCGATGCCGGCCGCGAGGGCGGCGCGGGGCGACCAGTCGCCAGGAACCTCGCCGTGAAGCTCCATGCCGCCGTGAACGGGGCGTTCCAGCCCCCCGATCAGCGCGGCAAGCGCGGCCTGGCCGTTGCCGGAGACGCCGGCAAGGCCGGTGATCTGGCCGGCGCGCAGGGTGAGATTGACGCCGCTCAGACCCGGCACGCTGCCCCGGCGCGGTGTGTCGACGTTCGAGAGCGTCAGGAGCGCAGGGCCCGGCGCGCGGTCGGAAAGGCGGGGCGCGGCGATCTCGGCGCCCACCATCATCTCGGCAAGCCGGTGGCGATCGGTCTTGGCCGTCGCGACTTCGCCTGCCAGCTTGCCGTGGCGAAGGACGAGGACGCGAGAGGAGATCTCCATCACCTCGCCCAGCTTGTGCGAGATGAAGATGACCGACAGCCCCTGCGCGACGGCCTTTCGGAGCGTTCCGAACAGCGCCGCGCTTTCCTGCGGTGTCAGGACGGCGGTCGGTTCGTCGAGGATCAGGATGCGCGCGTCGCGGTAGAGTGCCTTCAGGATCTCCACCCGCTGGCGCTCGCCCACCGAGAGGTTGCCGACCCGGGCATCGGGGTCAACGGCCAGACCGAAATCCCGCGAGAGCTTCGCAACCTTTGCACGCGCCGCACCGGCGCCGAGGCGGGGGGAGAGGAGCGGCCTTGTGCCGAGGAGGATGTTCTCGAGCACCGTCATGTTGTCGGCGAGCGTGAAATGCTGGTGCACCATGCCGACGCCCGCGTCGAGCGCGGCGCGCGGATGGCCGGGGGGCAGCGCGCGGCCGAAGACCTCCACCGTGCCCCCTTCGGCCGTGTAGTGGCCGAAAAGGATGTTCATCAGCGTTGTCTTGCCGGCGCCGTTCTCGCCGAGAAGGGCGATGACCTCGCCCTTTCTGAGTTCGAACGAGATGCCGTCATTGGCGACGAGCGGCCCGAAGCGCTTGGTGATGCCGTCGAGGCGGAGGACGACCTCCGCCCCCGTATCAGGTGCCATCAGGAGGACTTCGGCTCTTCGTCGTTTATCTCGACGGTGAAGGAGCCGTCCTTGATTGCCGCCTCACGCTCGGCCACGAGCTTCATCGCCGCCTCGGGCACCTTGCCCTCGAACGTGCCAAGGGGCGCGAGCGAGCAGCCACCCTCCTTCATGAAGGAATAAAGCCCGTAGTTCTCGGCCTTGAACTCCCCCGCCGCGACCTTGGCGAGCGCCGCGTTCAGCGTCGGCTCGAAATGCCAGAGCGCCGAGGCGACGACGGTGTCGGGATAGTCGGCCTGCGTGTCGATGACGTTGCCGATCGCCAGCACACCCTTTTCCTTGGCCGCGTCCGACACGCCGAAGCGTTCGGCATACAGCAGGTCCGCCCCGCCGTCGATCATGGCAAAGGCGGTTTCCTTGGCCTTCGGGGGATCGAACCACGAGCCAATGAACGAGACCTGGAACTTGATGTCCGGGTTCATCTCCTTCGCGCCGGCCATGAAGGCATGCATCAGGCGGTTGACCTCGGGGATCGGGAAGCCGCCGACCATGCCGATATTGCCCTTGGTCATGGCCCCCGCGATGATGCCCGAAAGATAGCTCGCGTCCTGGATGTAGTTGTCGAAGACCGAAAGGTTCGGATGCGCCTCGTCCGGCAGGAAGGACGAGCCGAGAAGGAAGGCGACGTCGGGATATTCGTCCACGACCTCGCGCGCCTCCTGCTCGACCCCGAAGATCTCGCCCACGATCAGCTTGTAGCCCTGTTCGGCATATTCGCGCATGACGCGGGGATAGTCGGTGTTGGCGGTGTTCTCGGTATAGACATACTCGGCCGCGCCCGCCGCAACCGCGGCCTCGGCCGCCTTGTGGATGCGGCTGACCCACTGCTGTTCGACCGGCACCGTGTAGATGCCGGCGACCTTTATGGGATCGGCGGCGAAGCCGCGCCTTGGCAGGCCGATCACGCCGGTCGCGGCGGCACCCGCGGCACTCAACATGAGGTGGCGCCGGTTGAGGCCGGCCTTCGGCAGTCTCGTCATTCTAGCCCCCGTTGGTTGCGTGCCCCTGTGGCACGATCAAATTTTATCAAACGGTAAAGTTACGCGAGATTCGTGCAAGGGAATTCTAGGGGCGCGAGGTGGGGGGAGGGTAGGAGATTGACCGTTTCCGAGGCGTCAGACGCCGACATAGGTCGCAAAATGGGCAGAGGCAGCGGAGAGGCCCTTGGCTGGCATCGTCTCTACCACGGCCCCGCCGACCATGAAGGAGATCCGGTCGCCGACCGAAAGGGCGGCATCGACGCGCTGCTCGACAAGGATGGTCGCGACGCCGGTCTTTTTCAGCGCGACAACGGTATCGCGGATAAGGGCGATCATCGACGGCTGGAGCCCCTCGGTGGGCTCGTCGAGGAGAAGCACCTTGGGTTCGAGGCAGAGCGCGCGGGCGATGGCGAGCATCTGCTGCTCGCCGCCCGAAAGGGTGCACGACACCTGTCCCATGCGTTCGCGCAGTCGCGGGAAAAGGTCGAGGACGCTGTCGCGCACCCGCGCGCCCTTGCTCCGCGTCATGAGGCCGATCTCGATATTCTCGGCCACGGTCAGATCGCCGAAAAGCCGCCGCCCCTGCGGCACATAGCCGATGCCGTGGCGCGGCACCTCATGCGCGGGCAGGCCGTCGATGCGGGTATCGTCAAGAAGGATCGCGCCCGAGGTCGCGCGGACCTGTCCCATGATCGTTTTCAGCATCGTGGACTTGCCGGCGCCGTTGCGCCCCATGACGCAGAGGACCTCGCCGGTCCGCGCCTCAAGGCTGAGGCCGCGCAGGACCTGCACCTCGCCGTAGCCCGCGTCGATGCCGGTGAGGGTCAGCATGGCTCCCCCAGATAGGCGGCCTGCACCGCCCTGTTGGCACGGATTTCCTCGGGCGTGCCGGTTGCGAGGATCGTGCCGAAGTTGAGGACGGTGATACGGGTCGCGAGGTCCATCACAACGTCCATGTTGTGTTCGATGAGAAGGACGGTCGTCTCGGGGACGACGGCGCGGACGATCTCCTTGAAGGTCGCGATCTCACCCTGGGCGAGGCCCTGCGTCGGCTCATCGAGGATGAGCAGCGTCGGCTTCAGCGCAAGGCCCATGGCGATTTCAAGGACGCGCTGGTGGCCGTAGGACAGCGTCCCGGCGATCTGGCCCGCGCGGGTTTCAAGGCCGACGCGCTCCAGCGCCGCCATGGCCGCCGCCCGGATCGGATGGGCGCCGCGGGACTGCACCGCAAGCGCAACGTTGTCAAAGACGGTGAGCGCGGCATAGACCTGCGTGATCTGGAACGTATAGGCGATGCCAGCCTTGACGCGCTTGTGGGCGGGCAGCTTGGTGATGTCGCGCCCCTTGAGGTGGATCGTGCCGGATTGCGCGGGGATACGGCCGGAAAGGAGACTGACGAAGGTCGTCTTGCCCGCGCCGTTCGGGCCGATCAGGGCGTGAATCTCGCCCTCCTTCAGGACGAAATCGACGCCGTCGACCGCCTTCAGCCCGTCGAAATGCCGGGTCAGCCCGTGGGCTTGCAAGAGGATCACGGCAGCCATTCCGCCCCCCTTGCCCCCGCCCGTGCGCGGATCGTCCCGAGGATCCCCTTGGGCGCGAAGAGGACCAGAAGCACCAGCGCCGCGCCGGTGACGAACTGATGCGCGTCGGTGACCGAGCTGGCGTAGTCGATGAGGTAGAACATGAGGAGCGCGCCGAGGAACGGGCCGAGGACCGTCCCGGCGCCGCCGAGAAGGACGTAAAGCATCGGCAGGATCGAATACTGGACCGAGGCGAGGCCGGCCCCGACATAGCCGAACATGAGGCCGTAGGCCGCGCCCGAGAGGCCCGAGTAAAGCCCCGAGACGGTCAGCGCGGCGAGCTTCACCGTGAAGGGGTTGTAGCCGAGCATGCGGCTGCGTTCCTCATTCTCGCGCATCGCGACCATGACCCGGCCGAAGGGGGATCGGACGAGGGCGAGGTTGCAGAGCAGTGCGATGGCGAAGAGGGTGAGGGCGACGAGATAGCGGGTGCCGTCGTCCGAGAGATCGAGGCTGCCGAGCATCCGCGCCGCGCGCGGAATGACGATCCCCTCGTCGCCGCGCGTGTAGCTGCCGAAGTAGAGGATCGTGAGGTAGCCCGCCTGGGCGAACATCAGCGTCACGATCATGAAGGCAACCCCGGCGGTGCGGAGCGCCAGAAGCCCGACCGCGAAGGCCAAAGCGCCGCCCGCCAGCACGCCCGCGATCAGCGCGAGCGTCGCATGGGCATCGGCGTGATAGACGAGGAGCCCCGCGCCGTAGAGTCCGGCGCCGAAGAGGAGCGCGTGGCCGAGCGACAGAAGCCCGGTGTAGCCGAAGGCGATGTTGTAGCCCATCGCGTAGATCGCCAGCACCATGATCCGGGCGATATTGGTGTGGTGATAAGAGGGCGCGAGGAAATGGAGCGCCAAGAGCAGTGCGAGCACGCCGAGATGCAGGGCGAGGGCGCGCGTCCCGTTCATGTGGTCCGCGTCCCGAAGAGGCCCTGCGGACGGAAGACGAGGACCAGCGCCACGACGAGCGTCGCGATGATCTTGGCGAGGGTCGGCGCGAAGAAGGTGGAGATGACGCCGTCGGAAAGGCCGATGAGAAGGGCCGCGACGAGCGTTCCGCGCAAGGACCCGAGCCCGCCGATGATGACGACGATGAAGGAAAGGAGGAGGGGATCGCCCCCCATCAGGTAATGCGCCTGCTGGATCGGCACGATCAGCACGGCGGCGATGGCGGCGAGCCCCGCGCCCATCGCGAAGACCCCGGCATAGACGCGGTCGACGTTGATCCCGAAGGCGCGGGCGGTGTCGCGGTCGATCTGCGTCGCCCGCATGACGAGGCCCGCGCGAGTATGTTTGAGGATCAGCCAGACACCGAGAAGGACGATGATGGCGGCGGCCACTACGGCGAGCTTGTAGCCGGAATAGCCGAACCATGGCAATTGCAGGCGAATATTGAACGGTGCGGGCACGGGCCGCGCATCGGGACCGAAGAGCGAGAGCGCCGCCTGTTCGAGGATATAGAGAAGCCCGATCGTCGCGACGATCGTCGCCTCGGGCTCATAGTTCAGCCGTTTCAGGATCGCGGTATCGGCAAGCGCGGCGATCGCCCCGACGATCAGCGGGCAGACGATAAGCGCGACGGCAAAGGCCACCGCTGGAGGTCCCGGCACCCATTGCGCCGTGAACCACGCCAGGACCGCGCCCAGCATGAAGAACGCGCCATGCGCGACATTCACCACCCGCATGATGCCGAACACGAGGCTGAGCCCCGAGGCCGTCAGGGCCAGCACCGCGGCGGTGACAAGGCCCTCCATCAGGGCGAGAAGAAGGAAAGGTCCGAACTCCATGGGACGGCCCGGGCGGGGAGGCCCCCGCCCGGTTGAGGATCAGAAGCTCATGGTCGTGTAGTCGACCTCGTCCGGGTAGAACCCGTCCTCCATCGTGGTCTGGTGGACGCGCTTCAGCTTGCCGCCCTCGACCTTGGAGATGGACTGGAGGCCGAAGGCCTGGTGGGTCTTGCCGTTGAAGACCTTCGGCCCCTGCGGATGCTCGGCGCCCTCGTCGAAGGCAGCGATGGCCTCCATCGCCTCGACGAATTTCTGCCGGTCGTCCGGGCCCTGATAGCCCGCGGCCTCCATGCCGGCCTTGACGGCGAAGAGCGTCTCCCAGACCGAGAACATATGGGCGTAGGTCGCGACATCGGCCGGGTCGGAGACCGAGGCGCCGGTGTCGTCGACGCCGACGGCGGCGCGGTAGGCGAGTTCGGCCTCGCTCGCGCCCTCCTGCAAATAGCGCGGGTGGCCTTCCCAGAAATGCGTGCCTTCGAGGAATTCGAGCCCCGGCGAGGCGATGTTCACCGCCTCAAGGCTGTCGATGAAGCCGAAGATCTCGGGCCGCGCGCCGGTGCCGTAGAACTCGCCCAGTTCCTTCACGAAGGTCAGAACCGCCGGGCCGACCATGACGTGATAGAGCACCTCGGTCTCGCGCGGGATCTTGGGAAAGTACCGGGTGAAGGTGGTTTCGGTCGGTGGGATCGCCACCTGCGCGATGACCTCGCCGCCATTGGCCTGGACGGCCTGGGTGAAATAGTCGCGGTGATCGTGGCCGAAGGCGTAGTCGGGAAACACCATCGTCACCTTCTTGCCCAGGTTCTGCAACACCCAGGGCGCCATCGACAGGACCTGGCTTTTGACATCGGTAATGCCCGGTTGCAGGGTCCAGCGGTTCAGCGCGCCGCTGGCGACGTGATGGCCCTCGGAGACCACGAAATAGGGCAGCTTCAATTCGCCCGCACGCGGGGCCGAGCCCATGACCACATGGGAAAACAGCGTGCCGAAGCCTATGTCGCACTTGTGCTGGGTGGCGAATTTCTCGACCACCTCGGCGCCGCGCTTGGGATCGGTGCCGTCATCCTCGAAGAGGATTTCGACGGGGCGGCCGTTGATACCGCCCGCGTCGTTCAGCACCTTCAGCGCGGCGGTGGCGGTGCGTTCGTACCAGCGGCCATAGGACGCGCCGATGCCGGTGCGGTGAAGCTGGAAGCCCAGCTTGATCGGCGCGGAAGACTGCGCCTGCGCGAAACGGGCGCCAAGCCCGGTCGTGAGCAACGCGCCGCCGGCGGCGATGCCGCCGAGAACCGCGCGACGGGAGGGATTCGGGGTGATGAGTTTGTTGGACATCAAACATCTCCGCTGTTGATAAGGCGCGGTTTTCGGCAGCATCCGCGCTCATTGGGGGCATTCTTCCCACATGGGAACAACGAACCGCCCCCCAATGCAAATGCTTTCTCAGGCGCCGGTCGGTGTAGAGAGAAGCCAGAGGCCGAAGACGGTGTAGGCGATCATCAGGAGCGTCATCGGCGCATGGGTGCGAAATGTTTGTGCACGTTCGATATTCGCGGTCAGGCGCAGGCTGAGAAGAACGGCGAGAACATGCGCACCGAGAATTGCCGCGAATTGGAAGGACCAGACCGCGCGAACCCCCGAATGGGTGCTGAGAAACCCGAACGAGACCCAGTGCTCGGGCAGCCCGAGGAGCGACAGACCCGTGGAGAACGGATCGTTGAGCGCGGCGATGGCGTATTGGCCGCCGGTGAGAAGCGAGATGAAGTAATGCGCGACGTGATAGCCCGCGGCAATCGGCAGGAACGAGAGCATCAGGGGCCCGGCGAGGTCCGAAAAGCGCGTGCCCTTCGGCAGGCCGAACCGGATCGCCCCGAGGATCAGTGCGGCGCTGAATGCCCAAAAGCTCAGAAGGCCGAAGGTGTTCTGCCAGACCACCGCTGAGCGGCCCGGAAAGTCGAGCGGGTTGATGCCAAGGCGGGCCAGCCACCAGAACGTCTCATGCAACCCGTCGAAGCTGACAGAGGCGAGGAGGAGCGTGACGAAGGCGATCGCGCTAGGCGTCAGCGGAGCGCTCTGCACCACCTGCGCGCCGGGCAGCCCCGCCATGACGGTGACGCGGCGGCCCTCGTATTCGGCCCAGAAGGGCGCGATGCGGGAGACCATGGCGAAATAGCCGGAGAGGAAATCGCCCCGATCCAGCCAATCCTCCCCCTCAAGGACGCCGAGGGTCAGGATCAGGGCAGCGTAGAGCGCCACCGCGCGGGCCAGAACCTCCGGGTCGGCGGGTGAGAGCGAGATCATCTCGAACCAGGCGAAGGCGAGATAGCCGAGGATGGCGGGCAGGTAGCCGAGCCGGGCAAGGCCGATGGAGCCGGTGCGCCCGATCAGGTGGCGGATGGTGCGGACGGGGCCGTACCAGGGTGCGACATCGCGCCAGAGATTGCCGAAGATCACCGAGGCGAGGGTCAGGCCGACCCAGATCACGGTCCAGAGGGTGAGGGGCAGAAGGTTCTCCATCGGATCGTGCGTGCCGAAAAGGCCGACGACTACGAGGAGGATGGTAAGTCCCGCGCCGACCCAGCTTGACACCTCGCGTGGCAGCAGTGCGGGACGGGTGAAGAGCGCGCGGGCCCCGAAGTGGGGCGGGCGGCGGGCGATCATACCGAGGACGGCGGTCAGGGCGACGGTAAGGGCGGCGCCGATGACATAGCCCCGGGTCGGCAGCGTCAGGATGACCATGCGCTCGGAGGCATGGGCAAGCGCGGCGCCCGGGAGGAGCAGGAAGAGGAGGGCGAGCCTGCGCATCAGCGCAAGCCGTCCTCTCCCTTGATGTCCCACGCCTCGAGCCCGCCCATCCGCGAATGCACACGCGGCCCCTTGGCCATGACGAGCGCGAAGACCAACTCGTCCGGCTTTGGCCCGTCGGGGACCGAAACGGTCATCGCGTCGAAATGGCTGCGGACGTAGGAGGCGCCCGAATGCGTCAGTGGCAGGTCGATCGAGGCGCCGATGCCGCCGACCTTCTTGGTCGACGGGACGATCGCCTTGGGATCGCCGAGAATCGCCCGCATGCCGTAGCCGCCCGGTGCGTGCCAGAGCGCGCCGTGCTCCAGCTCGCCCGCCGCGCCGACGATGGCGCCCTTGCCATAGGCGTCGATCCCGTCCGGCCCGCCGAGCGCCGCGATGAGCTTTTCGCAAAGCGTGACCGAGAGGGGTTTCAGCGCCTCCATCGCGGGTTGCAGGTCGGGCTCGTAGCGGCCCGCGAAGGGGTTCGACACGACTGCCAGCGCTGCGCCCCTCAGGCGGGGTGTCGTGGCGTCCGGGCCGCCGTCGTGATGGATCTCGTCAAGGACGAGGGTGATCTTGCGCAAGCGGAACATCGCATTCTCCGTCGGGACTGACCGGACCTTGCCGCAGCGGGGCACGCGCCGCAATCGCCTTCTGAGCATCATCGGGCGTGATCCGGCGGAGGCGCGGGTTCCCCGCGCCGGGATCCCTGTCTCGCCTCCGGGGCCTTCGCCCCTCCGGCTCGGGCGCCTCCGGCGGGAGTGCTTACGGACAGAAAGAAGCCCGATCTCGCTTTCTGTCCGCAAATACTCCGGGAGGGGATGGGGGAGGGCAGGGCCCTCCCCGGCGCTGTCACGGGTCTATGCGGCCCCGCCGATGGTCAGGGTCAGCGGCGCAAGGCCCTGCACCTCTCCGCGCAGCCGGTCGCCGGGGTTCACCGGCCCGACACCGGCGGGTGTGCCGGTGAAGATCAGGTCCCCGGGGGCAAGGTGATAGAGCGTCGAGAGATGGGCGATGAGGTCGGGCACGGACCAGACCATCTCGGACAGCGTCGAGCGCTGCACCGGCTCGCCGTTGAGCAGAAGGGTGATGCCTTGCGGGCCGGGGCGGCCGAACTCTCCGGCGGGGCTGATGGGTCCGAGGATCGCGGCATGCTCGAAGTCCTTGCCGGTGTCCCAGGGGCGCCGCTTGTCCTTGGCCGCGCCCTGCAGGTCGCGCCGCGTCATGTCGAGGCCGGCGGCGTAGCCGAGGATGAGGCCCGGCGCGTCCTCGGGCGTCACGCGGAATCCCGGGGCGCCGAGGACGACGACGAATTCCATCTCGTGCTGGAAGTCGGACGTGCCGGGCGGGTAGGGGATGGTCGTGCCCGACAACGTGAGATGGGCGTTCGACTTGGTGAAGTAGAAGGGCGCCTCTCGATCGACCTCTGCGCCCATCTCTTTCGCGTGGTCGGCGTAGTTGCGCCCGACACAGAAGATCCGGTTCACCGGAACGAAGCCCTTGCCGTCGCGCATCGGCGCGAGGACGGGGGCGGGCGGGGGAAAGAGAAGGTCGCTCATTCGCCGTAGGGCACCCAGATGTTCTTTGTCTGCGTCGCGCGTAGCAGGAATTCGCGGCCCTGGCCATCGGGTCCATGCCAGTCGCGGTTCGGGAAGCACCAGGTGGATTTGAGGTTGCCGGTGCTTTCCGTCTCGACCATGGCGCGGCCCTCGGGGGACCCGCAATACCACATCGCGGCGACGTCGTCGTGCTGGGCGAGGGTCTTCGCCAGCTCGTCCTTGGCGCCGGTGACGATGTTGAGGGTGCCGCCGGGCAGATCGGAAGTGTCGAGCACCTGATAGAGGTCGGTCGCGGCGAGGGGCATCGAGGGCGCGGGGATCGCGACGACCGCGTTGCCCATGGCGATGGCCGGAAGGGCGAGGCTGAGAAACCCGAGGAGCGGAGCGGCATCGGGGCAGGCGATCCCCATCACGCCGAAGGGTTCCGGCATTGCGAGGGTGACATTGGCCGTTTTCGTCGCATGGACGGCGCCGTCGAACTTGTCGGCCTGCGCGGCGTAGTAGAAGGCGCGGCGGATCGAGAGCGCGACTTCCTCGGCCGGCTTGGGGACGCCGGCCTCTTTCAGGCGAGCGGCGAATTCGGCAGCGCGGGCCGAGAGGTTTTCGGCGAGGTAATAGAGGACCTGCGCGCGGTTGTGGCCGGTGGCTTTGCCCCAGCCCTTCGCGGCATGGGCGGCCTCGACGGCGTTGCGTATGTCCTTGCGGTTCCCGAGGCCGGCGAGGCCGATCTCGCGCCCCTTGGCGAGGACCGCGTAGGAATAACCCGAGTCGGGGCGCTTCTGGGCGCCGCCGATGTAGAGTTTCACCGTCCGGTCGATGGGCGCGGCGCCCTTCGACGGCGTGCCCGGATGCGGCGCGGCATCGAGCCGCCCCGCCTCCGCCTCGGGCTGCGCCTTCGGGCGCGGGGCGGAGAGGTAGTCGCGCATCCCCTCGCGCCCGCCTTCGCGGCCGAAGCCCGATTCCCGGTAGCCGCCAAAGCCCGCGCCCGCGTCAAAGACATTGGTGGAGTTCACCCAGACCACGCCCGCCTTGACCTTGGCGGCGATGTCGAGCGCGAGGCTGATGTTCTCGGACCAGATCGAGGCGGCGAGGCCGTAGCGGGTGTTGTTGGCAAGCTCCACCGCTTCGTCCGGGGTGCGGAAGGTCGTGAGGGTGGCGACGGGGCCGAAGATCTCGACTTCGGACACCACGTTCGCCGGGGCGACATTCGTGAAGAAGCCGGGGGCGAAGAAGCAGCCCTTGGCGGGGAGTTGCACCTCGGCCTGATGGAGGGTGGCGCCTTGCGCTTCGCCCTGCGCGACGAGGTCGCGGATGCGGGCGAGCTGGGTCGCATCGACGATGGCGCCGACATCGGTGGACTTGTCGAGGGGATCGCCGACACGCAGCTTGGCGAGGCGTGCGGTCAGGCGTTTCTGGAATGTCCCGGCCACGGTTTCGGCGACGAGAATGCGGGAGCCGGCGCAGCAGACCTGGCCTTGATTGAACCAGATCGCATCGACGACGCCCTCGACGGCGGCATCAAGATCGGCGTCGGCGAAGACGACGAAGGGGGACTTGCCGCCAAGTTCCAGCGTCAGTTTCATGTCGCGCCCGGCGGTGGCCTTGCGGATCGCGCGGCCGATCTCGGTGGAACCGGTGAAGGCGATCTTGTCGACCTCGGCCTCCACCAGCGCCGCGCCGGTCGCACCGTCGCCGGTGACGATGTTCACGACGCCCTTCGGCAGGCCGACCTCGGCGCAGATCTCGGCGAAGGCGAGGGCGGTGAGCGGGGTCTGCTCGGCCGGTTTCAGTACGACCGTATTGCCGGCGGCGAGGGCCGGCGCGATCTTCCAGGCGAGCATCAGAAGCGGGAAGTTCCACGGGATGATCTGGCCGCAGACGCCGAGGGCCCCTTGGCCGGGAAACTCCTCCTCCAGCATCTCGGCCCAGCCGGCGTGGTGGTAGAAATGCCGCGCGACGAGGGGCACATCGATGTCGCGGCTTTCGCGGATCGGCTTGCCGTTGTCTAGGGTTTCGAGGACGGCGAGGAAGCGCTCGCGTTTCTGGACGTGTCGGGCGAGGGCATAGAGCCATTTCGCGCGCTCATGGCCGGGCAACTTCGCCCATCCGGGCTGCGCGGCGCGGGCGGCCTTGACGGCGGCGGCGACGTCGGCGGTGGTGCCTTGGCTGACCTTCGCCAGAACTTCGCCGGTGGCAGGGTTCACGCTCTCGAAGCTCTTGCCTGCCTTGGTGAAGGTGCCGTCGATATAGTGGCCGAAGCTGCCCCGTTCTTTCAGCCAGCCGGTGACTTCGCCATTGGCTTCGGGGGCTGGGCCGTAGTCCATCGTTTCAAGGATCTCGGTCACGGTCGGCATCTGTCCCTCAGGCAAGTGAGTGGCGGAAAGAAGCGGCATAGCGCCCCGTCACATGGTGGTCGAGCTGGCGTTCGATGTCGGCGAGCATGGACGAGGCGCCGAGGCGGAAAAGGTCGGGGCGCAGCCAGTCGTTGCCCAGCTCCTCCTTCATCAGGATTTGCCAGGCGAGCGCGTCCTTGGCCGACTTCATCCCGCCCGCCGGTTTGAAACCGATCTTGTAGCCCGTCCGGTCGCCGTAGTCCCGCAATGCCCGCACCATGACGAGGCTGACCGGCAGGGTGGCGTTCACGCCCTCCTTGCCCGTAGAGGTCTTGATGAAATCCGCGCCCGCCTGCATCGCCACCATCGAGGCCTTGTAGACGTTGCGCAAAGTCTTCAGGTCGCCCGTCGCGAGGATCGCTTTCATATGCGCCGCGCCGCAGGCCTCGCGCATCGCCGCGACCTCATCGTAAAGGGCGGTCCAGTTGCCGTCGAGCACATGGGCGCGGGTGATCACGATGTCGATCTCGTCCGCGCCCTGATCGACGGCAAAGCGGATCTCGGCCAGCCTGAGGTCGAGCGGCATGAGGCCCGCCGGAAAGCCCGTCGCGACCGAGGCGACGGGGATGCCGCTGCCTCGAAGCGCCTTTGCGGCCGCCGCAACCATGGTGGGATAGACGCAGACCGCGCCGGTGGTCAGGCGGTCCAGCCCCAGCCCCGCCATGATCGGATCGGCCAGGGGCCGCATCGCCTTGGCGCAAAGCCGCCGCACCCGGTCTACGGTGTCATCCCCGGCAAGGGTCGTCAGGTCGATGCAGCGAATGGCGTTCACCAGCCACGCCGCCTGATACGCCTTCTTCACCGTCCGCCGCGTCGTCAGCGTCGCCGCACGCCGCTCGGCAGCTTGCGTGTTGACCGCGACCTGGTCGAACCAGTCGGTCTGAAGGGAAACGCCGGGGTTCCGGTCGCTGTTCGTCAAGCTCGCCTCCGGCCGCATCGTTTCGCCCCGCCTATTCTAGCGCGAGAGGCTAGCGGTTGTCGCGTCCCTCCGCAACGCAGGAAACTGACCGAAAGGTCAAATTTCCGATGGCGACGCGGGTCAGTTTGAGGTTCAGCTGCCCCGATAGGTCGAATAGCCATAGGGCGAGAGGAGGAGCGGTACATGATAATGCGCCCCGGCATCCGAAATCCCGAAGCGGATCGGAACCTCGTCGAGGAAGAGCGGCTCGTCCCCCGCCTGTCCGGTGGCGCGAAGGTAATCGCCCGCCGCGAAGACCAGCTCATAGCTCCCCGGCGCGAAGCGCCCGGCGGGCAGGATCGGGGCATCGGTGCGCCCGTCCGCATTGGTGACGGCCTCGGCGATCTTGCGGTGGCTCATCCCCGAGATCTTGTAGAGCGTGATTGCCAGCCCGGCGGCAGGCGTTCCCCGCGCGGTGTCGAGCACATGGGTCGTCAGGTACCCCGCCATTCCGTTCCCTCCTGTCGCCGCGCCGGGGTAGAACCGGCCGGAAAACCTGCGCTCCCGATGGGCTCGCGCAGGCTCGATTGCATTTTCGGTATAAACATCCGCAACCGGCGCGTCTAACCTCCTGTCAGCCTTGGGAAGACCTAGAGATGAACCGATACCCGCGCGACATGACAGGCTATGGGGCGACCCCGCCGGATGCGGCCTGGCCGGGCGGCGCGAAGATCGCCGTCTCGATGGTGCTGAACTATGAGGAGGGGGGCGAGAACTCGATCCTCCACGGCGATGCCGCCTCCGAAGCGTTCCTGTCGGACATCGCCGGTGCCCAGCCCTGGCCGGGCCAGCGCCATTGGAACATGGAATCGCTCTACGACTACGGCGCCCGCGCCGGGTTCTGGCGCCTCCACCGCCTTTTCACCGGATTGGAGATCCCGGTCACGATCTACGGCGTCGCCACCGCGCTCGCCCGATCGCCCGAGCAGGTCGCCGCGATGAAGGCGGCGGGGTGGGAGATCGCCTCCCACGGGCTGAAATGGGTCGAGCATCGCGACATGCCCGAGGAGGAGGAGCGCCGCCAGATCGCCGAGGCGATCCGCCTGCATACCGAGGTGACGGGCTCCCGTCCCACTGGCTGGTATACCGGGCGCTGTTCGGTCAACACCGTGCGGCTGACCGCCGAGGCGGGGTTCGCCTGGATCTCCGACACCTATGACGACGATCTGCCCTACTGGCTGCCCGCCGGGGGCCGTAACCAGCTGGTGATCCCCTACACGCTGGAAGCCAACGACATGCGCTTTGCCACGGCGCCGGGTTACATTACGGGGGAGCAGTTCTTCCAATACCTGAAGGACGCCTTCGACGAGCTCTACCGCGAGGGGCAGGGGGGCGCCGCCAAGATGATGTCGGTCGGCCTTCACTGCCGCCTCATCGGCCGGCCCGGCAAGATCGCCGGACTTCGCAGGTTTCTGGAATATGCGAAATCGTATGAGGGTGTCTGGTTCCCCCGCCGGATCGACATCGCGCGCCACTGGGCCAGGGTGCATCCGCCGCACCGCCGCGAACGGGCAAGCCAGATGGACAAGGCGACCTTCGTGGCCCGCTTCGGTGGCGTGTTCGAGCATTCCCCCTGGATGGCCGAGCGCGCCTGGGCGCTGGAACTTGGCCCCGCCCACGACACCGCGGCCGGGGTCCTGAGCGCCCTGGCCCGCATCTTTCGCAGTGCCAGCCGCGAAGAACGCCTCGGCGTCCTGAAGGCGCACCCCGACCTCGCCGGCAAGCTGGCGCAGGCGAAACGGCTGACCGCGGACTCCACCGCCGAACAGGCCTCCGCCGCGCTCGACGCGCTGACCGACGAGGAACGCGCTACCTTCGAGCGCCTGAACGCCGCCTACACGGCAAAACACGGCTTTCCCTTCATCATCGCCGTGCGCGACAACACCAAGGCCTCGATCCTCGCGGCCTTCGAAGCGCGCATCGCGAACGATACCGACGCAGAATTCGCCACCGCCTGCGCACAGGTCGAGCGCATCGCGGAACTTCGCCTGAAGGACATGCTATGACCGGCTATTACGCCCCACCCGGCGGCCTGCCGCCGCAGACCCAGCTGATGACCGGCCGCGCCGTCTTCACCGAGGCCTATTGCGTCATCCCGAAGGGCTGCTTCTCCGACATCGTCACCAGCTACCTCCCCGGCTGGAAGAACACGAGGCTCTGGCTGATCGCCCGCCCCATGTCGGGCTTTGCCGAGACCTTCAGCCAGTATGTCATGGATGTCGGCCCCGGCGGCGGGTCCGATCTGCCCGAACCCGATCCGGTCGCCGAAGGCGTGATCTTCGTCACCGGAGGCGAGATCTGGCTGTCGCTCGATGGTGAGGAACACGACCTCGGGCCCGGCGGCTACGCCTATATCCCGCCAGGTTGCGACTGGAGGCTCCATAACGGCACGGGCCACCCGGCGCGATTCCACTGGATCCGCAAGCTCTACGAATACGCCCCAGGCATCGCGGCGCCGAAGGCCTTCGTCACCTCTGACAGCGCCGTGAAGCCCGTGGCCATGCCCGATACCGCCGGGCGCTGGGCCACCACCCGCTTCACCGAGCCGGACGACCTTTCCCACGACATGCATGTCAACATCGTCACCTTCCAGCCCGGCGGCCTCATCCCTTTCGAGGAGACGCACGTTATGGAGCACGGGCTCTACGTCCTCGAAGGCAAGGCCGTCTACAAGCTGAACCGTGACTGGGTCGAGGTCGAGGCCGGCGACTTCATGTGGTTGCGCGCCTATTGCCCGCAGGCCTGCTACGCCGCCGGCCCCGGCCCCTTCCGCTACCTCCTCTACAAGGACGTCAACCGCCACGCCAAACTCCGCGGCCCCGGCGCCTTCGGCCGGTGAGCTTCTTCTTGGCGGCAATACTCCACGGGGGGTTGCCGTTGTTGCGCCATTGGTTCGGGAAACAATGGCGACGGGTGTGAGACCCCCGGCTCGGCTGCAAAAGGTATGGCATGACGCAAACGATCCGCACCGAACCGTTGACCCAGGTGGCCTTCGCCTCCTTCGGCGATGTGCTGGAGGTCGCCGGTGCCCCCGACCGGATCATCAACCGCGGCCTTTGCGGGCGCTGGCACGACCGCGCGCGGCTCGACTTCAGCGAGGGGCGCGGGGGCATCTCGATCTTCAAGGCTGAAGCACGCATGCTGCCCTATACGCTCGACATGGTGGAACGCCACCCCGAGGGCAGCCAGGCCTTCCTGCCGATGACGCCCGACCCGTTCCTTGTGATCGTCGCGCCGGACGAAAACGGCCGCCCGGGGCGGCCGCGAGCGTTCCTGACGGATGGCGCCCAGGGGATCAACCTGCATCGCGGCACCTGGCACGGCGTCCTGTCGCCGCTTGCCGCGCCCGGCCTGTTTGCAGTCGTGGACCGCATCGGGCCAGGCGCGAACCTTGAGGAGCATGTTTTCGCGGCGCCTTTCACCGTGGTGAAGGGCTGAACCTCAAAGCGCCTTGCGGGTGACAGTGAAGGACGTGCCCCAGGGGTCGCTGAACCCCCTGCCGAGGCCGGCCGAGAGCCGGTCGTATTCGGCCGTGTCCGCCAGAAGCTCCACGTCCGAAAGACCCGTCGCCGGCTGAGCCCGCACCCCGGCACCCCGGCTGTGCCAGACATTGGCGCCGAAGTGGTGGTGATACCCGCCCGACGAAAAGAAGGCCGCGCCCGGATAGTGGGTCACAAGGTCGAGACCCATATCTCCGGTAAAGAACGCCTCGGCCTCGGACACGTTGCCGACCTGAAGGTGGACATGGCCGACGACCATCCCGTCCGGCGCACCCGACCAGGGCTGGGTGGCGCTGGCAGCGACCGAATTGAGGTCGATCGGGTCGGTCGTCATCTTGATCTTGCCCCCCTCGCGCGGCCAGTCGGCGCGCGCCCGGTCGACATAGACCTCGATCCCGTTGCCCTCGGGGTCGGCGAGATAGATCGCCTCGCTGACGAGGTGGTCCGAGGCGCCCTGCAGCGGCACCCGCGCCTCGGCCACATGACGCAGCCAGCGGCCGAGGTGATCGCGCGAGGGCATCAGGAACGCGGTGTGAAAGAGCCCGGCCTCGCGCGGCGAAGAGGCGCGTGCCGCGGGATCGGCGCGCAGCTCCAGCAGAGCGCGCCCGCCCGCGCCAAGGGTCTGCGTGTTGCCCCCGCCTGCAATGGGCTCAAGCCCGATCACGGTGCGGTAGAAGGCGGACACGGCGTCGATGTCATGAACGGTCAGCGCGACGCGGCCAATCTCGACAGGGGCGGAAGCGGTTGACATGGCTCTCTCCCTTTCTGCCGCTCAGCGGTCGGACTTGCGGAGCGCGTGGGCGCCGTTGCCGAGAAGCGCGAGCACGCCCATCACGATGGCCCAGAACACCGGATATTCCCAGCCGCCATTCGCGTTCGAGAAGAAGAACCCGTTCGCGCCATGGCCGAACCAGGCGGCGCCGAGAAGGACCGGGATGAGTGCGAGCGAGACGAGGCGGGTATAGACCCCGGCGATGAGGGCAAGGCCGCCCAGAAGCTCGGCCGCGATGGTGAGATAGGCGAGGGCGCCTGGCAGTCCGATCGAGGCGAAGTAACCGGCGGTACCGGCCGGGGTGAAGACCGCGATCTTCAGCCAGGCATGGGCAAGAAAGAGGACGCCGGTCGAGACGCGCAGGATCAGCGCGGCGTAGTCGGCGTTGCTGGCGCGGAGGCCGGCGTTCGTGTCGAGGGTCGTCATGGTCGTTTCCTTTCCTGATGATCGCCTGTCCGGCGGATGGCGGAAAGATGGACCACTCCAGATTCGAATATAAGTTCGGTGATTGGCAGATAATTGCATCCATATTGGATGAAATCAGCCGCGCCACCCCGACTCCCTGAAGTGGCTGCCAAGATAGTCGACCAGAACCCGCACCCGTGCGGCCAGATGTCGGCCCGGCGGGTAGAGCGCGAAGACGCCGAAAGGCTCGGCGGCATAGTCCGCGAGGAGCGCGCGCACCTGGCCGGCACGCAGGCTCTCTCCCGCCACGAAATCCGGCACGAGGGTCAGTCCCAGCCCCGCTTCAGCCGCCCGAAGACAGGCCTCGGCGTTCGAGAATCGCAGCCGCCCGCTGACTGTGACAGGAACTGGCGCCCGTCCGTCGCGGAAGGTCCAAACCGTCGCGGTCCGGAGATTGGTGTCGAGGATGCAGGCATGCGCGGCGACGTCTGCGGGGACCGAGACCGGCGCGGCCTCGTCGAGATAGCCGGGCGCGGCGACGAGGACGCTTCGCATCTCGGCCAGCTTGCGCGCGATCAGCGTGCTGTCGTCGGCGCGCCCGACCCGGATTGCGGCGTCGAACCCTTCGTCCACGAGGTTCACGATCCGGTCGGTGAACGAGACGTCGAGCGCGATATCGGGATAGGCGCGGGCAAAGCCGGTCAGCGCGGGCACGAGGACCATCGTGCCGAAGGTCAGGGGGGCCGTCAGGCGCAGGCGCCCGCGCGGCGCCGCTGAGGCGTCGCGCACGCTTTCATCCAGTGCGTCGAAGTCCTCGATCAGCCCGCGCACCTGATCATAGTAGCCGCGTCCGACCTCGGTGGCCGCGACGGCCCGCGTGGTTCGGTTGAGCAGACGCACCCCAAGCCCGGCCTCAAGCTTCGCGACCAGTTTCGAGGCCTGCCCCGAGGTGGTGCCGAACCGGTGTGCGGCGGCGGTAAAGCTGCCGGTCTCCATCACCGCGATGAACATGCGGTCGGCGGCGAGGCGGTCCATGATTCCCGTCCCTTCGGAAGAAGTCGCGCCGCATTGTCGCATATTCCTTCCGATTCGGCGGAATCACACTGTCATGAGCCGCGCCGCGTCCAGCATCCGGTTGGAAAAGCCC
>JAGRDU010000195.1 GCA_020446905.1 Paracoccaceae bacterium | reverse complement strand
CCGGGGGTGGAAAACCCCCGGCGCTGCCCTTGACCTTCGGAACCCGAGGGCGCTTATACGGGTTAGGCTTTCCCAACGCGCGAAAGGATCGACCCATGGCCTTCACCCTTCCCGATCTTCCCTATGCCCATGACGCGCTCGCGTCGCTCGGCATGTCGAAGGAGACGCTCGAATATCATCATGACATCCACCACAAGGCCTATGTCGACAACNNGCAACAAGCTGATCGCCGGCACCGAGTGGGAAGGAAAGTCTGTCGAAGACATCGTCAAGGGTACCTACAAGGCCGACGCTGTCGCGCAGAGCGGTATCTTCAACAACGCGAGCCAGCATTGGAACCACGCCCAGTTCTGGGAAATGATGGGGCCAAAAGAAACCAAGATGCCCGGCGCGCTCGAAAAGGCGATCACCGAGGCTTTCGGCTCGGTCGCCAAGTTCAAGGAAGATTTCGCTGCCGCCGGCGCGGGCCAGTTCGGCTCGGGCTGGGCCTGGCTCGTCAAGGACAAGGACGGTAGCCTCAAGGTCACCAAGACCGAGAATGGCGTGAACCCGCTCTGCTTCGGCCAGACGGCGCTTCTGGGCTGCGACGTGTGGGAGCATTCCTACTACATCGACTTCCGCAACAAGCGCCCGGCCTATCTCACGAACTTCCTCGACAAGCTCGTGAACTGGGAAAACGTCGCCTCGCGCCTCTGACGTGATTTCGCGGCGCGGTTTTCTGAAAGGCCTGCTGGCGTCCGCGCTGGCAGGCCTTTTCGTTTCCGCCTACGGCTTCTTCATCGAGCCTGCCCTGCGTCTCAGGGTGCGGCGCTGGCGACTTGCGCCGCCGCTCTGGACCGGCGGGCCCTTGAAGATCGCGATCCTCGCCGACCTTCACATGGGCGAGCCGCATGTCAGCCTGAAGCGGCTGGAGCGCATCGTGGCGCGGACCAATGCGCTCGGCGCCGACATCATCCTTCTTCTCGGCGATTACGAGGCGGGGCACCGCTTCGTGACCCGGCCGGTGCCGATGGAGGAGATGGCGCGGGCCGTCGCGAAGCTTTCCGCGCCGCTTGGCCGCTTTGCGATCCTCGGGAACCACGACTGGTGGCATGACCGTCCGGCGCAGGCGCGGGGGGGCGGGCCGAACCGCATCGCGGGGCTCTTGGGGGCTGCGGGCGTGCCGGTGCTGCAGAACCGCGCGCTGCGCCTCGGCGAGGGCACGGCGGCGGGTCCGTTCTGGCTGGCCGGGCTTGAGGATCAGCTGGCGATCGGCACCGGCGACATGACCTTTCGCGGTCTCGACGACCTGCCGGGGACCTTGGCGCAAATCACCGACGACGCCCCGGCGATCCTTCTGGCACACGAGCCCGACATCTTTCCGCGCGTGCCGGACCGTTTCGCGCTGACGCTGTCGGGGCACACCCATGGCGGGCAGGTGAGGGTCTTCGGCTGGTCGCCCGTGGTGCCCTCGGCCTTTGGCAACCGCTATGCCTACGGGCCGGTGCGCGAGGGGAACCGGGAACTTGTCACCTCGGGCGGGATCGGGTGCTCGATCGTGCCGGTGCGCCTTGGCGTGATCCCGGAAATCACCCTGATCGAGATCGGCGCCTGAGGGTCAGCCAAGGGCCCGGGAGAGATGCGCCTCGGCCTCGGACACCGTCGCGGCGACGGTGACGAACCCGGAAAGCGAGGCCTCGGCGAAGCCTTCCTCCACGATCCTCCTGATCAGTGTCACGAGCGGGTCCCAGTAGCCCTCGGTGTTGAGAAGGACGATCGGTTTCTCGTGCAGGCCGAGCTGGCGCCAGGTGAGAACCTCGAAGAGCTCGTCCAGGGATCCGCCACCGCCCGGCAGGACGAGGACGGCGTCGGCGTTCATGAACATCACCTTCTTGCGCTCGTGCATCGTCTCGGTGACGACGAAGGTCGTGAGGTCCCGCTTGCCGACCTCGCGCGCGAGAAGATGAGTGGGTATTACGCCAAAGGTCGCGCCGCCGGCGGCTTGGGCGGTGCGCGCGACCTCGCCCATCAGGCCGACGTCTCCTGCGCCGTAGACCAGCCGCCAGCCGCGCCGGGCCAGCATCGCGCCTGTCGCGCGCGCATCCTCGGCATAGGCGGGGCGCTTCCCGGGGCGCGAGCCACAATAGACACAGACGGATTTCATGGGCAGCCGACCTTTCCGCGATTCTTTACCCCTGATAGCGGCGTTGCTATGGTCGCTCAAGCGCGCCCCCGAAGGGCGCCGGGCCGGGGGGCGAGATGACGGAAGAGAAACCGGGCGAGGTATCCTCGCCGCGCGCAACGGGCTGGATTGCGGGTCTGGCCGTGGGCGGAGCCGCGGCCCTCGCGATCTGGTACTTCGGATTTGGCAGGACGGCGGTCGAGACGGCAGAGCCGCCGGCCCCGGTCGCGGCGCCGGCCCCCGAGACGGCAGCGGCGCCCCAACCAGCGGCGCCCGAACCTGCGGCGCCCGAACCTGCGGCGCCTTTGGCCGAGGCGCCTGCCGCCGTGCCCGAACCGGCGCCCGCGACGACCGAAACCGCGTCAGCCGCCGAACCTGACGCGCCTGCGGCGCCGGCAGAAGCGGCCGTACCTGCCACCGAGGGACAGCCCGATTTCGACACGGTGCGTGTCGAGGCGGACGGCCAGACGCTTGTCGCGGGCCATGCCGCGCCCGGCGCCAAGGTCCGCGTTCTTGTCGACGACGCCGAGGCCGCCGTGGCCGAGGCGGACGCGCGCGGCGAGTTCGTGATGCTGTTTGCCCTGCCGCCAAGTGCCGAGCCGCGCGTCATGCGTCTCGAGACCGCCGACGGCGCCGCGGCGACCGCCGAGGTGATCGTGGCGCCGTTCGAGGGTGTCGCCATCGCCGAGGCTGCGCCCGAACCGGCCGCGTCAGCCCCGGCCGAGACGGAGACCGCCGCCGCGCCTGCCGCGCCGCAGGTCCTTATCGTGGACAAGGGCGGGGTCCGTCCGCCCAGTGCGGCGCCTGTCGAGGGGATCGTCATCGACACGATCGGCTATGCGGCGAATGGCGACGTGACCCTCGCCGGGCGTGGGCAGCCGGGCAGTTTCGCGCGCGCCTATCTCGACAATGCCGAGCTTGCGATGCTTCCCATCGGGGATGACGGCCTCTGGCACGGCGAGATCGCCGGAATCGCGCCGGGGCTTTACACGCTGCGCGTCGATCAGGTCGGGGCGGACGGCAAGGTCACGGCGCGGTTCGAGACGCCGTTCCAGCGCGAGGCGCCCGATGTCGTGGCCGCCGCCCTGCCGCCGCTGAACCCGGCGCCGCCGCCGGTGTTCAACGCCCCCGCAGTATCCGACACCACAGCGACCGCACCCGAGACCTCTGCGGCCGCACCTGTCCCGGCAGCGGCAGAGGCTGCGCCGGTCCGTCCGGTCTCGGTCACGGTGCAGCCTGGCTTCACGCTCTGGCGCATCGCGCGCGAGAACTATGGCGACGGGGTGCTCTATGTGAAGGTGTTCGAGGCAAACAAGGATCAGATCCGCAATCCGGACCTGATCTATCCCGGCCAGATCTTCACTGTTCCGGAGGAGTGACGGCGCGTCCGTGCGCGCAGCAGGCCGAAACCTCGGGATGCGCGCGGCAGCAGTCGTTCAGGAGATAGCCCATCAGCCTGCCGATGTGGCGCGTCTCGGCGGCATAGTAGACATGCCGCGATTCCTTGCGCGAGGCGATAAGCCCGGCCTGTTCCAGCGTCGAGAGGTGAAACGACAGGCGCGAGGCCGAGACGCCGAGGTGGCGCGCGATCTCGCCTGCCGCGAGGCCGGTCGGCGCATGGGCGATCAACATCCGGACAAGGTCCAGGCGCGTTTCGTTGGCAAGCGCGGCGAGCGCGTCGAGGGCCTGCGGTTTCTCCATATTTCATCTTCTCATGAAATATTGAATTATGCCTCTTGATAGCGGCGTCGCTTCCTGCGATCAAGCGGCACGTCCGACATGAAGGTAATCGCCGATGGCATCGCAGAGCACAGGCAACGAAGGCTGGCGCCGGAACGTCAACACGCTGCGCCGGGTTGCGCCCTATCTCTGGCCCGAGGGCGAGGCCTGGGTGAAGCGGCGTGTCGTACTGTCGTTCCTTGCGCTTCTGGTCGCGAAAGTCGTCTCGGTCCTGACGCCGTTCCTTTACAAGGCCGCGGTCGACGGTCTGACCGGTGAGACGCGCGACGATGCCTGGCTGCTTGCCGTCGGGGCGGTTGGCCTGACCGTGGCCTACGGGCTTGCCCGGATGGGATCCATCGGGTTCAACGAACTGCGCGACGTGATCTTCGTGCGCGTCGGACAGCGGGCGTTGAGGAAGCTCGCGCTTGAGACCTTCACGCATATCCACCGGCTCTCGATGCGCTACCACATCACCCGCAAGACCGGCGGCCTGTCCCGGATCATCGAGCGGGGCGTGAAGGGGGTCGAGTTCCTCCTCCGATTCATGCTCCTATCCGTGGGGCCGCTGATCGTCGAGCTGACCATGGTCACGGTGATCTTCGCACTGGCCTTCGACTGGCGCTATGCGGCCGTCGTCGTCGTGACCATCGCGCTTTACGTGACCTATACGTTCAAGGTCACCGAGTGGCGGGTGAAGATCCGCCGCCAGATGAACGAGCAGGACACCGACGCCAACCAGAAGGCGGTGGACAGCCTTCTGAACTTCGAGACGGTCAAGTATTTCGGCGCCGAGGCGCGCGAGGCGGGGCGCTATGACGAGGCGATGAAAGGCTACGAGGCGGCAGCGGTGAAGACCGGCCAGTCTCTCTCGATGCTGAACTTCGGGCAGGCCTTCCTTATCAACACCGGCCTCATCGTGGTGATGGTGATGGCGGCGATGGGCGTTCAGTCCGGCGCGCTGACGGTCGGCGATTTCGTCATGGTCAACGCC
>JAGRDU010000194.1 GCA_020446905.1 Paracoccaceae bacterium | reverse complement strand
TGCACGCGGATCTGGTGCGTGCGCCCGGTCTCGAGCCAGCATTCGACAAGCGCGAGCACCGGCGGCGTCCCGAACCTTTCGACCACACGGGCACGGGTCACCGCATGACGGCCGCCCTCGAACAGGACCGCCTGCCGCTGCCGGTCGGTCTTGTGGCGGGCAAGCTGGGTGGTGATCTTCAGGATGCCGCCCGCCTCGAAGCTGGTGCCGCGCACGCCGTGCAGGCGCGGATCGCTCTGGTCCGGCACGCCGTGGACAAGCGCGAGGTAACGGCGGATCACGGTGTGCTTCTCGAACTGGCGGGCCAGACCATGATGCGCCCGGTCGCTCTTGGCCACCACCAGAAGGCCGGTCGTGTCCTTGTCGATCCGGTGCACGATCCCCGGCCGCTTTTCGCCGCCGACACCCGAGAGCGTGTCGCCGCAGTGATGCAGCAGCGCGTTGACAAGCGTGCCCTCGTAGGACCCGGGGGCGGGATGCACGACCATCCCGGCGGGCTTGTCGATGACGATGAGGTCCGCGTCCTCCCAGACAACGACAAGGGGGATCGCCTCGGCCCGAGTCAGGACCGCCTCGGCCGGCGCCACGGCGATCTCGTAGACCTCGCCCTCGGCAACCTTCGCCTTGGCGTCGGTCACCACCGCCCCGTCCCGCCGCACCGCGCCGTCGGCCAGGAGCCGGGCGAGGCGCGAGCGCGAGAGGGACGCCTCCTCTGGCACATCGCGGGCAAGCGCCTTATCAAGGCGGTCGGGCGGATTGGGCCCGATGGCGACGCGAAGGATCTGGCCGGTGGGCTCGGACAACGAAGATGCTCCGATTGCGATGGACGCCGGGCCGGCGCCCGAGCTGCGGTTCCTGAAGGTCCTTGTCACTGTCCTGGCGGGGACCATGATTGCCGGTCTGATAACGATCATTGGCCTGCTTGTCATCCGCTTCCCCTCGGTCGCCAACCCGCGCCCGTCGGTGCCTGCGCAGATCGCGCTGCCCGACGGCCTGAAGGCCGAGGCGGTGACCTTCGGGCGCGGATGGATCGCTGTCGTCACGGACAGCGAGGAGGTGCTCATCCTCGACCAGGCGACCGGCGCCCTGCGCCAGAGGGTCCGCATCGCCGTACCGGACTGAGGGTTCGCGAATCGGTCAGGCGGCCGCCCCGGCGCAAGACCCCTGTGCGCCACCCCCGCAAGCCTCCGAAATGGTGTGTTTTCAATCAAGAAACAATCCTAAGACTTCAGTCTGAAAACTTCGCGGAAATGCCTGACAATACGGCATAATCCCGCTCGATTTGCACCTGCAGAAGGATTCCCGGTGGTCGCGCCGCGGCAAATCCCGGAGTATGACTCCGTTGCTGCCTGGGTGGGGACTTGAGGCATGAAGCCCGTGACGACGGTCACCGCGCCACGCGGGACCGGCAAGAGTTCGATCGAATGGCCGGGTTCGGCCCTGCGCCTGCCGGCGGCGACCTGGCTGTCGTCCATGGCGCTGATCTGCGCGCTGATCGTCCTTGGAACGATTGCCCTCGAACATCCGCGCCCCGAGAGGACCGCAACCTTTCTCGGTTCGATCGGTCTTGTCGCGGCCTGGCGGTACGGCTGGTGGCTGACCCACGCGCTGCGCGCGAGCTACTATCTCAGGCGCCGGTTCCCGGCCATCCGCGCCCGCGCCGATGCGCTTGCGCCGGACCGCCGGTTCCAGCACGTCTATGCCGTCGTCCTGTCCTACGACATCGCCCCGGCCCTCTTTCGCAGCGTCTATGACGGTCTCCTGCGCGAAGCGATCACCTATGGCGCGCCGACGACCATCGTCGCCTCGATCACCTCGGAGCGGGACCGCGCGCTCCTGAAAGAGGTCTACCTTGCCGCCGGCGCCCCGCCGACGGTCGAGATCGTGACCCAGTATCAGGAAGGGACCGGCAAGCGCACCGCCATGGGCGAGGCGCTCAGGATCGTCTCGCGTCGCTGCCCGCCAGGCAACTCTGCGCTGGTGCTGATGGACGGCGACATTCTTCTGGAAGAGGGGGCGCTGACCCGCTCTCTCGCCATCATGTCGGCCGATCCCCGCCTCGGCGCGGTGACGACCAACAACGATGCCATCGTCGAGGGCAGCTACCTGACGCGGCAGTGGTACTTTACGCGCTACGCCCAGCGCCACCTTCTCATGGCCTCGATGTCGCTCTCAGAACGGCTGCTCGTTCTAACCGGCCGCTTCTCGATCTTCCGTGCCACGCTCGCGACCGAACCCGAGTTCATCGACCTCGTCGAACGGGACGGTGTAGATCACTGGCGCTACGGGCGGCTCGATTTCGTCAGTGGCGACGACAAGTCGACCTGGTTCCACGCCATCAGGTCCGGCGCGCGGATGCTCTATATCCCCGACGTGAAGGTATACGGCGCCGAGGCGCTGCCGGCAGGCGACGGGTTTTTTCGCGGCAGCACCCGCCTGATGCAGCGCTGGTTCGGCAACATGCTGCGCGCGAATGGCCGCGCCATCGCCCTCGGCCCGCGCCGGCTTGGGCTTTTCACCTGGTGGGCGCTGGTCGATCAGCGGCTGTCGATGTGGACCTCGCTCATCGGCCCCTATTCCGCGGTGACCTTCGCGCTTCTCGTGTCGCCCGTCTACCTCGCCTATTACGCGCTCTGGGTGCTGACGACCCGGATCTTCATGAGTGTGGCGATTGGTGTCGCCTATCGCCGGTTCAGCCCGGCCTGGCCCTTCGTGCTTTACTACAACCAGATCTGGGGCGCGCTGCTGAAGGTCTACCTCAGCTTCCGCCTGAACCGTCAGGGATGGACCCGGCAGAATCTGGGGGCGGGGCCGGACAAGGACAGGCTCGACATTTGGGCGGCGCGCGCGATGCATGCCGCCGCCCTTGTCAGCGCGATGTTTTTCGTCGCGGTGGCGTCCGGCCAGCTTCCGGTTCCGGGTGCCTCGGACTGGAAATTTCTGTTGGCGTTTGGGGCCCGCTGAGGCGCCGAAGGCCAGACATGGCGCACCATGGGGATGGGCGCGCAAGAGTGAGGAGTAGGTTAGATGTTGCAGATACCCGCTGATCAGTCCGCCCCCCGGGAGCCCCTGATCCTTGTCGAACCCGGCGTCTACCACGAACGGCGCGACCGGCGGATGCATCTCGACGTCCGCCTGCCCTTCTCGGTCTATGTCGATGGAAAGGCGCTGAAGGGCGCGCATTTCAACATCGGCAGTGTCGCTGCGCTGCGTGAAGGGTATGACGGCTGGTCCGGAGAGCCCATCGCCGTCGGGCCCGACGCGTTCCCGTCCGGCGAGCTGACCATCGGCCTGCACATCCAGCTCTCCGGCTTCGCGCTCGACCTCGATCTCGTCGGGGTGCCCGAGGCCGGCCGCGGTGAAGATGAGGGTCTGGTTCTCTTCCGCATCGTGCGCATGGACCCCGACTCACGCGATGCGCTGAAGCGGATCATCCGCGCCTACCAGGCCGGCCATGTCCCGACGAGCGAGGATTTCGTCGCCTCGCTCAATCCAGAAACCCGCGACGGCGCGTCGGCGAACGGCATTGGCGCGCCCGCGCCCCGGTCCTGGGCGAACCGCGCCGCGATCGCCGTTTCGGGGATGGCAATCCTCGGTATTGCCGGGATTTCGGCTGTCTCGCTCTACGACCGGTTCTTTGTCGTTCGCAGCGAGTTCGCGGCAATCACTGCGCCGCAACTCACGCTGCTCAGCCCCGCGCAGGGCCAGGTCGAGGTGACTGCGGGGCCCGTGGGCTCCGAGGTCGTGCTCGACCAGCCGCTCTACCGGATCGAAGCCCCGGCGCTCGAGTCCGAGATCGGCATGACCGAGGCGCGCATCGAGGCGCTGCAGGCACCGGCCGCCGCAGGCGCGCCGGGCGCCGACCAACTGTCGCTGGAGACCGCGCAGCTCAAGGCGCTCGACCTCCGGCGTCAGGGTCTTTCGCAACATTCCGCCTGCGACTGCACCGTGGTCTGGTCGGTCGAGAACCAGAGCTGGGTCAAGGAGGGCGATCAGGTCATGATCCTCGCACGGACCGGCGCCGATGACCTGCGCATCGAGGCCGTCGTCAAGCTCGCGGCGATCGACGGGCTCGAAGCCGGACAACCGGCGGGCTTCCGTGCACCTGGCAGCGGTGCCTTTCTGCCGGCCATGATCGAACGGATCACCCTCGACGCAAACCGGCAGCCGCGCTACGGCTTCCCCGACTGGATTCGCAAGGAACCGACGGTCGCCTCGGTGATCCTCAGGGCAGATGCCCCCGTCGAGGCAAGCTGGATCGGCCAGCCGATCGAGGTGCTCTTCAACCGGCGGGCAGCCGCGCAGATCGCGGGCGAGTGAGCCCTGCTCATGGGGCATCCGCCGACGGAACTGCAAGCGAAGGCAAGGACCGAGAGATGCGCGCACCGTTATCCCATGGGCTCGCCGCCCTCATGCTGAGCGCCACCCTCGCGGGCGGGGCGGTCGAGGCGCGGCCCAAGATCTATCCCGCCGAGAAAGCGGGGGCGCTTGCCACACGCTGCTCGGCAAGATACGGCGAGCCGCTCTACGCCCCGGCCATCCCGCCGGGGGGCAACCCCGCGAAGGTCATTACCGGGAACTTCCGCGCAAGCCCGACCTACGGTTTCCCCGAAAATGTGAAGATCGGCGCGGACGAGGCGGACGGCGCCGCATATCTCAGCATCGCCTACCCCAAGGGATCGGTGGCGCCCTCGGTCAAGTCGCGCCCCACCGGCGGACTTGGCTTTTACGCGCGCGGGGCGCTTGCGAGGGGAACCGATGCGGCCTGCCTGCGCTATCTCGTGCGGTTCCCCGAGGGCTTCGACTTCCGCAGCGGCGGCAAGCTGCCCGGCCTCTTCGGCGGCACGAACCCGCCCTCGGGCGGCGACCGGCCGAAGGGCGACGCCGGCTTTACCGTCCGCCTGATGTGGCGCGCCGGGGGCGCGGGCGAGCTCTACCTCTACGCGCCGAACATGATCCCCGACTCCGCCCATGGCGGGATGCAGCTCGGCACCGGCGCCTTCAGCTTTCCCCGGGGCCGCTGGGTCGAGGTCGAGCTCGAGACAATTCTCAACGCCCCTGGCGAAAGCGATGGCCTCATCCATCTCTGGATCGACGGCCGGCCCGCGATCTTTGTAAACGGCGTCAAGTTCCGCAAGTCGTCCCGCGTGCCCGTCGCCGGGCTGATGTTCTCGACCTTCTTCGGCGGCGACACGGCGCGATTTGCAGCCTCGAAGGCGGAACATGCCGATTTCAGGGCCTTTCGCCTCTACGGCACCCGGCGCGAGTCCCTGCCGGGCGGGGCGGGGGCAAAGCCTTGACCCTGTGGCATCGCCTCTGCCCCGCCGTCTTGTCGGTTTGCCTCGCGCTCCTCGCAAGCCCCGGCGCGGCACTCACCGCCGAGGAACGCCAAGCGCTCGACCTCGGGCGGTATCACATCACCGATCCGGCAGCCGGATATTTCGACCGCGAGGCGCGCCGCACCTATCTTGCGACGACCTCCGACCCGATCCTCCTTGCGGCGCTCGATCACCTTGCCTTTGGCCAAAGCTGCACCGATGTGCTGGCGCAACCGGTGATGAGCGGCGAGGTGCGGCTGCCCGGCTACTACATCGACAACGAGGCCTGGAGAGAGGCCGTCAAGCCCTTCGCGGCCTTCGAGGACACCGTGACAGGCCTTGCCGCCAGTGAATTCGTGCGCGCGGACGGCTACGCCGGAAACTGTCTCGTGGATGTCCTGCTACGCTGGGCCCGCGCGGATGCACTGACCCGCTTTCCGACACCGGATGACGATCGCCAGGGCTGGTATCAGATCGAATCCATGCTCTTTGCCGCTGGCCTCGCCCTCATGAACGTGCGCGACACACTGCCGGACCGCACGGCCGACATCGCCGAGATCGACCGATGGCTGAAGCGTGCTGCCGACATCCACTGGTCCTACCCGGGTCAGCCGAACGGCACCTGCTGCAACAACCACTTCTACCGCCGCGCGCTTTACCGCACTGTCATCGGGATCCAGACCGGCAATGACGAGATGTTCCGCGACGGGATCAGCGCAATCTACTCGGCGCTGGACGAGGCGACGCCCGAAGGGGCGCTGCCGCTCGAGATGAAACGGGGCGAGCGCGCGGCACACTACCAGAACTTCGCGCTGATGAACCTGATGATGATCGCCGAGCTTGCCGAGCGTCAGGGCTACAAGGTCCACGAGATCGAGGTAAACGGAAAGACCCTCCAGACCCTCATCGACTTCGACCTCGCCGCCATCGAAACGCCCGAGACCGTCGCCCCCTTCGCCGGCGCCCGCGAACAGTGGCGCGGCTATCTTGCGCAGGGCCAGTATTTCGGCTGGCTCGAACCCTATCTCGCGCGCACCGGCGATCCGCGTGCCGCAGCAATCCTCGCGCCGCTGAGGCCTGTCGAGAACCGCTCGCTCGGGGGACCCATGACGCTGTATTTCTATACGCCGGCGCCGTGATCTCCGGTCCCGTCGGCGCTACGCCATGTTGTACTCGTGAAGCGCGATCGCTTCTTCAAGATCATCGAAATAGATCGCCTTGCCGTTGTCGATGACCATGCCGCTGGTGCAATATTCCCGCAGCGTCACGCTCGAATGCGACACCATGATGAGGCCGGAGGCCTGCAGCCGGTCTCCAAAGACCGCAAGCGACTTCTTCCGGAACGCGGCGTCCCCGACGGCGGTGATCTCGTCCACCAGATACCAGTCGAAGGACAGTCCCATGGAGACGCCGAACGCAAGCCGGGCGCGCATTCCGGCAGAGTAGGACCGGACAGGCATGCGCATGAAATCGCCCAGTTCGGAAAAGTCGGCGACATAGTCGACAAGCGCGTCGGAATCCACTCCGTAGATCCGGGCAACGAAGCGGATATTCTGGATCCCGCTCATGTCGACCGCGAAGCTGCCCGCAAATCCGAGCGGCCAGGAGACAGTGCCCTCCCGCCGGATTTCGCCGCCGTTCAGCTTGGTGGTGCCGGCGATCATGCTGATGAGCGTGGATTTGCCAGCTCCGTTTCGCCCCAGAAGACCGACCTTGGCCCCGCGCGGCAATGTCAGCGTCAGGCCATCGAACAGCACCTTCCTCCCCCCGCCGCGAACCGGGTAGGATTTCTGTAGGTTCCGGAATTCGATCATGGCGTCAGGTCCCGCCCCGCGTCGGCGCTCAGCGGGAATCGCGGATGTTGTAGTAGAAGATCATCAACGCTCCCCAGATCATCGCCAGGAACCCGCCGAACAGGAAGAGCCGAGTCCAGCGTTGCGGGTAAAGCGATTCCTGCGCCGTCGTCGGACGGATATGGGTCGCGATGTAGCGGGACTGGCGCCGCGCCTCGGCCCGCGAGATCGCGAGGTTGGTGAGCGCTTGGGTATAGGCCGCCGAAGCGAATTCGAGATCCGTGCGCAAAACCTCATACTGGCCGACCACGTCGGCAATGTTCACTTCATCGTCTCCGATGCCGAGGTTGTTGCGCTCGGCGGCGATGCGCTGCGAGATCGCGTCGATGCGGCGCGTCGCCTGCACGACCCGCTGGTCGTCCTCCTGGACGTAGGAAAGCAGCGTGTCGCGCTCGACAAGCGCCTGCGCGAGTTCGCCCTGAAGCGCGGTCAACAGCCCCATCTGCCCCGCGACGTCGGCCTCGGGATCGACGATCTGGTAGCGATGGCGAAAATCGGCGAGCAGCTTGCGTTGCTGGCGCAGGTTCGCCTCGGCCTCTCCAAGGTCGATGGTCGCGTAGCGGATCGCGTCCTGCCGCGCCTGTTCGGAGAGCCGGTTCACGAGCGCATTGCTTTCTGCCAGGATTGCGTCGTTAACGGCGCGTGCATCCTCCGGCGCGAAGGCAAGCGTCGAGACCTGGATGATCCCGGTGTGATTGTCGAAGGTCGGACGGACGACCCGCGACCAGAAGTCGGTCAATTCCTCGATCGACGCATTTTCCTTGAGCCGGAAATAGGGATCAAAGGCCGGCTTGCGGTAGATCGCGGCAAGGTCAACACGCTTTGAGACGGCGGCGATCATCTCCTGACTGCCAATGAATTCGTAGAGAATGTCGGCATCGCCGGCGGTTCCGCTGCTGATCTGCGTGATCGCGCCAAGAAGCCCGGCGGCCGCAGACGTCGTTTCCTCGGATCGGATCGAAAAGGACATCTCGGAATTGAACTGGTTCACCGCGATCGTGAATAGATACGCGCCCCAAATCAGCACCGGTGCCACGACCGTCAACAGAAAGCTGAGATAAAGGATCCGGTGCCGGGGTTTCGTGCCGCTGGAGGGCAGCCCGGTGGCCGAGGGTCGCACCGCACTGAGCGTCAGCCGGCTGGCCGACACGGCGCCGGCACCTTCGGCTGCCTGGGCCGGTGACGCCGTGTTTGCTGGTTTGGCGATCGACATTGCCTGGCCCGGACCTCTCGGATTGTTCCTTGCGAGCATCTATTCTGCGACGGACCCTAGCGTCAACGGCCAGTCCATGGCAAACCCCCCGGCACGGGGATCACAGAGAGTGCTTCGAATGGCCTTTCCGGACACTGCATTCATCGGCGTGCTGCACCAGCGCCTGCGCGTGATCATCGCCCTGGTCATTCGCGAGACGAGCGCGCGTTTCGGCAGGTCCTGGGGCGGCTATATTTGGGCGATCCTTGAACCGACCGGCGGTGTCGCCCTTCTGGCCCTCGTCTTCAGCTATATCGCGCATGTGCCGCCGATCGGCAGCAGCTTCATGTATTTCTACGCGTCCGGCTTCATCCCCTTCATGCTCTATTCGTCGATCTCGACCTCGACCATGCACGCCATCCGGGCGAACCGCGGCCTTCTGACCTACCCGGTCGTGTCGTCCCTTGACAGCATCCTTGCGCGGGCGATCCTCGAAACCCTGACCTATTTCATCATTTCGCTCCTGCTCTTTCCGGCCATCGCGCTAATCGACCGGTACCATCCCCCCATCATTCCGTCGGAGCTCGCCCTCTCGCTGCTCCTCGCATTTGCGCTTGGGCTTGGCATCGGCACGCTCAATTGCGTGCTGATGGGGTTCTTTCCGACGTGGCAGAACATCTGGGGTGTCCTCAACCGCCCGATGTTCATCATTTCCGGCGTGCTCTTCCATCTCGAAACGCTGCCGAGCCAGCTGCGCAATGCGCTTTGGCTCAACCCGGTCTCGCATGTCATTGCCGCGGCGCGAAACGGCCTTTACGGGCTCGACCATGGCGATTTCGTCTCGGTTTCCTATGTCATGGCGATCTCTCTTCTCTGCTTTATCGTCGGGGGCTTCCTTCTTCGCCAGAACGAGAGCTTCCTTCTGCAGCAATGAACAGCGCATCGCGAACCGCACAAACCGCGTCCGGACCGGATGCCGGGAACCCACGCCCAGGCGGCCACGTCGCAATCCTTCTTGCCAGCTACGACGGTGCCGCCTTCATCGACCGACAGCTCGCCTCCTTCCTCGAACAGGACCATACTGACTGGTCGCTGTGGGTCGGCGACGACGGATCGCAGGACGCGACGCGCGACAGGGTGCGTGCCTTTGCCTCCCGCGCCGGCGCGCGTGCTGTCACCGTGCTGGATGGCCCCCGGCGCGGGAGTTTCCAGAACTTCATGCAGCTTCTCTGCAATCCAGGGATCGACGCGGATTTTGTCGCGCTGTCAGATCAGGATGACGCCTGGTTGCCGCAGCATCTTTCCCGCGCGCTCGCTCAGATCGCCATCGCGGATGACAGTCGGCCGGTCCTCTACGGCGGGCGCACCATCGTCACCGACGACAGGCTGGAACGGCGCGGCACCTCACCGCTTTTTGTCCGCACTCCCGGTTTCAGGAACGCCCTCGTCCAGAACATTTCCGGCGGCAACACGATGGTGCTCAACCGCGCCGCACGCAGCATCGTGATGCGGGCCGGTCCGCCGGACGATGCGGTTTGCCATGACTGGTGGCTCTACCAATTGCTTTCGGGGGCAGGCGCGCGCATCATCTACGATGCGGAACCGACCGTCCTCTATCGTCAGCACGGCGGCAACCAGATCGGATCAAATCTCGGGCGCCTCGCGCAACTGAATCGCATCGCCGGTCTAGTCGGCGGGCGCTACCGCAACTGGAATCTGCGAAATCTCGCGGCGCTTGAGGGGGCCTGCGGCCTTCTGACAGAGGAAAATGCCGGCATCCTCGAAGGGTTTGCGCGCCTGCGGTCGCTTCGCGGCAGCGCCGCCGTCAGAACCTTGCGGGACCTTGGTCTCTACCGCCAAACTGCCGCCGGGCAACTCTCGCTCAAGTTCGCCGCCTGGGCTGGCCTGCTCTGATCCGCCGACGGCACCCGCCGACGGTTGTATTCGCGGCCGGGCAAAGGTAGAGCGACAGGCAGTCTCTTCCGTACGGTCTGAAGGCCACTTTTGCCGAATGTCGATTTCCAGCCTTTTCAGACGCGACTACCTGCACAAGTTCGTCTCGGTCCTGCGGCGCGACGGCGCACGCGAGGCGCTGCGGCGGGCGGCCTACTATGCCGGTGTGATTGCCTTTGGCCGTGGCCGCAGCGTCTTCGGCGAGGCTGGCCATGTCAGTCACCACTATGCGGCGTTCTGGCGGACGCTGGTGACCGAAGACGCCTTCTTCATCTCTCGCAAACCAGCCGAGGACCGCAAGTCGCGGCGGATCGCGCTGATCGGCGATCTCAATCTGCCGCAGTGCCGCAGATATCGCGTTGAACAGCTCAAGGAGCTCTGGGCCTTGTCCGGGGTCGAGCTTGACTTCTCGCATTTCGAGGATGTTCCCCACGCGACTGACTTGTTGCAGACGGCCACCCACGCGATCTTTTACCGGGTGCCGCAATGCCCGATCGTCTCGGCCTATTTCTACGAGGCCCATCGGCTTGGCGTGCCGGTAATGTACGATATCGACGACCCGCTCTTCTCGGTCTCCGCCTATGGGACCTACGGCAATGCCGAAGCGTTTGGCGAAGGGATGCGCGATCATTTCATCTCTCTTGCGCCGCTCTATGCCTCGGCCATGAATGCCTGCGACATCGTCACCGTCAGCACGCCGGCCCTGAGGAACCACGCGAAGCTTTTCTGCAATCGCCCCGTCTATCTCCGGCGCAACTTTGCGGACCGGGACAGCCTTGAACACGGGCGCATGGCGTTGGAGCGGATCGGCACCGAAGGGCGCGAAAGGCGCCCCTTCACCGTCGCCTTCGCGAGCGGCTCGCAAGGCCACGAGGTCGATCTTGCCACCATGCTTCCCGAGCTTGTCCGCTTTCTCCTTGCCGCCCCTGATCGCCGGCTGCTGGTTCTCGGCCATTTCGACATCGAAAGACTGCCGCAGGAAATCGCCCAAAGGACCGAGACGCGCCCTTTCCTCGGCTACGACGCCTATCTCGACGCGCTGGCATCCGCAGATTGCGCGATCCTTCCGCTTGGAGATGATCTTTTCAATCGGTGCAAGAGCGGCGTTCGCGTGATCGACGCAGCATCTGTCGGCATTCCCTCGATCGTCTCGAACATCGGCGATGCCCCCACCCTGATCGAACCTGGCAAGACAGGGATCGTCGCCGGCCCGGGACAGTGGCTCGAGGCTCTCGAAACGCTCGCCGCCGATCGCAAGGCCACGGCAGAGATGGGCCGTGCGGCGCGGCGCGCGCTTGAGGAAAGCTGGTCCGCGCGGATGGCGCCACCTATCATCGACCCCGAGGTCCGGGACTGGGTCCTGCGATGAAACCAGCGCTGCACATCCTGACCGCCAACGTCTTCTTCGCACCGCATACCTATGGCGGTGCGACCCACGTTGCCGAACAGGTGGCGTTCTCGCTGGCGCGACGCCCCGGCATTCGTGTCACCGCAATCTCCGCGATGGTGCGCAGCGAATATGCGCCCTACGCCGTGATGAAGACCGAGAAGAACGGCGTCGAGAACTACATCATCAACCTGCCGCCTGACCGCACGCAGGAAGAAATCTACAACAACCCGAAGGTCACCGAGCGGGTTGTCTCGCTTGTGCGGGATCTTGATCCGGATATCGCCCATCTTCATGCCATTCAGGAAATAGGTGCGGGCATCATTCCGCGGCTGCATGAACTTGCCCTGCCGGTTGTCCTCAGCGTGCACGATTTCTGGTGGCTCTGCGAACGGCAGTTCATGATCCGCCCGAACGGAAAATACTGTGGTCAGGACCCGATCGATATCGAGGCCTGCAAGGGCTGTGTGCATGACCACGAACGCGCCAGGCGACGCCACGACTATCTCGTCGGAGCGGCAGGCGTGGCCGACCTTGTGACCTACCCCTCGAGCTTCGCGCGCCGCCTCTGCGAGGACTCCGGCCTTGCCGCCGGCAAAGGCGTCGTGTGGGAAAACGGCACCCTTCCGCCAGGCCCCGATTTCGCGGCCAAGCGCGCCGCGCGAAAGGCCGACGACCGGCGCGTTGCCTTCGGCTTTGTGGGCGGTCCTTCACCGATAAAGGGCTGGCCGATCATCCAGGACACGTTCCGTTCGATAGGCCGCGACGACTTCGTCGGTCATCTCGTGGACGCGAGCCTAGACGGCTCCTGGTATACGCCGGCCAAGTACGCCGGCATGCGGGGCGACTGGCGGGTCCATCCGCGCTATGACAGCGCGACCATCGACGATTTCTATGCCAAGATCGACGTGCTCCTCTTCCTGTCGCAATGGAAGGAAACCTTCGGTCTGACGATCCGCGAGGCGCTTGCGCGCGGCGTTCATGTCGTGCAGACCGACGGCGGCGGCACGATCGAGCACCCCGGACGTGATCGGGTGTCCCTCATGCAGATCGGCGATGGCGCCGAAACGCTCCGGCCGCTCGTGAACAGTCTCATCGACGCGCCGCCGGCGCCCGACATGGCGCCTCTGGTCTTCCCGAGCTATGACGATCAGGCCAGCCAGCTCTTGCGGCTTATGTCGAGGCACGGGCTTCTGCCGTCAGGCACGACCTTTGGCGCGACCCCGGCTGCGCCTCAGTAGTGCGACCAAGTCGCCGGCGGCTCGAACCCGGCGGCACGAACCTCAGCGACAATGCGGCGGAAATCCTCGGCGAAGAGATCAGGCAGGAAGTCCGGCATCGCCCTCGAGACGGATTCGTTGACGCGCGCCTTCACGACCTGCTCGGGATAGTCGAAGTGCCGGATCCCGAGGAAGTCCTCCACGCCGGCCAGAAACGCGCGCGGGTCGCCGTGAATATTCTCGAAGAAGACCACCTTGAGACTGGAGGCCGGCAGCACTGCCTGCATGCGCCGCAAAGCAACCCCGTATTCGGCGTTCTCCCACATGAAGTTGCGGCGCGCGAACCGGCGGTATTCATCCGGCTTCCAGTCGTCGAGCCGCGCCAGTTCACCCGTAATCTGCAGATGAAACTTGATGTGGCTCCAAAGCCGCTTCACCGGATCACGCAACGTGTAGAGCACCCGCAGCCGGTCCGCGATGCCGACGACGCGCCGCCAGGCCGTCTCGTCCAAAAGCGCATAGAGGTTCGAGAAGTCGCAGCAATATTGCTCGGCATTCCGGTAGACGAAGAGGTTCCTGTACCAGATGTCGTCGACCGGGCTATCGAGATAGTTGGCCGTCCAGCGCAGCCGGTTGCGTGCCGCTGCCGCCCGCGCAACGCTGGGATTGAAGACGGTGTATCTGTTGCGCGCATTCTCAAGTCGCCGCTGCTCGCGCAGCACGTCCGACCCGAGGTAGGCGTGATGAAAGTAGTGGATTTCCTTCTCGAAGGTGAAGAACAGCTCAGGATGTCGGTCGAGTACGGCGTAGAGCCAGGTCGTGCCGGCCTTCATGGCGCCGACGCCAAGAAAGAGGCCGTCGAAAAGAGGTCTGTCGCTCATCCACCGGTCCCTTCCGCGGCCCAACGCTCGCGCGTGATAAGCGGACCTACACCGTTACGCAAGCTTGCCGGCGGTAATTCTCCGGCGACCACGCTGTCTGCGTACCGGCTGTGATCCCGGCGTATCAGACCGGCGCATAGATTTTGCAGCAGCGCCTGAAATGCGAGAGGAGCTCGGGGCTGAAGTCTCGCTTGATGACGTTTTCGATCTTCGCGACATACGCGGGTGTCAGAGGTGTGCGCAGCGACCACGGCAACTTCAACAGATCGGTCAGAAGCGCCTCGAACCGATCCCTGGCAATGTTCAGATCGACGGCAAAGATATTGCCGTCATTGGCAGTCGACCGCTCGCGATGACTTTCAGGGAATTGGTCGAAGAGATATTTTGGCCCGATACCGAGCACCTTGTCCTGCAGCATGAAGAGCCTGAGGTCATGATGGATCATGATGCGCGGTCCGGTCATCCGCGGATAAAGGCACATCATGTCGATGGCTGGCCAGGGATGCTGGTGATTGGCATCCACGAAGGCCATGTCGAAGTTGCCGGCAATGTCCTGGATGTCCGGCGCCGTCTTGAACTTGACAAGCTCGAGCGCGACCCTCGTGCCCGCGTAAAGCTCGGGAACAAGAAATCCGTTTGGCTTCGACGTGTCGCCGAAGAAGGTATCGTCATGGTCCAGCGAGACAAGACGCCGGCCGCCATTCTCATCCATGAATGACGCGATGAAACCGGTCGAAATGCCGGAGGCCATACCGATTTCGACAAAGCTTTCAGGTCGATGACGTTCGATGAGACGCTGGATGAACCCGAGCTCGTCCGGCGTCACCGTACCGTAGCCGGGTTTGATCACCGCGGCATGACGGCGGCGTATGTCTTCAGCGTTCATCGGACACTCCCTGCCCGCCGCGAACGGGCAGGCCGCTCGCTCGCAGCATCGCGCAACCTGCGCGCGCAGGTCGGGCCTAGAACAGGAAGTCTGTGGCGTCAAG
>JAGRDU010000193.1:9913-10504 GCA_020446905.1 Paracoccaceae bacterium | reverse complement strand
GGATCGTCGAGGCGTTCCTCAACTCGGACCGCCTCGACATCCCGTCGCTCTTTCACTCCGATCCGCTTCGGCGGCGTATCCTCATCGCGCTAAACATCGATCTCGTGGTCCAACATGTGCTGAGCAACGTGACTGAGCAAAACACGGAACGCCTGACGCCAGTGTTCGACGAGGAGAACCCGATCAGTGCAACCGGATTGATGCGCACCTGGTACACGACCAAGCCGTGCTTCCCGACGACCAAATCGCACATCAGCCATCTGGTGGGAGATTCCGCTTGGGAAGGCCACGCTGCTAATGTCTTCGAGAAGCGCGATGAAGTTCTCTCATACGCCAAGAACGATCACCTCGGTTTCCAGATCTACTACATGTGGGCTGGCTCCCGGCGGCGATACGTCCCGGATTTTCTGGTGCGCCTTGCTGGAGGTACGATCCTCGCGCTCGAGATTAAGGGAACAGACAGTCCGCAGAACAAGGCCAAGCGAGACACGCTGAACGAGTGGGTGAAGGCGATCAATGCAGCAGGCGGTTTCGGGCGCTGGACTTGGGATGTCGCGTTCAAGCCGGGCGAGGTGCAGGACATCATCACGA
>JAGRDU010000193.1:9670-9833 GCA_020446905.1 Paracoccaceae bacterium | reverse complement strand
CACCGGCATCGAAGTGTTTAGGTTGGGTTTCGAATTTATCTCTCAATTTCAGGAGCTTGCAGGCTCTACACCAAATCCACGAAGTCGAGAGGTCCGGAGACTATCGGCCCTGAGAGACCGCTTCCTGGCCTCCAGGCACCGGGGCCAGTGCTCAGCCCCTCCC
>JAGRDU010000193.1:0-9613 GCA_020446905.1 Paracoccaceae bacterium | reverse complement strand
GCTTTCGCGGGGGCAAGTGGCGGAGTGGAAGGGATTCGAACCCTCGAGACGGTTTCCCGTCTGCACCCTTAGCAGGGGTGTGCCTTCGACCACTCGGCCACCACTCCGCCTGTCGCTCTATCAGGACAAGCCCCGGGGGAACAAGGCTGAAATGATGCGCAATGCGCCGCGAGACTGATTGCGCGGGCGACACGAGAAAGCCGCGGGCGTGTTTGACGATCCCGGCCCCCTGCCCTGTGCGTCTTCGCAGGTTGCCGGTGCCCGTCTCCGGGCCCAGATTGGGCCGACGCGAGCGATGACAGGAGATGCCATGACCGCCCCGATCGACCTTTACTACTGGCCCACGCCGAACGGCTGGAAGATCGCCATCGCGCTGGAGGAGATGGCGCTGCCCTACACGCTTCACCTCGTGAACATCGGCGCGGGCGACCAGTTCGACCCTGACTTCCTCAAGATCGCGCCGAACAACCGGATGCCGGCGATCGTCGACCCCGAGGGGCCGGACGGTGCGCCGATCTCGATCTTCGAGAGCGGCGCGATCCTGCAATACCTTGCCCGCAAGACCGGCCTTTTCTACGGCGCGACCGAACGCGACCGCGTCGCCGTCGACCAATGGCTGATGTGGCAGATGGGCGGCGTCGGGCCGATGGCCGGACAGGCGCACCATTTCCTGAAATACGCGCCGGCGCTGACGCCGCCGCAGGACCTGCCCTATGCCAAGGACCGCTACCGGACCGAGGTGGCGCGGCTCTACGGCGTGCTCGACCGGCAGCTTGAAACGCACCGCTATGTCGCGGGCGACTTCTATTCCATCGCCGACATGGCGATCTGGGGCTGGGCCTCGCTCTGGGAAGGCCAGCAGCAGACATTGGAGGACAAGCCGAACATGGCCCGCTGGCTGGACGAGGTCGGCGCGCGCCCCGGCGTCCAGCGCGGCCGGGCGGTGGCCGCCGACATGCGATCGAACCTGCAGACGGACCAGAAGGCGCAGTCGCTCCTCTTCCGGCGCTGAGGATCAGTCGTCCTTTTCGGCAATCTCGTAGCGCTTGAAGACGCCCGTCTGGGTCATGAAGAAAATGAAGACCGCTGCGGTCAGGCCGAAGGTCTTGAAGTTGACCCAGGCCTGATCGGACATCGTGCGCCAGATCACTTCGTTGAGCACCGCGAGCGCCGCGAAGAAAAGCGCGAGCCGGCGGGTCAGGACCATCCAGCCCTCGCGCTCGAGCGGCATCGCGTCTTCCATCACCATGGCAAGATAGCTTTTGCCCTTCAGAAGGCCGAAGCCGAGGATGCCTGCGAAGAGCAGGTAGATCATCGTCGGCTTCATCTTGAAGAACCGCTCGTCGTTGAACCAGACCGAGAGGCCCCCGAAGACGAGGACGAGGACCAGCGTCGCGATCTGCATCGGCTGCAACTTGCCCGTCAGCCGCCAGAGGATCAGCGTCGTTGCCACGATCAGCGGGACGAAAATCGCCGTCGCGATGATGAACCCTCCATACTGGGTGCCGCCCAGCGTCACGGTCTGGTCCTTGAACCGGCCGAAGGCGACGAAGAACGCTAGCACCGGCCCCAGTTCCAGCGCGATCTTCACCCAGGGATTGATCTTCCTGCCCGCCATCACCTCTACCCCGCCAGTTTCACGATCACGGCCCCCGCCGCGATCAGCACCATCAATGTCAGTCGCCTTGGCCCCACCCGGTCGCCCAGGACGAGCCAGGCGATCAGCGCCGAGAAGACGACCGAAGTTTCGCGCAGCACCGCCGCCTCGCCCACATGGCCGATCCGGGTGGCCAGAAGGATCGCGCCAAAGCTGAAATAGGCGACGAACGCTCCGACGACACCCCGCTTCATCAGCGGGATCACTTCGGAAGAGGGAAGAGTCCGCCAGCGGCGCCACGTATAGACCGGCATGAAGAGCCCGTCGATCAGGAAGAACCAGGCGAGGAAGGTGAAGGGATCGGCCGTCGCGCGGATGCCATAGGCGTCATAGGTCGTATATGCGGCAACGAAGGCGCCGGTGACGACCGCCCAGCCCAGCGCCGGGATCATCTTATCGCGGTCCACCGTGACGGTGCGAAGGTTGTAGAGGGCGAGCCCGAAGATGCCGGAGAGGAGAACGACTACCCCGCCCCACTGGCCGGGCGTGAAATGCTCGCCAAAGATCAGTCCCGCGCCGATGACGGCAAAGAACGGTCCCGTGCCCCGCACGACAGGATAGACGACCGCATAGGCGCCCCGCTGGTAGGTCATCGCCTGGGCGACCTTGTAGCCGGTGTGGATCACGAAGGCGCCCGCGAAGATCGGCCACATATGTGGCTCGGGCCAGGGCACGACAAAGAGTGCGAAGGGCAGCGCGATGAGCGCGTAGGAGATGTCGATCGCCGCCCGGCTCATCCAGGGATCGTGCCTGCCCTTCTGCAGGGCGCCAAAGAGCGCGTGCAGGAACGCGGCGAGCAACGCGAGCGCCATGGCAACCTGACGGCCCGTGTCGGTGCCTTCGAGCGAGACGAGCCAGGCGGTCACGGCCGCGCCGGGGGTTCCACCCCCGGACCCCCGGAGTATTTCCGCCAAGAAGAAATGGGCAGGGTCACGCCTCGATCCCGACCAGGGCCTTGGCGAAATCCTCGGGGTCGAACGGGGCGAGGTCGTCGATCTTCTCGCCCACCCCGATCGCGTGGATTGGCAGGCCGAACTTGTCGGCAAGCGCGACGAGGACGCCGCCCTTCGCCGTGCCGTCGAGCTTGGTCATCACGAGGCCCGAGACATCGGCGATCTTGCGGAAGATCTCCACCTGGGACAGCGCGTTCTGACCGGTGGTGGCATCGAGGACCAGCAGCGTGTTGTGCGGCGCCTCGGGGTCCTTCTTGCGGATGACACGGACGATCTTGGCAAGCTCCTCCATCAGGTCCTGCCGGTTCTGAAGGCGCCCCGCCGTGTCGATCATCAGAAGGTCGGCACCCTCTTCCTGCGCGCGGGTCATCGCGTCATAGGCAAGGCTCGCAGGGTCCGACCCTTCGGGCGCGGTCATCACCGGCACGCCGGCGCGGTCGCCCCAGACCTGAAGCTGTTCGACCGCGGCGGCCCGGAAGGTGTCGCCGGCGGCGATCACCACCTTCTTGCCGGCGGCGCGGAACTGGCTGGCGAGTTTGCCGATGGTCGTGGTCTTGCCCGAGCCGTTGACGCCGACGACCAGCACCACCTGGGGCTTCGTCTTGTAAAGCGGCAGGGGTTTTGCTACCGGCCCCATGATCCGCGCAACCTCGCCCGCCAGAAGGCCCTTGATCTCGGGCACCGAGAGCTTGCGGCCCATCCGCCCCTCGGCCAGATTCGCCGCGACCCGCAGTGCAGTGTCGACGCCCATGTCGGCCTGGATCAGAAGCTCCTCAAGGCTCTCCAGCATCGCGTCGTCCAGCACCCGGCGCGGCTCGGTCGCCGGGGTGGCGCGGCGCAGCAGGCGTCCGAGAAAACCCGGCTTTTCGGGCAGAGGCGCGGCACTGACGCCCATCGTCTCGAACGGGATCTCGGCCGGGCCCGGGTCCGGCATCTCAAAAGGCGGCACGGCGGGCGCCTCGTCCGGCACCTCGGGCAGCTCGGGCTCGGGGTCCGGCAGTTCCACCGGCGCCGGCCCGGGCTCTGGCCGCGGGGCGGGTTCGGGCGCGGGGGTCGGCTCCGGTTCCGGGGCGGGCCCCGGCTGGTTCTCCTCCCCGGCGCCGTCCGCGACCAAGGCTTCCAGTCCTTCCTCGATCTTCGAGGAGGATTTCAGGAGCCGGTCCTTGAGTTTCTTGAAGAACGACATCCGTGCCCCGCCTTTTCGCCTGTCCCTCACCTAGTCGTTTCGGCGCCCCGATGGAAGGGTCAGAGGGGCCCGCCCGGCAGCATCCCCCATAGGATCAGCGCCTGCCCGCCCCAGTAGGCCGCCCAGAGCACGGGGCCAAGGAGGCGTTTCACACCCTCGCGCCTGACCACGAAGAGGTCGAGCGCGAGGAGGAGATCGGAGGCGAGGAAAAGGAGCGCGCCGAGAAGCGCGGGCCGGGCGCCGGGTGGCAGTGTCAGCGCGGCAAGTGCCATCAGCGTGATGACGACCACATAGCCCCGGACAGGCCAGCGCAGATCGCCGGTTCGCGGTGCCAGCCACACCTCGGTCGAGGCAGCGAGCGCGAGAAGCGCGAAGGCCGGAAGGAACGCGACAGCTCCTGGTCCGAGGAAAGCTGCGGCATAGGCGAGATGTCCGGCGGCAAAGGCGGCCATCCCGGCAAGAAAAGCCCCCGTCCCCAGGCGTGACAGGAAGTAATCGCCCAGCGCGCCGAGCGCGAGACCCGCGATCACAAGGCCCGGCGCGCCGAGCGCGATGCCAGTTCCGGCAAGCGCGAGGACCGCGCCGGTCTTGACGGCCGAGCGCAGCGCAGAGGGCTCGGCACGGCTGAGCCGCAGGCCGTAAAGCAGCGCAAGGGCGAAACCTGCGAGGGCGAGCGGGGTGGCAAGGGGTGTCAGGGACATCGGTCTTTCCGTCGGACGGCGGGGCTTATCGGAGGGGCGTGCGGAATCTGGTCGGCTTTGCCAAGATTTTGCCCAGAATAGCCCTTAATCTTCCCGGCGGGGCAAGTGAACGAACAACGAGTGGGATTACGCGACGCCATGCGCAATGAGCAGCCCGACAATACGGACGTGACCGAGACAGAGACGCTGAAGGCGATCCAGGCCATGATGGACGGCAGCCCGGCAGTGGATGCGCCTGCGCCGGAGGACCGCCCGCGCTCCGGTGCGCCGCATCTGCGGCTGGTCGAAGGGGCGGGCAAGGCGCGCCCGGTCAAGCCGCGCCGCCCCGCGGAGGGCGACGCGCCGGCGGCGCGGGCCGAAAACGAAGTGGCCCCGGAGGCTGCCCCCTCGCCTGGACTGGGTGAGAAGCTGCGCGCGGAATGGGCACTGTGGCGACCGCTTCGGGCGTTCCTTATCGCGACGCTGGCCCCGGTGCCGCTTCTTGTCATCGCCGCCTTTGCGGGCGGGCTTGCCAGCCTCGTTGCGCTTTTCTGGATGACGGGTGTCCTTTACGCCATCGACGAGGTGCTGAAGCGCCGCGGCATTGCGGGGCCCGAGCCGCTGCACAGTGACACCGCCGACCGCCTCTCGATCCTGCTGGGCGGGGTGCATTTCGCGCTGCTCTTCCTTGCGATCTTCGCGCTTTCCGGCGCCACCGGGCTTGGCCCCTTCGGCTGGGTCGCGACGCTTCTGGCTTTCGGCCTCTGGTTCGGGCAGGTTTCCAACTCCAACGCGCACGAGCTGATCCACCGGACCGACAAGCGGCTCTACCGCCTCGGCATGTGGATCTACATTTCGCTGCTGTTCGGCCACCACACGTCCGCCCACCGCCTCGTGCACCACCGCTTCGTGGCGACGACGGACGACCCGAACACCGCGGCCGAGGGCGAGAGCTTCTGGTTGTTCGCTGCCCGCGCCTGGCCGGGTGCCTTCGTCGCGGGCTACGAGATGGAAGAGCACCGGCGTGCGCGCCGCGCCTCCGACGGCAAGTCGGGGATGAACCCCTATACGGTCTATCTTGCGGGCGCAGCCGGGTTCGTGGCGGTGATGCTGACGCTCTTCGGCTTCGACGGGCTTCTGGCCTATCTCTTGCTATGTGTCCATGCGCAGCTTCAGCTTCTCTTGTCCGACTACGTCCAGCACTACGGGCTGCTTCGCCGCAAGCAGCCCTCGGGCGCCTTGGAACCCGCCGGGGTGCAGCATTCCTGGGATGCGCCGCATCCCTTCTCGGGGCTCATGATGCTGAACGCACCGCGCCACGCGGACCACCATGTCCATCCCGCGCGCCCGTATCCAGAGCTGCGCCTTTCGCCTGACGGGCGGGCGCCTCTGCTGCCCTATTCGCTGCCGGTGATGGCGACGCTCGCGCTGGTGCCGCCGCTCTGGCACAAGGTGATGGACAAGCGGCTGTCGCGTCTGCGCGCACTGGCCGGAACCGGCTGAGCCGCGCCTTCGGGGCTGGCCAAGCGCCTCCGGTGTTGTCAGGATCGCCCTACCGCTCCTTTGGGGAAGCCTGATGCGCCACGTTCTTCTTTTCCTCGCCCTCGCCGGACCGCTGGCCGCGGCCGAGACCCCTGCCCCCCTGACCGGGGCGGAGTTCGAGGCGGCAACCGTGGGCCGGACGCTTTTCTACAACTCCGGTGGCGTCGGATATGGCGTCGAGCAGTACCTCCCGGGGCGCAAGGTCGTCTGGGCCTTCCTCGGCGACGACTGCCGCAAGGGCGAGTGGTACGAGGACAACGGCTTCATCTGCTTTATCTACGAGGATGAGCCGGACCCGCAATGCTGGACCTTCTGGAAGGGCGAGACGGGCCTGATCGCAAAGTTCAAGGACGACCCGTTCGGCCTGCCGCTGGTCGCCGTGCAGCAAAGCCCCGAACCGATGGCCTGCCTCGGCCCCGACGTCGGGGTCTAACCTTCGCGGATCAGAAGAGATCGCCCTGTTCGGGCGGTGCGCCGCCCGGTTTTTTCGCCCGCGCGCCGCGCCCAGGGACCGCCGGCAGGCGGCCGTCGGCGAACTCGATCTCCAGCGAAGGGGCGGTCTCGGCGGCGGCCTTCGTCGTGACCACGGCCCCTTCGGCACGGACCACCGCATAGCCGCGGCGCAGCGTCTCGGTATAGCCGAGCGTCTGGCGTGTGCGGTCGATGGCGGCAAGCCGGTCGGCAAGCGCCCCCAGGCGGCGGCGCTGCGCCTCGGCCAGACGCGCGGCAAGGCGGTCCAGCTCGCCGCGCTGTCGGGCGGCGTCGCGGGTGGCGTCGCGCGACAGGCGCGCGATTGCAGGGGCAAGGCGGCCCGCCCGTTCGTTCAGAAGGCGCCGCTCACGGTCGATGAACCCGGTCAGGAGCGAGGGCTGCAGCCGCCCGGCGATGCCGTTGAACCCGGCCCGCTTGCGTGTCGCAGCGGCATGGAGCGCGGGGCCAAGCCGGTCGGACCAGAGATCGAGCCGCTGGCGCGCTGGATCCAGCAGCGTCTCGGGCCGGCCGAGCGCGCGCGCAAGGTCGGAAAGCCGCTGGCGGCGCTGGTCAAGCCGCTGGCTGAGCGCGCGGGAAAGGCGCGCGCCCTGTTCGCCGGTCCAGGCCAGAAGATCAAGCCGCACCGGCACCGCCATCTCGGCGGCCGCGGTCGGCGTCGGCGCGCGGCGGTCGGCGGCATGGTCGATCAGGGTCGTGTCGGTCTCGTGCCCGACCGCCGAGATCAGCGGGATTTCACTCGCAGCGGCGGCCCGGACGACGATCTCCTCGTTGAAGCCCCAGAGATCCTCGAGCGATCCGCCGCCGCGCGCGACGATCAGCAGATCGGGCCGCGGCACCGGCCCGCCGGGACGAAGCGCGTTGAAGCCCCGGATCGCGGCGGCAACCTCGGGCGCGCATTTCTCGCCCTGCACGGCGACCGGCCAGATGAGGACTGTGCGCGGGAAGCGGTCGCGGAGGCGATGGAGGATGTCGCGGATCACCGCGCCCGAGGGAGAGGTAACAACGCCGATCACCTCGGGCAGGTAGGGGATGGGCTTCTTGCGCGCCTCGTCGAACAGCCCCTCGGCGGCCAGCGCCTTGCGACGCTTTTCCAGCATCAGCATAAGGGCGCCCTGCCCCGCCGGCGCGATATCCTCGACGATCAGCTGGTATTTCGACTGGCCGGGGAAGGTGGTCAGGCGCCCGGTGGCGATGACCTCCATCCCCTCCTCGGGCTTTACCGTCAGCCGCGCCGCCTGACCCTTCCACGAGACGGCGGCGATCACCGCACGGTCGTCCTTGAGGTCGAAATAAAGATGCCCCGAGGACGGGCGCGAGACGCGGCCAACCTCACCGCGCACGCGGACGTGGGCGAACTCGCCCTCGATCACGCGCTTTACCGCGCCCGAGATCTCCGAGACGGTGAACTCGGGGGCATTGCCTCCGCCGCCGCCTTCATCCTCGAAAAGGTCCATGCCCTGCCCCCGTCGCTTCTGCCTACCCTGCCAGTTTGCGGCGGCGCGTGCAAACCGGCTCAGATCAGGGCGGGGCGCGCAAGGTCGGTGCGGTGTCCGTTGCCCGAGGCCAGAAGGCGCGCGGCGAGGTCGCGACGCTGCTCGTCCCCCCTCAGGGCGACGGTCGCCTCCTCGGGCCGCAGCAGCGTGACGGGCACGATCCGCACCGGGCCGAAGGGCAAGGAGAGCGTCAACCCGAGGCCGCGCGCCGGCAGGCCGATGAGAACGGTCGCGTAGCCGCCCGAATCGCGCCAAGCCGAACCGGGATCGCGCTCCAGCGGCATCGCCATCAGGACGGTGCCCTGACGGTCGAGCCGGTCGGTGATGCCGCCGAAACCCGCCACGTTGCGCGCAACCAGCGTCAGAAGTTCGAACGCCCAGTGGTGGCGCAGATCGGCAAGGGAAAGATCGCCGGCGCCGGGCAGGTCGAGGAAGAGTTCCACACCAAACCCGCTTTCCTCGGCGACGCTCTTGCCGATGAAGGGATCGGAGAGGCCGTCCGTCGCGAGGATCAGCCCCCCGTCCCGCGACACGGCGCGGTAGGTTTCGCGCCGGCCAGGCCAGGACAGCGGGCCGGTCAGCTCGGGGTCATGATCCGGTTCGAGAAGCTCGGGTGCCGCGGTGCCGATACCCTGCCAGAAGCGGTCAAGCGCGACACGCCCCGCGCCGATGCGCGGATCGTCGGGGCTGAGAACCGGACGCTCGCGCGGCTCCTGCCCCGGCACGGCCGAAGCCTCCGGCTGCCCGCCCAGTATGCGCCTGATCCAAGACATCCGACCTCCCCGGCCACGGTCTATGCCGCCTCGCCCCCGGCGGGACATTGCCAAACGCGCCGAAGCGATGCAAACCCGCTCATTGCCCTTGGGCAGGCTCTTGCCGGCCCGGCGCGCGCCGCGGGTGTTTGCCGGGTTGTCAGCGGGCGCCTGGGTTTCTATCAAGCGGCGCGAGACGGCGGACAAGGGGGCGGCCATGAACATTCTCATCCTGGGCGGCGGCGGGCGCGAACACGCGCTGGCCTGGGCGGTCAAGCAGAACCCCAAATGCGACCGGCTGATCGTGGCGCCGGGCAACGCGGGCATCGCGATGCTGGCCGAATGCGCCGATCTCGACGTCCTTGACGGTGCCGCGGTCGTCACCTTCGCCGAGGAGAACGCGGTCGATTTCGTGATCGTCGGCCCCGAGGCGCCGCTTGCCGCCGGGGTCGCCGATGCGCTCAGGGCAGCAGGTATCCTCACCTTCGGCCCCTCGGCCGAGGCCGCACGCCTGGAAGCGTCGAAGGCCTTCACGAAGGAGATCTGCGATGCCTGCGGCGCGCCCACGGCGGGATACGCGCGCTTTTCCGACCGTGCGGCGGCCGAGGCCCATGTCCGCCGTGAAGGCGCCCCCATCGTCATCAAGGCGGACGGGCTGGCCGCCGGCAAGGGCGTGATCGTCGCCATGACGCTGGACGAGGCGCTGGCGGGTCTGGCCGAGATCTTCGGCGGCGCGTTCGGCGCGGCGGGGGCCGAGGTTGTGATCGAGGAGTTCATGGAGGGTGAGGAAGCCTCTCTCTTCATCCTCTGCGACGGGACCGATGTCCTGCCGGTCGGCACCGCGCAGGACCACAAGCG
>JAGRDU010000192.1 GCA_020446905.1 Paracoccaceae bacterium | reverse complement strand
GGATCTGCGCCTTGACGACCCAGAGGGGGCCATCGAGCGCACCGGCGGCGGTCTTGGCCTCTTCGGCCTTCAGGACCGCACGGCCGTCCGAGACCGGGGCGCCGTAGCTGCGCAGGAGGGCCTTGGCCTGATATTCGTGGATGTTCATCGCTTGTCCCCGTTGGGTTCGGTTCGGCGTCGTCATGGCACAAGACGTCGCGTCACAAAACCGATAATTAATCGGGCAGAGTGCGAACGGCGAAAAACCGCAGATTTGTGATCACACCATTTCTGGCTGTGATCACATCTCGGTCCGCGTTAGCGGAAACAATGACTTCGCGGTCAATTCAGGAGAATCGCGAAGAGCCCCGCGCGTCCCTCAAGCAGCATCGCGAACCGCCGCCAGCTGTCGATGGTCATGACTTCGCCGGCCCCGGCATAGGGCAGGGCGGCGGTGCCCTGGATCCAGTCCACGACCCGCACCGGGGCGGGTTTCGCAATCCATGTACCGAGGTTCACGCCATGCCCTGGGGCAAAGCGCCAATAGGGGATCAGAAGGTCTCCGGCCAGCACCTTCTCGCCCTCGGAGAGCACGGCAAGCCAGGTCACCCCGGTGCCCTCCGGCAGGGTGAAGCCAAGCGCGGCGGTCTGCCGGTCGTTCGGGATCCACTCCGCCTCGTTGTCGGTCTCCACCGCGACCTTTTCCCAGAAACGGCGATTATACTGCGCCACCGCCACAAGGTGATCGCGGGCGCGGGTGATGCCGGCGGCGTCGGGCTGATGGGCCAGTGTGTTGATGATGATCGCGGCAAGGTCCACCCACGGCCCCGCCTGATCCTTCATGCCGCGCATGGCGCCATCTGCGGAGAGCGCGGCGGCGGTTTCGTCCGCCTCGGCCTTCACTTCGGCGTCCGTGGCGTCAGGTCGCGCCCGGCGGATGTCAGCCTCGATCTGGGCGCGAAGCTCTTCGGGGATGCCGGCGGGGCTGGCGCCGGCCTGCGCGGCGAGCGCCGCGTGGAGCTCTTGCGCCCGTCCGATCTCCTCGGTCGGGTCGAAGGCGAGGACGACCTCGGACATGCCGCGGACAAGATGCGTATAGGCGCGCAGCCAGTCGGCATCGGCGGTGTCGAAGCGGATGGTGGCGGTGAGGGGATTTGGTGTGCCAGGGTTCGCGGCCATGTCCTGTTTCACCTGCTCGACCTGCCAGGGCGACAGAAGCGCCTGCAGCGCGAGGTCGCCGAAGCCTTCGCCTTCGTCCCGCGCGCCGCTGGCATTTACGTCGAACCAGAGGTCGGCAATATTGACGGCAAAGGACGGCTCCGCGTCGTCCGGCAGCGCGGCAAGCGTCGCTTCGCTGGCGGCCATGCCGTCGATCAGCGCCCGGCCCAGGGTGACGACGATGTCGGCGGGCAGGGGCTCGGGCGCGGGGTTCGCGAACAGCTCGGTCTGCATCCCGGGCATCATCGGATTGGAGAGCGTAAGCCCGTAGCGCCAGCGCGCCTGCCAGGCTTGCTCGACCGCGCCGAGAAACTGCACCCCGGCCAGCGCGAAACGGTCGCCCGGGTCCTCGGACGCGCGAAGGACCTCGGCGGCGCCGGCAAGTCCCTTGTCGCGAACAAGGGCCGAGACATCCTCGCTCGCAAGGGCGGCGCCGGCCGTCGCGGCGTTCAGGCAAAGCGCAAGGAAAATCGGTCTCATCATTGAAATCTCCAAAGAAAAAGGCGCGCCGCCCGAAGGTGACGCGCCCCGTATCTGAATGCAAGCCGGATCAGACGAGCGTCGGGTCGATGCCCTTGCAGGCCGCTACAAGACCCTTCACCGCGTCGATCGACTTGTCGAGCATCGCCTGCTCGTCCTTGTTCAGCTTGATATCGACGATGCGCTCGATGCCGCCGGCGCCGATGATTGTCGGCACGCCGACATACATGCCGGAAAGGCCATAAGCGCCGTCGACGTAAGCCGCGCAGGGCAGGAGGCGCTTCTGGTCCTTGAGATAGGCTTCCGCCATCTCGATCGCCGAGGCCGCGGGTGCGTAGAAGGCCGAGCCGGTCTTAAGAAGGCCGACGATCTCGGCGCCGCCGTCGCGGGTGCGCTGGACGATCGCGTCCATCTTCTCCTGCGTGGTCCAGCCCATCTCGACAAGGTCCGGCAGCGGGATGCCGGCGACGGTGGAATAGCGGACGAGCGGCACCATCGTGTCGCCGTGACCGCCGAGCACGAAGGCGGTGACGTCCTTCATCGAGACGTTGAACTCGACCGAGAGGAAGTGGCGGAAGCGCGCGGAGTCAAGCACGCCCGCCATGCCGACGACCTTGTTCGCGGGCAGCCCGGAGAATTGCTGCAGCGCCCAGA
>JAGRDU010000191.1 GCA_020446905.1 Paracoccaceae bacterium | reverse complement strand
TCTTCGAGGACTTGTAGGAACAGTGTTCGTTCCACATGGCGGAAAAGATGCCAAGCTCGGTGAAGGTCGGTTCGCGCCCGATGATCGTCAAGATGCGCTGGTACTCGTCGGGCTTCAGCCCGTGCGCGGCAATCAGATCCTCGGTGATCGCTGGTTCCTGCATCCTGTCCCCCGGACTTCACGGCACGGGCGCGTTTTAGGTTGGATGGGGACGGGAGGAAAGGGCCGCCGCTGCCGCCACAGATTTTTTTCGCGGCCGCTGTCGAAATCGGCGGCGCCCGTTCGTCCTGAGGATGCCCGGGCTTGCAGGACGCCGGCTGCGGGCGGAAGCTGACATGCGAAAGGACATGCCATGAAATACATTGCGCTGATCTACTACGATCCCGCCGCCGCCCCGCAATCGGGCTCGAAGATGAACGAGGAGTATTTCGCCTTCACCCGTCGTGCCATGGAGGCCGGCGTGATGAAAGGAGGCGACGCGCTCCATCCGCCCGCGACCGCGACGGTCGTCCGCACGCGGCATGGAAAGGTCGAGACGATGGACGGCCCCTTCGCCGAGACCAAGGAACAGCTGGGCGGTTACTACGTCTTCGACTGCGCCGACCTTGACGAGGCGATCCGCTGGGTCGCCGACATCCCGGGCGCGAAGATCGGCGCCATCGAGGTGCGCCCGCTCGTCGTCTTCGAATGATCGGGGCCGCGCTCGCGAGGTTCATGACCGATGACCGGGGGCGGTGTCTTGCCGCCCTCGCCGCCGAGTTCCGCGATCTCGACCTGGCCGAGGAGGCGCTGTCGGCAGCCGTCGAGACCGCGCTGGAGGCCTGGCCGTGCGACGGCACGCCGGAGCACCCGCGCGGCTGGATCCTGGCCGTCGCGCGGCGGCGTGCGATCGACCGCCTCCGGCGGCAGGCGCGGGGCAGGGAGGTTCTGGCCCAGCATGCGATCCTTGCCGGGACCGGAGACGACACCGTGTCCGAGATCCCCGATGCGCGGCTCGGCCTCATCTTCGCCTGCTGCCATCCGGCGCTGGATGCGAAGAGCCGGGTCGCCCTGACGCTGCGCACCCTTGGCGGGCTGACGACGGGCGAGATCGCGCGCGCCTTTCTCGACCGTGAGGCCGCAATGGGCCAGCGTTTGACCCGCGCCAAGACGAAGATCCGTGAGGCGCGCATCCCCTTCGCGGTGCCCGGCCCCGAGGATTGGGACGTGCGGCTGGAATCGGTCCTCAGGGTCCTCTACCTGATCTTCAACGAGGGCTATTCGCGGACCGAGGGTGCGGCGCCGCTGCGGATCGACCTTTGCGAGGAGGCCATCTGGCTCGGACGGATGTTGCGCCAGCTACGGCCGGACGAGCCGGAAATCCTCGGTCTGCTGGCGCTGATGCTGTCGGTCCACGCCCGCCGCCATGCGCGCTTTGGCCCGGACGGCGCCGTCATTGCGTTGGACCGGCAGGACCCGCGGCGCTGGGACGGACCCGCACGACATGAGGCCGAGACGCTCCTGGACGAAGCGCTGCGGCTTGGACGGCCGGGGCCCTGCCAGATCAAGGCCGCGATCTCGTGCCTTCACATGCAATCGGCACCGGGTGCGGCAGACTGGCGTCAGATCGTCCTCCTCTACGATTCGCTTTTGCGGCACGAGCCGACGCCCGTCGTTCGCCTGAACCGCGCCGCGGCCCTGTGCGAACTCGGCGCGCTGCGCGAGGCCGAGGCGGAACTCGCGACGCTGGCGGAGGCGCTGGAGGGCTACCAGCCGTTTCATGCGCTCCGTGCCGACATCGCGGCGCGGCGGGGCGACACGGCGGCGGCCCGCGCCTCATATGCGCGCGCCATCGGGATGGCCGGAACGTCAGCCGAGCGGGATTTTCTTCGCAAGCGCAGCGAAGCGCTTCCCGAGGCCGAGACATTTTCCGGGGAAAAGAGCCAGCCCCAAGAAAAAAAGGCCGAGACTAAGCTCGGCCCAAGTCCAACAGGGAGGTAGAAGGCGGCCGGAGTTGCCTCAACGATCGCCTTCAAGCCGGATTTATGTGCAGACTGCGAACGGATCAAGCCATTTTATGCCGCAGGCGCAACATGGCTGCCATGCGTTGCATACATGTCGCACTGCAATTTCAGGTTGTGTCGCCGTCGCTGCGCCGTTTCCGGTAGGTCATGATCTCGTCCATCACGAAATCCCGGAAGGCGGCGACCCGTTTGGAATGCCTCAGTTCCTCGGGATAGGCGAGGAAAACCGGAACGTCGCTCGACTCGACCCCGGGCAGGACCGGAACGAGGTTTGGGAAATCCTCGGTGAGGTAATCCGGCAGGACGCCGATCCCGAGATGGTTGAGCACACCCTGCAGGACGCCGTAGTAGTTGTTGACGGTCAGCGTCGAGCGGATTTCGTGGCTGAGAAGCTGCTGAACCAGCAGCGCGCCGGCAGCGACCTGTGCCGTCGTGGTGTTCTGGCTGATGAGCCTGTGCGCCGAAATCTCCTCGACCCGGGAGGGCACGCCGTTGCGGTCGATGTATTCCTGCGTCGCGTAGAGCCGCATCTTGATGTTCATCAGGCGCCGCCGGATGAGATCGGCCTGGCTCGGTTCCTTCATGCGGATGGCGACGTCGGCCTCGCGCATCGGCAGGTCGAGGACGCGCTCTTCAAGCATCAGGTCGATCTTGAGGTCGGGATACTTGTCGTAAAGCTTGCCGAGCCGGGGGGCGAGCCAGAGCGTGCCGAAGCCGGTCGTGGTCGTCACCTTGATCTCGCCGAAAACCTCGTCCTCGCTGTCACGGATGCGCGCCGCGGCCGTTTCAAGCCTGCGGTTCATAGACGAGGTGGCGTCAAAGAGAAGTTCGCCCTGCTCGGTGAGAATCAGCCCCCGGGCGTGGCGGTGGAACAACGTCGTGTTCAGGCTCTCTTCCAGCGCGCGGATTTGCCGGGAGACGGCCGATTGCGACAGGTGCAGCGACTCGCCCGCATGGGTGAGGCTGCCCGCATCCGCGACCGCATGAAAGATTCTGAGCTTGTCCCAGTCCATAACGACACTCTCTTACAATTTACGCTCCCGCCTTATCGCGGAGTTTCTTCACCGAAAAAAGTAAAACCATACTGCACCGCAGCGAAAAATCTAATGCCGATCAAGGATTCAGCACTTTGTAGGTCAGCCTTTGTGACCTATACTGGTATCGCTCGCATCTTAGGGAGGACGCGATGGGCAGGCCAGAGATTTCGCTCGCCGACCGACTGGATCTGACGAAATCGCCGGTCCTGTTGAACGGGACGCAGGCGCTTGTGCGTCTGATGCTGATGCAGAAGGCGCGCGATCGGGCGGCGGGTCTGAGCACCGCCGGGCTTTGCACCGGCTATCGCGGATCGCCCCTCGGGGCGGTCGATCAGCAGATGACGCGGGCGCACGGGCTTTTGGAGGCCAACGACATCCGCTTTCAGCCGGGCCTGAACGAGGACCTCGCTGCGACCGCGATCTGGGGCGCCCAGCAGGCCGAATTGCGTGGCGAGGGGCGCTATGACGGCGTCTTCGCGCTCTGGTACGGCAAGGGGCCGGGCGTGGACCGCACCGGCGACGTGATGCGCCATGCGAACATGGCCGGGACCTCGCGCCACGGCGGTGTCCTCATGGCGATGGGGGACGACCATACCGGCGAAAGCTCGACCGTTCTGCACCAGTCGGACTGGGCCATGGTCGACGCCTACATCCCGGTGGTCAGCCCGGCGGGGGTGCAGGAGATCCTCGATTACGGTCTTTACGGCTGGGCCTTGTCGCGCTTCGCCGGGGTCTGGGTGGGCCTGAAGACGATGAAGGACACGGTCGAGGCGACGGCGGTCGTCGATGGCGATCCCTTCCGGCTGTCCTTCACGCCGCCGCAGTTCCAGATGCCCGAAGGGGGCCTTAACATCCGCCTGATCGACACGCCGGTCGCGCAGGAAGCGCGGATGATCGACTACAAGCGCTTCGCGGCCGAGGCATTTTCACATGCGAACAAGATGGACAGGCGCGTCTGGGGCAAGCCCGGCGCCAAGATCGGCTTTGTCGCGGCGGGGAAGAACTGGCTGGACCTCGTTCACGCGCTGTCGCTGCTGGGGGTGGACGCAGAGGAGGCCGAGCGGCTCGGGATCACCACCTACAAGGTCGGCCAGACCTTCCCCCTGGACATGAAGGGGTTCCACGACTGGGCCGAAGGGCTCGACCTGATCGTGGTCGTCGAGGAAAAGCGCAAGCTGATCGAGGTGCAGATCAAGGAAGCCATTTTCGACGACCGCAAGGGGCGGCGGGTCTATGGCTGGTACAAGGGCGGCGCGGGCGGCATCCACCGCGAGGAGCTGTTTCCGACGCGCTATGCGCTCGACCCCGCCTGGATCGCCGAGAAGCTGGGCGGCATCCTGATCGAGGAGGGGCGCGGCACCGACCGGATCAAGGCGGGGCTGGCAGCGGTGCAGGAGGCCAAGAAGGCCGACAACGCCCCCGAGATCGCGGCGCGGCTGCCGTATTTCTGCTCGGGCTGCCCGCACA
>JAGRDU010000190.1 GCA_020446905.1 Paracoccaceae bacterium | reverse complement strand
GGCTATCGCGGCTACGGCCTGCCGCAGGCCGAGGTGATTTCCGAGGCGAACGTCGGCCTCATGCAGGCGGTCAAGCGCTTCGATCCCGAAAAGGGCTTCCGCCTTGCGACCTATGCGATGTGGTGGATCCGCGCCTCGATCCAGGAGTATATCCTGCGGTCGTGGAGCCTTGTGAAGCTGGGCACCACCTCGGCGCAGAAGAAGCTGTTCTTCAACCTCCGCAAGGCGAAATCCCGGATCGGTGCACTGGAGGAGGGGGATCTGCGCCCCGAGCATGTCCAGAAGATCGCGCATGACCTCAACGTGTCCGAGGATGAGGTCGTCGCGATGAACCGGCGGCTTTCGGGGGGCGATGCCTCGCTGAATGCCACTGTCGGGGCCGAGGATGGCACCGCGCAGTGGCAGGACTGGCTTGAGGATGAGGATGCGGATCAGGCCGGCGACTATGCCGAGGCGGACGAGCTTGAGGTGCGGCGCGAGCTTCTTGAACAGGCGATGTCCGTCCTGAACGAGCGCGAGCGCGAGGTGTTGATGCAGCGGCGCCTGCGCGACGATCCCGTCACGCTTGAGGATCTGTCGGCGCAGTTCGGCGTCAGCCGCGAGCGGATCCGCCAGATCGAGGTGCGCGCGTTCGAAAAGCTTCAGAACGAGATGCGTGTTCTGGCGCGCGGCAAGGGGATGCTGATCCCCGCGTAAGGGTTGGCGCGTCTCGTTGTCTCTCGTGCTGCCCGGCGCTAACATCGCCGGAACGCGGGAGGGAGCATTGCCATGAAACCGGTCAACTGGGGCGTTCTGGGCGCTGCCAATTTCGCGCGCCAACACATGGCGCGCGCCATCCACGAGGCCGAAGGCGCACGGCTTTATGCCCTGGCGACCTCGAGCGCGGAGAAGGCAGAGGGGTTTCGCGCCTTCTGCCCCGACCTCAAGGTCCATCAGAGTTACGAGACGCTTCTGGCCGATCCCGAAGTCGAGGCGGTCTATATCCCGCTGCCGAACCATCTGCATGTCGAGTGGACGCTGAAGGCGATCGCCGCCGGAAAGCACGTGCTGACCGAAAAGCCGATCGCCATGCGGGCGGGAGAGATCGACGCGCTCATTGCGGCGCGCGATGCCTCGGGGCTGCTTGTCACCGAGGCCTACATGATCGTGCATCATCCGCAGTGGCAGCGGGCGCGGGCGCTGATCGCCGAGGGCGCCATCGGCCGGGTCCTGCATGCGGACGCGCATTTCAGCTACGACAATCGCGCCGATCCCGGCAACATCCGCAACCGGCCCGAGACCGGCGGCGGCTCGATCCCCGATATCGGCGTCTATGCCTATGGTTCGGTTCGCTGGGCGACGGGAGCCGAGCCGGTGCGCCTGCGTTCGCGCATCACGCGCGAGAACGGTGTCGATGTCTTTGCGCAGGTCCTGGCCGATATGGAAGGGCCGGCGGGCGGCTTCAGCTATCACGCGATGACCTCGATGCGCCTGCCGCCCCGGCAGGAGGTGGTGTTTCAGGGCGAGCATGGCGTCCTTCGCCTGACCGCCCCCTTCAACGCGGGCCTTTTCGGCGAGGCGCAGGTGCATCTTTTCCGTCCCGGCCAGCCCGACCATGTGGAGCGCTTCCCCGGCGCGCGGCAGTATCGAAACCAGGTCGAGGCCTTTGGTGCCACCCTGCGCGGCGGCGCGACATATCCCTGGAGCCTTGAGGACGCGCGCGGCACGCAGGCGATGATCGACAGTGTCTTCGCCTCGGAGGCGCCGCTCTAGCCCTCGGGCAAGGCCGTTTCAAGGAAGCGGACCATGTTGCCGCCCATGACCTTGGCGATCACCGCCTCGGAGAGGCCGCGGTCCATCAGTGCCTGGGTCAGGGCCGCCAGTTCGGAGGCATCGAAGCTGGTGCGGACCGCGCCGTCGAAGTCGGAGCCGAGCGCGACGCGATCCTCGCCAAGCAGGGCGACCGCCGCCGCGATGCTGGCGGCTACTCCCGCGGGCGTGTCGTCGCAGGTCACTTCCTTCCAGAAGCCGATGCCGATCAGCCCGCCGCGCTCGGCGATGGCGCGCATGAGGTCGTCCGGAAAGTTCCTGACCGTCTGGCACTGGCTCCAGATGCCGGTATGGCTGACGACGAGGGGGGCGGTGGTCATCGCGAGAACCTCTCGTGCCATCTGCGGCGAGGCATGGGCAAGGTCGATGATGATCTGGCGTTTCTCGATCTCGGTCACCGCGAGGCGCCCGAAATCGGTCAGGCCCGCATTGCCCCCCGCCTCTCCGTGAAGCGAGGCGCCAAGCTCGTTGTCGAAGAAATGCGTGAGGCCGATGAGGCGGAAGCCCGCGTCGTAAAGGCGGTCCAGGTTGGCCAGATCGCCCGACAGCGCATGGCCCCCCTCGATGCCGAGGATGCCGCCGACAACGGTTTCGCCCTTTGCGCGGCGGGCCAGCACCGCGCCGAGATCCGCGCGGGACCGCACGATCTTCAGCATCCCGGGCGCCTTCGCCTCGGCGATGGCGAGTTGCCGCGCCTGTTCCAGCGCGCGTTCGGTCAGGTTCAGCCAACTGCGCAGGGGGCGAAGCTGAGCAAGGTAGAGCAGCGTGATGTCGTCGCGCGCGCCGGCCGCATTGCGGTCGTAGTTGAGGCCAGAGGGGCTTTTGGTGACCGTGGTGAAGACCTGCAGCGCGACATTGCCGTCGATCAGGCGCGGCAGATCGACCTGGCCCCGGTCTGATCTTTGCGTCAGGTCGCGGTCCCAGAGCAGGCTGTCGGCATGCAGATCGCCGATGACCAGCCGCTTGTGGAGGGCTGCGGCCTCGGGCGAGATGGGCCAGGGGGCATGCGCCGTGACCGGATTCTCGGCCTTTTCGACGATCCCGGGACCCAGCGCCACGACACCGAAGAGCCCGACGACCGCGAGAAACGCGACGATGCGAATGGCGACAGACAGCATCTTGACCTCCTGCAGGCGGCTGGCCCGGCGGGACGGATCCGCGCCGGACACAGAGGTTGTCGCCCGTCCGCCGCCAGCAGGGAAGAGTTTACGCGGCGAAAATCGCCCGGGTCTCGTGCCGCTTCAGCGTGATCCGGGCGGCCGGGAAGCGCAGGCCCTCCGCCGCGCCGAGCTCGGGGAAAAGCGCGATCAGCTCATCGCGGGCGTTGCTTTCCATACCGCCGAGGGTCGCGGCCACGGGCTGGAAGCTTTCCGTCCAGATGCCGTCCGAGAGCACGATCTCGTGCTGGTCGAAGAGGATGTGGATATAGCTCACGCCCCGGCAGTCGCAGTCCTGCACGATGCCCGGCAGCCCGGCAAGATGCAGCGCGGGCGCAAGTGCCTCGGCCTCGCCCGAGACAAGCTCGGCCCGCGCGCCGGTCAGAAGCACGCGGTGCTGCGGCGAGACCATCATGGCGCGCGCCGGCATGTCTGGGCCAAGCGCGCCCTTGTCAATCCGCACGGGCGCGAGTTGCGGCCGGGCGAGAAGGTCCCCGGGGCCGAGGTCGCGCCGCCCGATCCAGCGGATCGTCTGGTAGCCGTGGTCGCGCGTCAGGACACGGTCGCCGGTCGCCAGCGCCTCGACCGCGACGGGGCCGGCGACAGTCTCGATCAGTGTGCCCGGGGTGAAGCAGGGGATGATCGTCTCGATGTTCGAGAAGGTCATCGTGCCGATGACGTTCCCGGACCCGTCGAGGAACTGGACCGTGCCGCTTTCGTGGCTCGGATCGTTGAAGATGAAGTTGGTGGTCGCCTTGGTCCAGCCCGAGCCGAAGATGTCGAGGATGTCGATGTCGGAATTGTCGGCGTCTTCCGAGCCGTCAACGACGTCGCCGATGCCGAGGCCGACAAAACGGTCGCTGCCGAAACCGCCGGTCATGGTATCGGTGCCAAGCCCGCCGTTCAGCGTGTCGTTGCCTGTGCCACCGTCGATGAAATCGTTTCCGGCTCCACCGAGGATGCTGTCGGTGCCGTCGCCGCCCAGAAGCGAGTCGTTGCCGTCGCCGCCGTCAATGGTGTCGTTCCCGGCACCGCCGAGGATCGTGTCGTTGAAGGTGCCCGCGCCGCCGAAGAGGCTGTCGTTGCCGTCACCACCGTCGATGTAATCGGCCTCGGTCCCGCCGTCGACATAATCGTCGCCGAGGCCGCCGAGGATCGAATCCACACCCGCGCCGCCGAGGAGCGAGTCGTTGCCGTCGCCGCCGTCGATCGTGTCGTTGCCGTTGCCGCCGAGGATGGTATCGGCAAAGACGCCCGCTCCGCCGAAGAGGCTGTCGTTACCGTCGCCGCCGTCGATGCTGTCGGTTCCCGTTCCGCCATCGACGGTGTCGTTGCCGAGGCCGGAGAGCACCGTGTCGTTGCCGGCGCCTGCGAGGACGACGTCGTCCTGCCAGGCCGTTGCCGCCCCGGTCAGGCCATCGCCGTTGTCGATGCGGTCCGAGCCGTTGGCGATGGGCTCGACATAGGCCGAGTTGATGAGGTCGTTGCCGGAGGTGCCGTCGACGACGCCGTTGTCCCAGCCGGTGACCTGGCGGTCGGCCGCGAAGTTCGTGTTCGTCGAGCTGTTCACGCTGTTGAGCGTGATCGAGACGATCGGCTTTGCCTCATATGCGGTCGTGTCCGGGTTCGGCGCGATCTCGGGCGCGAGGAACAGCTCTCCGGTCGTGGACTGGGCGATCACCGCCGTGACGGTCGCTGTCGTCCCGTCCGCGTAAGTGATCGTGGCGTTGTAGACGGTCAGGCCGTCATAGGTGAAGGTCTGCGTGCCCGCGCCGATATTCGTCGAGAACTGGTCGTTCGACACACTGTTGTTGGTGTCTAGCGCAGCGGCCGTGCCGCCGTTGTCGATGGTCGTGACGGAGGTGACACGGGAGTAGAGCGGACTTCCCGCTGTCCCGTAGCTCTGCCCGACAAACAGAGAGGCGTTCTCCATGTTGGAGTTGCCTTCGGTCGGGTCGAGAGATGTCGTGCTGGTTCCGAGGTAGATCCAGTTGAAGGTCGTCGCCATCGCTTACACCCTTACGCCCGCAGCGCTCACACCAAAATCCCCGCAAGACCGCTGTTCCGCGGGCCGGGGCGAAGATAGGACATCGCCTTCCGTCATCTTCAAACTCGTCGCAACCGCCATCGCGGATTTCACTCATACCAAGTCAATGCGAGGCTAACCGTTCACTTCGGCACATTTAAGGCAGATTTTGTAGCGGGCCGAAGATTTCCACCGAAATGTGCAGAAAGTCATCATTCCGCGCGATTCTGCCGTTCCTAGGCCTCCATCGCCTCAAGCTCGTCGATCATTCCTGAGATCATGTTAAGGCCCTTGTCCCAGAACCTCGGGTCCGAGGCGTCGAGGCCGAAGGGCGCCAGAAGCTCCTTGTGGTGCTTGGACCCGCCCGCCTTCAGCATGTCGAAGTATTTCTCTTCGAACCCCGGCAGGCCTTCCTCGTAGACCGCATAGAGCGCGTTCACGAGGCCGTCGCCGAAGGCATAGGCGTAGACATAGAAGGGCGAGTGGACGAAGTGCGGGATGTAGGACCAGAAGGTCTCATAACCGTCCATGAATTCGAACGCGTCTCCAAGGCTTTCGCCCTGGATGCTCATCCAGAGGGTATTGATGTCCTCGGGCGTCAGTTCCCCGGCGCGGCGGGCGGCGTGGAGCTTGCATTCGAAATCGTAGAAGGCGATCTGGC
>JAGRDU010000025.1:9992-16407 GCA_020446905.1 Paracoccaceae bacterium | reverse complement strand
TCTTCACCGGCGCCCCGGTGCCGGCTGGCGCCGAGCGGGTCGTCCTGCAGGAGGACGTCACGCGCATCGGCGATACGATCCGCCTTGGCGACCGGCTGGAGGCGGGCGCCAATATCCGCGCCGCCGGTCAGGACTTCCGCATCGGCGACCGTCTGGCCGCGCCGCGCCGGCTGCGCCCCGCGGACCTTGCCCTTGTCGCGGCGATGAACCTGCCCGAGGTGACGGTCGCGCGCCGCCCCGTGGTCGCGTTGATGGCGACCGGGGGCGAGCTCGTGATGCCCGGCGAGACGCCCGGGCCCGACCAGATCATCGCCTCCAACAGCTTCGCCCTGGCCGCGATGGCCGAGGGCGAAGGGGCCGAGGTGCGGATGCTGCCGATCGCCCGCGACAACGAGGAGAGCCTGCGTTTCGCCTTCGATCTGGCGCAGGGCGCCGATCTTGTCGTCACTATCGGCGGCGCCTCGGTCGGCGATCATGACCTGATCGCCCCGGTGACCGAGGCCTTGGGAATGACCCGCGCCTTCTACAAGGTCGCGATGCGGCCCGGAAAGCCGCTGATGGCCGGCCAAATGGCCGGGTCCATCCTGCTGGGGCTTCCGGGAAACCCCGTATCTTCAATCGTCTGCGGCCACATCTTCATGCGCCCGTTGCTGCGAGCGATGCAGGGCCTGCCCGCCGAACCCCTTCGGACCCGGAAGGCCCGACTTGCCGAACCGGTCGAGGCGAACGGGCCGCGCACCCATTTCATGCGCGCCCGGCTCGGGCGCGCCGACGGGGTGACGACCATCGCGCCCTTTGCCCGGCAGGACAGCGCGCTCCTCTCCGTTCTGGGCGAGGCCGACGCGCTCCTCGTGCGCCCCGCGAACGATCCCGCGCGCGACGCCGGGATCGAGGCGGACTACATCGCGCTCTGAGCCCGCCCCTTCGCAACGTTGACACAAACCGGGAACGCGCGTAGAACGGTTCCAGAACAGCTCGGGCAATGGCAAAGGAAAACAGGCATCATGCTGACCCGCAAGCAACTGGAACTTCTCGACTTCATCCAGAAGCGGGTGGCCCGCGACGGCGTGCCGCCCTCGTTCGACGAAATGAAAGAGGCGCTGGACCTGCGATCCAAATCCGGCATCCATCGCCTCATCACCGCCCTTGAGGAGCGCGGCTTCATCCGCCGCCTTGCCCACCGGGCCCGCGCGATCGAGATCGTCAAGCTGCCGGACGCAATGGAAAAGCCCGGCTTCACCCCGCGCGTGATCGAGGGCGACCGGGCCGAACCGCCACGGGGCGCGATGCCGGTGACCGAGGTCCATGCGCTGGAACTGCCCGTGATGGGCCGCATCGCCGCCGGTGTGCCGATCGAAGCGATCTCAGAAGTCTCGCACCATGTTGCGGTTCCGGGCTCGATGCTGGCCGGGCGCGGCAATCACTACGCGCTCGAGGTCAAGGGCGACTCCATGATCGACGCCGGGATCAACGACGGCGACATCGTGGTGATCCGGGAACAGTCGACGGCGGACAACGGCGACATCGTCGTGGCGCTGGTCGAAGGGCTTGAGGCGACGCTCAAGACCTTCCGTCGCCGGGGCGGCATGATCGCGCTCGAGGCCGCGAACCCGGCCTACGAGACTCGCATCCTGCCCGAGGACAAGGTCAAGGTGCAGGGCCGCCTCGTCGGCCTGATCCGCAGCTACTGAAGCGCCGCGTAGCGGGCGCGCCGCGCGGGTGGCGCGTTCCACAGGCGCGCCCCGGCAGCGTCGCGCGCCGTGACGATGCGAACCCCCTCGGCCTCCGGATAGACAGCGATGGCGCCGGTCTCGCGCAGTCGCGCGAGGTCAAAGATGAGGCACGCGCCGCGCGGTCCCGTCCACTCCTCGCTGAGCACGACAAGGGTTCCGGGCGCACAGGCCCCCGCCGCGCGCCCCGCCGCCCCCTTGCCGGCGAAGTGCCTGAGGGTAAGGCCGGCGAGCGCTGCGGTCAGATTGCCCTTGCCGCCCGAAAAGCCCGCCCGCAAGCTTGCCTCTTCCTGGTTTGCGACATCGCCATCATCCTCGAGCCAGCTCTGCGCCACGAACCCAGCCCCCTTCGGCTTCGAGAGCGCCCTGCCCCCCGTGCCGAGGACGCCGGTCAGCGTCCCGTCGCCCGAGACCAGCAGCGCGGGCCGCTCCGCAGCCGTCCAGAGAGAAAGCGAAAGGGCTGCGAGCGCGATACCGATCCCGCGCAGCCAGAGCGCCCGCACGATCAGCGCAAGAAGGCCGCCAAGCGCCAGGAGGGTCAGGACGCCATCAGGCGGCGCGGGGACGGCCGCGACGGCGCCCTTCAGCCCGGCGACCCAGGCGGCGACGGCAAGGATCAACGCCATCCCCTGCCCCATGGCCCAGAGGGCCGGTCCCGCCAGACCGACGGGCGCCAGAAGCGCCGCGATCACGCCTGCGGGCATGACGATCATGCCCATCAGGGGAACGGCAACGAGGTTTGCGATCAGCCCGAATTCCGCGATGCGGTTGAAATGCGCCGCTGCGATCGGGGCCGTCGCGGTGCCCGCGACGAAGGACGACAGCACCAACATGGCCACCGGCCTCAGGAGGCGCGGGATGCGGTGCTGGAATCGCCCCCAGGGCTCGAACGCAACGATGAGCGCGACCGTCGCCCCGAAGGACATCTGGAACCCCGGCTCGACAAGGCTCTCGGGTTCGAGAAACAGCACGATCAGCGCCGAGATCGCGACCGAGCGGAGCGAGATCGCGCGCCGGTCGCTCAGCACCGCGACCAGCATCACCGCGGCCATGATATAGGCGCGCCGGGTCGCGACGTTCGGCCCGGCAAGGATCAGATAGAAGGTGGCGGCCGCAAGGGCGATCACCGCCGCGATCTTCTTCGTGTTCAGGCGCAGTGCGAGGTGCGGCACAAGGGCCAGCCCGGACCGGCAGGTCGCGAAGACGAATCCGACGAGAAGGCCCATGTGGAGGCCCGAGATCGAGATGAGGTGCGACAGGTTCGACGCCCGCAGCGCCGCGTTGGTCTCTTGCGTGACCCCGGCACGGTCGCCGGTCATCAAGGCGGCTGCAAAGGCGCCGGGCTGACCCGGAATCGCCTCCTGCATCGCGGTCGAGAGTGTCCGGCGCAGGCGGAAGGCGAGGAGCGCGAGCCCCTCCTCGGGCGGCGCAAGCGCAAGGACGGGCGCGCGGGTGTAGCCAACGCCGCCAAGGCCCGAGAACCAGGCGAGGCGCTGGAAATCGAAGCCGCCCGGCTCCACCGGCCCCTCGGGCGGCGACAGATGTGCCGTCAGGATCACGGTCAGGCCCGGGCGCGGGTCGATGAACCCCTGATCCCCGTGGAGCGCGACACGGACCAGCGCCGGCGTCCTGTCCGGTGCGACGTCCTCTAGAACCACCCGGTCGAGGGTAAGGCGGATCTGGTCGGAAAAGGACCGGTCTATGTCGACGATCCGCCCTTCGACCGGCACGTAATAGCGAAACGTCAGGACCGGCGCCGTGACGAGATGCGCGCGCGCGGCGGCAAGAACAGTTCCGGCAAGGATGAGGGCGACGGCATAGAAGAGGATGCGCGCCTCGTCTCCGCGCCGGAAGCCGAGGCCTGCCAGAAGCGCGGCAAGAGCTGCCAGCGCGGCCAGCACCGGGAGGCCGGGCTCGGCCTTCAGCGCGAAATAGCCGCCGATCCCGATCGACAGGAAGACCGGCGCCCAGGGAAGGAAACTGCCGCGCCGTGTGGCGAGCGCTTGCAGGCTGTCGTCCGGCACCCGCACCTTGTTTCCCCGTCCGGCATTGCCTAATGAACCCTGACCAGCCTGAACGCTCATGGTTTCCGAAAGGTTAACGCGCCCATGTCCGCCGCCGAAAAGCCCGTCGTCACCCGTTTTGCCCCCTCGCCGACGGGCTATCTGCATATCGGCGGCGCACGGACGGCGCTTTTCAACTGGCTTTATGCGCGCGGCCGGAAGGGCACGTTCCTCCTTCGGATCGAGGATACCGACCGCGAACGGTCCACCCCCGAGGCGACGGCGGCGATCCTGAAAGGCCTGACCTGGCTCGGCCTCGACTGGGACGGCGAGGTCGTCAGCCAGTTCGCCCGCAAGGACCGCCACGCCGAGGTCGCGCACGAGATGCTGGCGCGCGGCACTGCCTACAGGTGCTTTTCGACGCAAGCCGAGATCGAGGCCTTCCGCGAGGCCGAAAAGGCGCGCGGCGTCTCCTATCCGGTCTTCCTGTCGCCCTGGCGGGATGCAGACCCCGCCAGCCATCCCGATGCGCCCTATGTGATCCGCATGAAGGCCCCGCGGACAGGCGAAACGGTGATCGACGACAGGGTTCAGGGTCGCGTCGTGATCCAGAACGCCACGCTCGATGACATGATCGTCCTGCGCTCGGACGGAACGCCCACCTACATGCTCGCCGTGGTGGTGGACGATCACGACATGGGCGTGACACATGTGATCCGGGGCGACGATCACCTGAACAACGCGGCACGCCAGCAGATGGTCTATAACGCGATGGGCTGGGAGATTCCCGTCTGGGCGCATATCCCGCTGATCCACGGGCCGGACGGCAAGAAGCTGTCCAAGCGCCACGGCGCGACCGGGCTTGAGGAATACCAGGCGCTGGGGTACCCCGCAGCGGCGATGCGCAACTACCTCGCACGCCTCGGCTGGAGCCACGGCGACGCTGAATTTTTCAGCGATGCGGAAGCGAAGGCCTGGTTCGATCTGGACGGAATCGGGCGGTCGGCAGCGCGACTTGACTTCAAGAAGCTCGAGAATCTGAGCGGTCAGCACATCGCCGCGACGCCCGACGCGGAACTTCTGCCTGAAATTGAGGCATTTTTGGAAGCGTCCGGCCAGCCCGCCCTGTCGCAGGTGCAGAAAACGACGCTTGCCAAGGGCCTTCATGCGCTCAAAGAGCGCGCGAAGACCTTCCCGGACCTCATTGAAAAGGCACGATTTGCGCTGGTCAGCCGCCCGGTAGATATCGACGCCGCAGCTGCGAAAACCCTTGACCCGGTATTCCGTGGTATACTGACAGAATTGACGCAAGGGTTGCAAGATGCTAGCTGGACGCGCGAGACCTTGGAGGGGATTGTGTCCCGCGTCGCGGGAGAGCACGGGGTGGGGCTTGGCAAGATCGCAGGATCGCTGAGAGCCGCATTGTCCGGGCGCACGGTCAGCCCGAGCGTATTCGATATGATGCTCGCCTTGGGGCAGGAAGAGACGCTTGCCCGACTGAAAGATGCGACGGCCTGAGCGCATGCGAGGGCCCGTGACGTTCACCTCCCGATGGGGGCGCTGCCCCTGACGGACCTAGATGAAAGGGCCCGCGATGGCAGAACCGACCAAGAACGCCACTCTCAGCATTGACGGAAAGACCTACAATCTGCCGGTCCTGAAACCCTCGGTGGGCCCGGATGTTCTGGACATCCGCAAGCTCTACGGCGAGGCCGATGTCTTCACCTACGACCCGGGCTTTACTTCAACCGCGGCCTGCGACAGCGCGATCACCTATATCGACGGCGACAAGGGCGAGCTTCTCTATCGCGGCTATCCGATCGAACAGCTGGCCGAGAAGTCGCACTATCTCGAGGTCTGCTACCTTCTGCTCTACGGGGAACTTCCGGACGCCGCCCAGATGGCGGATTTCGAGACCCGCGTGACGCGCCACACCATGGTGCACGAGCAGATGCACTACTTCTTCCGCGGGTTCCGCCGGGACAGCCACCCGATGGCGACCATGGTCGGCGTCGTCGGCGCCATGTCCGCGTTCTATCACGACTCGACCGACATTTCGGACCCCTGGCAGCGTGAAGTTGCCGCGATCAGGCTCATCGCCAAGATGCCGACCGTCGCCGCGATGGCCTACAAATACTCGATCGGCCAGCCCTTCGTGTACCCGAAGAACTCGCTCGATTACGCGGGCAACTTCCTGAACATGTGCTTCTCGGTGCCCTGCGAGGACTACGTGGTCAGCCCGATCCTGTCCAAGGCGATGGACCGGATCATGATGCTGCATGCGGATCACGAGCAGAACGCCTCGACCTCGACCGTGCGGCTGGCCGGTTCCTCGGGCGCCAACCCCTTCGCCTGTATCGCTGCCGGCATCGCCTGCCTCTGGGGCCCCGCCCACGGCGGCGCCAACCAGGCCTGCCTCGAGATGCTGCGCGAGATCGGGACGGTCGACCGCATCCCGGAATTCATCAAGCGCGCCAAGGACAAGAGCGATCCCTTCAAGCTCATGGGCTTCGGCCACCGGGTCTACAAGAACTTTGACCCGCGTGCGAAGGTGATGAAGGAAAGCGCCGACGAGGTGCTGGACCTGCTCGGCATCCACGACAACGAGACGCTGAAAGTCGCCAAGGAACTGGAGCGCATCGCGCTTCAGGACGAGTACTTCATCGAGAAGAAGCTCTATCC
>JAGRDU010000025.1:0-9974 GCA_020446905.1 Paracoccaceae bacterium | reverse complement strand
GGCATCATCCTCGAGGCGATGGGCTTCCCGACCTCGATGTTCACGCCGATCTTCGCGCTGTCGCGGACCGTCGGCTGGATCGCCCAATGGAAAGAGATGATCGGCGACCCCGGCCAGAAGATCGGCCGACCGCGCCAGCGCTACACCGGCGCCCCGACCCGTGATTATCTCGACGTCGCCAAGCGCTGAAGAGCGCCCTCGGAACAAGAGAACGGCCGCCCGTCGGGGCGGCCGCTTTCGTTTCAGGCGGCGCGGGCCGCAAGCCGGCGCAGCAGCGTCCGGGCCTCGGCCGGCGGGGCGCTTTCCACCCGGCGGTAGCCGCGCCCGTCGATCCGCCTTGTCGCCAGCCCATGGTCGATGAGCGAGCGCCGAAGCAGCGCGCGGTCCCCGAAGGTGTGCCAGCGCTCCATCACCGCGTTGACCTCGGGCTCGGACATCTCGACCCGCGCGGGCAGGTGCGACCACAGCACACGAAGCGCCAGCGCCTGCTGCGCCGTCTTGCCGGGCCAGCGGATCAGCCTCCCCTCGGCGTCAAAGCAACGCAGGACCTGCGTCAGGCGCCGTTCGTTGACCGGCGCCTCGGGGGCCGGGGCAGCGGGAAGCCGTGCCTTCAGATGCTGAAAGTTCCGGAATCCCGCCGCCCTGGCAATCAGGTTCAGGAACCCCAGATGTCCGGGCAGCGCTTCGTCCGTCCCAAGCCCCGCCCGCAGGGCCTTGGCAAAGGCGGATACGTCATGAATTTCAAGGGCAATCGCATCGCGTGCCATTTCTGTCCTCCAGATCGCGCCCTGCCGCCCGAGGGGGCGGTTCCGGTGGTCGCCCTTGTCGGCCGGACGCCTGAAAGATCAGACTGCCTGAAACCGTCTGGCAGGTTCAGCATGCCCCGTCAGGGGCGGCGACGCCTGGGTGAACTGCGGACCCGGGCCGCAAGATAGGTGCGGCCCGGGCAGCATGCAAGGGGCGTTGGGCGCAGGGGTCAGGCGGCGGTGGCGTGCTCCTTCGAGATGCGCTCGGCCTCGCGGCCATAGATCTCCTCGTAATGGTCGAAACGCGCCTCGTGCCAGGCGGTACCCTGCGTCGCCGAGCCAAGCGCCATGACGAGGTCCTCCTCGGCCGATGCCGGCAGGAGCGCCCGGAAGAGGTCCCAGCCGCGAAACTCGGGGTCACGGTCAAAACCCAGCACTTGCCCCTTGAGCGAAGAGATCATCGAGACCATCGCCCCGGAGTGGACGGACGGCACATGAATGTCGATCCGGTCAATGGGCTGCAGCAGCACCGGCCCCGCCTTCGACAATGCCTCGCGCAGGGCCATGCGCCCTGCCGTGCGGAAGGCAAAATCATTGCTGTCGACCGCATGGTGCTTGCCGTCGGTCAGCGTCACGACGAGGTCAGTCACCGGAAAACCGAGCGGCCCCTTCCCCAGCGCCTCGCGCGCACCCTCCTCGACCGAGGGGATGAAGTTCCGCGGCACCGCGCCGCCCTTCACCGTCTCGGCAAATCCGAACCCCTCGCCCCGTCCCGCCGGGCGGACTGTGATCGCGACGTCAGCAAACTGGCCTGCGCCGCCTGATTGTTTCCTGTGACGATAATGTTCCTCGACCGCGCCGGATATCGTTTCCAGATAGCGCGGTTCCGGCACTTTTGTTGCCACATCCACCCCGAAGTCGTCGCCCAGAACCGAAAGTACCTGCCGCTCGTGCATCGGCCCCTGCATCTTGACCAGCGCATGGCCCGTCGCCGGGTCCTGCCCGACCGAAAGCATCGGATCGGCCTCGGCCAGCCGGGCAAGCGCGGTGGACAGACGCACCTCGTCGCGGTCATGCGCTGCCGTCACGATGCGCGCGAGCGCGGGCGGACAGCCCGCCGCCCAGGCCGGTGCCGGCTCCGCGCGGGCGGCCGTGAAGACGCGGCCCGCATCAAGCTGGTCCGACTTCACGGTCAGCCCGATCTCCCCGGCCGCGAGATGGTCGTTGCCCGCCTTGCCGCCGATGTCCGCAAGGCCCCCAAGGCCAGCGCCAGCGATCTGCGCGCCCTGCTTGACGCCGTCCGCAAGCGCGCGCACGAAGACGCATTTGCCAAGATGCTTGCGGATCTGCGCGTGAAAACCGACCGCCAGAGCGCCCTTCACCCCCAGCCGCTCGGCCAGCGCCGAAGCCGCGGGCACCTCGTGCCTGAGCGCCTTCATCAGCCGCAGGATCCCGTTGCGATGGCTCGCCGAGCCGAGAAAACAGGGCAGGATATCCCTGTGCTGCGTCTCACGTCGGGCGATCTCGAAAAGCGCGCCGGCGGCCGGCTCGTGATCCTCGATCAACTCCTCCAGCAGCGCGTCGTCGTAGTCCGACATGTGTTCGAGAAGCTCGGCCCGCGCCTCGTGCTCGCGCTCCGCCTCGCCCTTCGGCATCGCCACCAGCTGCGACGGCTGCCCCTCGCGGTAGCGCCAGGCGCGCTCGGAGATGAGGTCGATGGCGCCGACGATCTCGCCACCCTCGCGGATCGGGATCTGCCGCAGCACGACCGTGTGCCCGGTGTAGGCCTGAAGCGCCGCTACCATGTCGCGCACCCGGCCCTTCGGAGCGTCCATCCGGTTGATGAAGATGAAGCAGGGCACCTTTGCCGCCTCGATCGCGCGGAGCCAGGGCGCGGCCAGCACTGCCTCGTCCGGATCGGCCGCGACGCAAAGCACGGCGGCGTCGGCGGCCAGCAGCGCGGCGCCCCCCATCCGCGCATATTCCGGTCCGCCCGCGACATCGAGCGCGCACCAGTCCTCGCCCATGAAGCCAAAGCGCGTCAGCGCCAGATGACCGGCCGTCTCGGACCGGGAATGGCCGCCCTCCAGCGCGACAAGCGCCTTCACCAGCTCCGTTTTTCCCGATTGAGACGGCCCGAGTACCGTGATGCAGCGCATGATCTCTCTCCCCCGGCACGCGAGCGGGCGCGCTTGCGGCTGGCCCCCGTGCCGTTCGGGCCATGCGCCCTCATGGGTCAACTCTCTGCCCGGAACGCGCCCCGGTCAAGCACCGAACCACCCCAAACGCGAGCGCCACGGGCCAGGGGCCCGGGGCGAGAGGGAAAAGCCGTGGCGCGCCTCCGCGCCTCCTCTGGATCAGCGCCCCGTGAACCGGGCGGGGCGCTTTTCGAGAAACGCCACCACGCCCTCCCGGAAGTCGGCCGTGGCGCCGCACTCGCCCTGCAGCCGCGCCTCAAGCGCAAGCTGCGTGTCGAGGTCGTTGCCAAGGCTCGCCCGCATCGCCTGCTTCACGCGGGCATAGGCGGCCCCCGGCCCGGCGGCGAGCGAGGCGGCGCGGGCGCGCCAATGCGCCTCGAACCCCTCGTCCGGCACCGCCTCCCAGATCATGCCCCAGTCCGCCGCCTGCGCCGCGGTGATCTTGTCGGCGAAAAGCGCTGCGCCCATCGCGCGTGCAAGTCCGACGGTGCGCGGCAGGGTCCAGGTGCCGCCGGCGTCCGGGATCAGGCCGATGCGGGTGAAGGCCTGGATGAAGCTTGCGCTTTCGGCGGCGATCACCACATCGGCGGCCAGCGCGAGGTTCGCTCCGGCCCCCGCCGCCGTACCGTTGACGGCCGCGATCACGGGCACTTCGGCCTCGACCATCGCCCGCAGCATCGGCTCGTATTCCTCGCCCAGCACCCTCGCGACGTCAAAGCCCCCCGCCAGTGCGGGATCGGCCAGATCCTGACCCGAGCAGAAGGCGCGCCCGGTGCCGGTCACGACGATCACGCGCGCGGTTTCGCGCGCGCGGAGCACCGCCGCGGTGATCTCGCCCCGCATCACGCTCGAGAGCGCGTTCATCACCTCGGGCCGGTCGAGGGTGATGACGGCGACGCCATCCTCCTCGCTGTAGTGGATCGTCTCGTAGCTCATCGCGCGTCTCCTCCCTCTCCCGCGCCAGCTTAGCCGGGCGCGAGGACAGGAAAAGCGGAACCCCGCGTCACTCCTTCAGAAGTTCGGCAAGCCGCGCCCGCTCGTCCTCCGAGAGCGGCGCGACCGCTGACTCACCTGCCTGACGCCGCCGCCGGAGATAGAGCGCGGCGCCGCCAAGCCCGGCGAGAAGCAGCGCCGGGCCGGTGACCCAGAGGATCAGCGTCGATCCCGTGGCCGGCGGATTGAGAAGGACGTATTCGCCGTAGCGGTCGACGAGATAGGCGATGACCTCGTCGTCGGTATCGCCGGCGACCAGCCGCTCGCGCACCAGAAGGCGCAGGTCGCGGGCCAGATCGGCATTCGATTCGTCGATATTCTCGTTGCGGCAGACCAGGCAGCGCAGCCCCTGGCTGAGGCCGCGTGCCCGCGCCTCGAGCGCGGGGTCGGCCAACACCTCGTCGGGCTGCACCGCATGGGCGGGCGCGGCCAGCAGCAACAGCGACAGGACCAGCCAGCGCATCCCGCTCATTCCGCCGGGGTTGCCGCGACGGGCGCCTTGCGCGCGCCGGCGGCGACACGGTAGCGCCGGTCGGTCAGGCTGAGCGCGCCGCCGAGGGCCATGATGATCGCGCCAGCCCAGATCCAGTTGGCGAAGGGCTTGATATAGGTCCGGACCGCCCAGCCGCCGCCGTCCTGCGGATCGCCGATCACAAGGTAGAGGTCGCGGAAGATGCCGTTGTCGATCGCTGCCTCGGTCGTCGGCATCGCCGCGACCGGATAGACACGCTTTTCGGGATGCAGGACGGCGACCAGCCTGCCGCCCTTTTCGGCATGCATCGTCGCGGTGGTCGAGATGTAGTTCGGCCCCTCCAGCCGCTCCACCTTGTCGAGCGTGATCGTGTAGGCACCGACCTCGAAGCTCTCGCCCACCTGCGCGACGCGGATATCCTCGATGTCCCAGGCGGTCAGGAGCGAAATGCCGATGAAGGTCACGCCCAGCCCGCCGTGGGCGAGCGCCCTGCCCCAGTCGGCGCGCGGCAGGCGCGTCAGACGCCCGGCCTTGCGCCCCGCCCGCTGCCAGAGGTCCGTCGCGGTCCCGGCGATCAGCCAGACGCCGAGCGCGGCCCCGATCGGCGCAAGTGCGGTGCGCTCAGTCGCGATGGCATAGACCAGCGCCACCACGGCAAATGCGAGCGCCAGCGCCGGGTAGAGCGGCCTGGCGCTGCGCGAGACCACCGCGCGCTTCCAGGGCATGAGTACGCCAAGCGGCAGGAGAAGCGCGATCAGCACCACGAAGGGCGTGAAGGCCTGATTGAAGAAGGGCGCGCCGACCGAGAGCTTGCGGGCGAAGGCCAGTTCGGCAACCAGCGGCCAGACCGTACCGGCAAAGACGACGAAGGCCGCGACCGACAGCAGGACGTTGTTCATCACCAGCGCGGATTCCCGGCTCACGACCCCGAAGACGCCCTTCGCCTCCATGGCCCCGGCGCGCGCGGCATAAAGCGTCAGTGCCCCGCCGATGAAGACGGCAAGGATCGCAAGGATGAACACCCCGCGCTCGGGGTCGTTCGCAAAGGCGTGGACCGAGGTGATGATACCAGACCTCACCAGGAACGTCCCGATCAGCGAGAAGCCGAAGGCAATGATCGCCAGAAGCACGGTCCAGCTTTTCAGCGCCTCGCGCTTTTCCACGACGATGGCGGAATGGAGAAGCGCGGTCGCGATGAGCCAGGGCATGAAGCTCGCGTTCTCGACCGGGTCCCAGAACCAGAAGCCGCCCCAGCCAAGCTCATAATAAGCCCACCAGGAGCCGAGCGCGATGCCGACGGTCAGGAACATCCAGGCAGCCAGCGTCCAGGGCCGCACCCAGCGCGCCCAGGCGGCGTCCACCCTCCCCTCGATCAAGGCCGCGACGGCAAAGGAGAAGGCCATCGAAAGCCCGACATAGCCGAGGTAGAGGAACGGCGGATGGAAGGCCAATCCGGGGTCCTGCAGAAGCGGGTTGAGATCGCGCCCGTCGAACGGCGGCTCGGCCAGTCGCAGGAACGGGTTCGAGGTGAAGAGGATGAAGGCAAGGAAGGCAACGCCGATCATCGCCTGAACGCTCAGCACCCGCGCCCGGAGCCGTTCGGGCAGCGCGCCGCCGAACCAGGCGGCGGTGGCCCCGAAGCCGGACAGGATCAGCACCCAGAGCAGCATCGAGCCTTCGTGGTTCCCCCAGACGCCTGAGATCTTGTAGAGCATCGGCTTCAACGTGTGCGAATTCTCGACCACGACCTTCAGCGAGAAGTCCGAAGAGACGAAGGCCCACATGAGCGCCGCGAAGGCCAGCGCGATGCAAAGGAACTGCGCCGTGGCAGCAGGCGCCGCCAGCGCCATCCAGCCGCGCCAGCCCTGCGCCGCACCAACCAGCGGCACCACGGCCTGAACCAGGGCGATCATCAGCGCGAGGCTGAGAGCGAGATGTCCGAATTCCACGATCATGACGCGACCATAGAGGCTTCGCCCCGCCGGGCCAATGGGCTGCGCGCCGATGTCGCGGGGGATCCGCCGGTCAGCCGAACTTTTCGAGCAGCGCGGCCTGGACCGGCGGCGTCACGAAGCGCGAGACATCGCCGCCCAGACGCGCGATCTCCTTGACGAGCTTGGAGGCAATCGCCTGTCGCCGTGCGTCGGCCATGAGGAACACGGTCTCGACGCTGTCGTCCATCGCCCGGTTCATGCCGACCATCTGGAACTCGTACTCGAAATCCGCGACGGCGCGCAGGCCCCGGATGATGACGGCGGCGCCGACCTCGCGCGCGCAGTCGATCAGAAGGTTCTCGAACGGATGGACGATCAGCTCCAGACCTGTCCGTTCCATGATCGCGGCGCATTCCGCCTCTACCATCGCGACGCGCTCTTCCAGCGAGAAGAGCGGTCCCTTGTCCCGGTTGATGGCGACGCCGATCACCAGCCGGTCGACCAGCGCCGTCGCGCGCTGGATGATGTCGATATGGCCAAGCGTGATCGGGTCGAAAGTCCCGGGGTAAAAGCCGATGCGCATTTGGTCGCCGTCCCTCCCGACCTGTTTCGCGCAGGCACGCAACAATATTGCGCGCCCGTTTGCAAGCGTTTTCGCTGCGCAGCGGCGGCGCCTCAGTTCCCCTTGATCATGTTCTCGAGCGCGTCCTTCTCCATCGCAAGCTCGGACAGCCGCGCCGCGACGACATCGCCGATGGAAATGATGCCGACCATCTCGGAGCCCTCGATCACAGGCATGTGGCGGAAGCGGCCCGCCGTCATCTTTTCGAGCACTGCATCGGCATTGTCGCCGGGGGCACAGGTGACAAGGTTGCGCGTCATCAGGCTTTCGACCTTGTCCTCAAGGCAGATCGAGCCGCGCCGGCCGAGATCGCGCACGATGTCGCGCTCGGACAGGATGCCGAGGGGGTGCTTGCCGTCGGTCGCCACCATCAGCGCGCCGATCCTGCGTTCGGCCAGAAGCCGGGCCGCATCGGCCACGCGCACGGTCGGTTCGACCGTCACCACGTCAGCCTTGGGCTTTGAGCGCAGAATCTGGTGCACTTGCATGTTATCCTCCCGGGAATCCAGTCATTTTCCGCAGCGTCAACGCTTTGCCCCCCCGCTGTCAAGCCAAGGCTTCCAGTCGCGCAACTTCGCGGCGCATTCCCTGCGCCAGAAGCTCGGCGAAACGGTTGAGGCGGGCGACGCGGCGGTCGTCGGCGTGGCGGATAAGGTAGAAGCTGCGGGTCAGCGACAGCGCCTCGGGCAGGATACGGACGAGGTCTGGGGCACTTGGCAGCGCAAAATCGTGAACGATGGCGATTCCCGCCCCGGCGCGCAGCCAGTTGAACTGCACCGAGACCGAGTTCGAGGCGAGCGTGGCGGCCTCGGCCCCCGTCGCGGACAGATAGTCAAGCTCGCTGTCGAAGATGAGGTCGGCGATATAGCCGACCATCCGGTGCGAACCGAGGTCAGCAAGGTCGCGAATCGCCGGATGCCGGTCGAGATAACCGCGCGAGGCCGCAAGGTGCAGATGGTAGTCGGTCAGCTTCTGCGCCGTCAGGCGTCCGGCGGCGGGCCGGCTGACGGTGATGGCCATGTCGGCCTCGCGTTTCGACAGGTTGAAGACCCGGGGCAGCGCGACGATCTGCACCTCGAGCCCGGGGTTGTCGTCACAGATCTGCGCGGTGATCTGCGGCAAAAGGAAGTTCGCGACGCCGTCCGGCGCGCCGATGCGGACCTGCCCGGTCAGGCGCCCGGCCTCGCCGCGCACCTCGTCGGTGGCGGCGATGACCGCCTGCTCGGCCCGGACCGCATGGGCCAGAAGCCGTTCCCCGGCGTCGGTCAAGGCGTATCCCTGCGGCGAGCGGGTGAACAGCCGCGCCGCGATCGCCTCCTCGAGCCGCGCGATGCGGCGGCCGACGGTGGCGGCGTCGATCTTCAGCACCTTTCCCGCCGCCGTCAGGCTCTCGCTGCGCGCGAGCGCCAGAAACACCTTCAGATCGTCCCAGTCGGCCATCATCCTGTCTTTGCAAAAATGCAAAACCCTTTTTGGGAAACTGCCTCTTTTCGGCCCATTACTGCAAGACTATTCTGCCCGCGCAATCGAGGGAGGAACCGATGACCGAACTGACACACTGGATCAACGGCAAGCACGTCAAGGGCACGTCGGGCCGTTTCGCCGATGTCTACAACCCCGCGACCGGCGAGGTGCAGGCCAGGGTGCCGCTGGCGACCGTCGCCGAGATGGACGCCGCCATCGCTGACGCCGCCAAGGCGCAGGCCGAATGGGCCGCGACCAACCCGCAGCGCCGGGCGCGCGTCATGATGAAATTCGCCGATCTCATCAACCAGCACATGGACGAACTGGCCGAGCTGGTCAGCCGCGAGCACGGCAAGACCATCCCCGACGGACGCGGCGACGTGCAGCGCGGGCTTGAGGTGATCGAGGTCTGCATGGGCGCCCCGCACCTTCTGAAGGGCGAATACATCAATGACGGCGGCCCCGGAATCGACCTCTATTCGATGCGCCAGCCGCTCGGCGTCGTTGCTGGTATCACGCCGTTCAACTTCCCCGCGATGATCCCGCTGTGGAAGATGGGCCCCGCGCTTGCTTCGGGCAACGCGATGATCCTGAAGCCCTCCGAACGCTGCCCCTCGACAGCCTTGCGCCTTGCCGAGCTGATCCAGGAGGCGGGCCTGCCCGACGGTGTGCTGCAAATCGTTAACGGCGACAAGCAAGCCGTGGACGCGATCCTCGACAATGAGACGATCCAGGCCGTCGGCTTCGTCGGCTCCACCCCGATTGCGCAATACATCTACGGCCGCGCCTGTTCCAACGGTAAGCGCGCCCAGTGTTTCGGCGGTGCCAAAAACCACATGATCATCATGCCGGACGCCGACCTCGACAAGGCTGCCGACGCGCTCGTCGGCGCAGGATTTGGCGCGGCGGGTGAGCGTTGCATGGCGATCTCGGTCGCCGTTCCGGTGGGCGAGAAGACCGCCGATGCGCTGATCGAACGACTCGTGCCGCGGATCGAGAAGCTGAAGGTCGGCCCCTATACCTCGGGCAATGACGTGGACTACGGCCCCGTCATCACCAAGCAGGCCGAACAGCGTATCCGCGGCCTGATCGACAGCGGCGTCGCGCAGGGTGCGAAGCTGGTCGTCGACGGGCGCGGTTTCAAACTCCAGGGCTATGAGAACGGCTTCTTCGTCGGCCCCTCGCTCTTTGACCGGGTGACCAAGGACATGGACATCTATCGCGAAGAGATCTTTGGCCCCGTCCTCAGCACCGTCCGCGCTGCAAGCTATGACGAGGCGCTGAAGCTGACGATGGACAACCCCTACGGCAACGGCACGGCGATCTTCACTGCCGACGGCGACACGGCCCGCGACTTCGCGTCCCGCGTGAACGTCGGAATGGTGGGCATCAACTTCCCTATCCCGGTGCCGCTTTCGTACTTCTCCTTCGGCGGCTGGAAGAAATCGGCCTTTGGCGACCTCAACCAGTACGGTCCCGACGCCTTCAAGTTCTACACCAAGACCAAGACCGTCACGGCACGCTGGTTCTCGGGCATCAAGGAAG
>JAGRDU010000189.1 GCA_020446905.1 Paracoccaceae bacterium | reverse complement strand
CGGTTTTCGTCCACGAAGGGCAGATCGCCGATGTCTACAACCCCGGTCACTACATGCTCGAGACAAACAACATGCAGATCCTGACGACGCTGCAGCACTGGGACCACGGGTTCCGGTCGCCCTTCAAGTCCGAGATCTACTTCGTCAGCACGGTGCGGTTCACCGACCAGAAATGGGGTACGAAGAACCCGATCATCGCGCGCGATCCGGAATTCGGGCCGGTGCGGCTGCGCGCCTATGGCACCTATGTCATGCGCGTCACGGATCCCGCGAAGTTCGTCCGCGAAATCGTTGGCACGGATGGGGAATTCACCGCTGACGAGATCAGCTTCCAGATCCGCAACATCATCGTGCAGGAATTTTCCCGTGTCATCGCCTCGTCGGGGATACCAGTCCTCGACATGGCGGCCAACACGGCCGACCTTGGCAAGATCGTCGCCCGGGCGATCACGCCGGCGATCGCGGCCTACGGTCTTGAGATTCCGGAATTCTATATCGAGAACATCAGCTTGCCGGAGGCTGTTGAAGCGGTTCTCGACAAGCGGACCTCGATGGGCATTCTTGGCGATCTCAATCGCTACATGCAGTATTCGGCCGCCGAGGCGCTGGGGCGCGGCGACGGTGCGGCCGGCAGCGTGATGGGCGCGGGCGTCGGGGCCGGGATCGGCATGGCGGTCGGCCAGCAGATGGGGCCCTGGGGCGCGCAGCCCCTGCCCGCGCAGGTTCCCGGCGCCGCGTTGCCGCCGCCCCCGCCCGCGCTGCCGCCGGTCGAGAAGGTCTGGCATCTTGCACGCGCCGGCGCGGTCGACGGGCCCTATGGGCGCGGCCATCTCGGGCGGCTCATGGCTGACGGCAGCTTTACCCGCGAGACACTCGTCTGGGCGCCCGGGCAAGACGGCTGGAAGCCTGCCGGCGACATCGCGGAACTGGCGCAGCTTTTCACGGTCGCGCCGCCCCCGCCGCCTGCCGGGGCCTGACGCGGGCGAGCCATGACGCCTGCCGAGGAGCATCGCTTTCCCTGTCCGCAATGCGGCGCCGACCTTCGCTACAGCCCGGGCGAGGAGCAGTTGGTCTGTGCCCATTGCGGCCATAGCGAAAGCATCGAGACGGCCGGGCGCGGCCATCACCGGCCGATCCCCGAGACCGCATTCCGCGAGGGTGTCGAGGCAGCGCTGCCAGACAGCGAGGTCGAGGTCGCGCGCTTTTCGCGGTGCCCCAACTGCGGCGCCGAGGTGGAGTTCGATCCGGCTGTCCATGCCGCCGAATGCCCATTCTGTGCCACGCCGGTGGTTGCCGACAGCGGAGAGAGCCGGCACATCAAGCCCAAGGGGGTCGCGCCCTTCGTACTGACCGAACCGCAGGCACGGCAGGCGATGACGGACTGGCTCGGCTCGCTCTGGTTCGCGCCCTCGGGGCTTCAGGACTACGCCCGCAAGGGCCGCGCGATGCAGGGCATCTATGTCCCCTACTGGACCTTCGACGCTGACACCCGGTCGTCCTATTCGGGGCGGCGCGGCACGGTCTATTATGAGACCCAGCGCGTCCAGGTGCGCGACCAGCGGGGCGGCGTGCACTGGGAGAACCGGCAGGTCGCGCGCATCCGCTGGACGCCGGTTTCGGGCCGGGTCGCGCGGTTCTTCGACGATGTGCTGGTGCTGGCGTCGCGCTCCCTGCCGCAGGGCTATACCCAGGCGCTCCAGCCCTGGGACCTGACGCGGCTTGAACCCTATGCGCCCGAGTTCCTCGCGGGCTTTCGCGCCGAAGGCTACACAGTCGGCCTAGAAGAGGGCATGTCAGAGGCGCGGGGCTACATGGACCGGATGATCGAGCGCGACGTGCGGTTCGACATCGGTGGCGACCGGCAGGAGATTCATCACATCGAAACAGGTGTTTCGGACGTGACCTTCAAGCATGTCCTGCTGCCGGTCTGGAGCGCCGCCTACAAATATGGCGGCAAGAGCTACCGGTTCGTCGTCAATGGCCAGACCGGCCAGGTCAAGGGCGAGAGGCCGTGGTCGGCGGTGAAGATCGCGCTCGCAGTGATCGCCGGCCTCATCCTGGGCGCCGCGCTGGTCTACGGGGTCCGCTATGCCGAGCAGCACGGCTATATCCAGATCCAATCCTACTGACCGCCGTTAGCACTTTCTTAGCGGCCAGCGCCTAGCGTTGCCGCGGGGAAATCAGGGGTGAACCATGACCGACATGACGCTTGCGTCGTTCGAAACCTTTCTCGTGGAAGACGTGATCCTGACGCTTGGCACACTTCGGGGCGCGCTTGGCTGGATTGCCGACGGCGGAGAACCGGGGCGCGCGGGAATCGAGCGGCTCGAAAGGCAGCTCGCCTGGCTTGAGGATCGCGCCCGCGCGCTGTGCAGCGACCTTGCCGCCACCACGCCCGCGCCGCCCCCTCACACATGCTTCGGCCCGCTTGCCGGGGGCGCGACGGGCCTCCCCGTCTTCCGCTCGTGCCGTGCCTGAGCGCGGCGAGGCCGGCAGCAAGGGGAGGCCTGGTGCCCGCGCCGGCTCATGCGGCGAGGGCGAAGACGCGCTGGCCTTCCGCCTCGATCAGGTCGAGCATCGCTTCGGCCGCAGCGCCATCGAGACGCTCGAAGAATCCGGCCCCGGACATGCCTGTGGGCGCCGCGTGAAGAAGAAGGCCGGAATTGGCATAGACGATCTCCTCTTGCGCAAAGCGCAGCACGGTGCGGTCGGCCGGCGCGGCGAGGGTCCGCCGCCGGATACCGAACCGGCCGACCAGCGCGGCGGCGGCAAGACGGACACCGCCGACGCCGAGCACCTCTTCGGCGACGCGCGACGCGAGGAAGAGATCCTGTCCGGGCATCAGGTCGATGGCCGAACAGGCGCCAAGCGCCCCGCCTGGCAGATGGATCACCGACTGCCCCTCCACCGGGTGACGCTCGATGTCGAGAACCGGACAGAACCCGCCGTCCATCGTCGCGATCCGGTCGCCCGGCGCAAGACGTTCAACCGGCGTCCAGCCATCCCGGGTCTCGACCAGCGCGCCGGCCAGAAGACCCGGCGCGGCCGGAGCGGTCCCCGCGTGAAGAATGGCGGCGAGCGTGCCGGTGGCGTGGAAATCCTCGATCTTGGGCATGAACATGGCTGCGATCCTTTCGGTTCGGTGTCCCCGGGGCATTGTGCGGAAGCCGGAGGTGCCGTGGCGGCGACGGACCCATTCACCACCCCGATTTCGCCCGAAATTCGACATCGGGGCGACAAACCTGCGGCATGGTTTCGCCCGGATCGCAAATCGCCGCCGGGCGCCGCGCTTTGGTGACGGACCGAGGTGAGCTTAACCGATCATCAACTATAATCTTTTTGTTTCAGTCACTTAATCTCCATTCCTTGTGGATATGGCGAATCACTGCTCGCCCCCGCCGGCCAATTCCGGCGCCCCTGCAGGGAGCCGGAGAAACGCGGCGCAAAATCTCGCCCGGGGGGCACATTTTCCCCTTGCGGAGCACCGGGAGAGTTTATAAATCCCCCTCACCCAAGGACGCGGGCGTAGCTCAGGGGTAGAGCATAACCTTGCCAAGGTTAGGGTCGTGAGTTCGAATCTCATCGCCCGCTCCAAAATCTCGCTTCAGGCGAACGGACAGGGCCACCTTCGGGTGGCCCTTTCGCGTTGCGCGGCGCCGCGGTGACAGCCCGCCATTTTCGCCTGCCGAAGGCTTGGACTGGCGCCCGCCGGGTCCTATAAGTCGCCGGAACGAAAGGGTGACCCATGCGCAAGGCGACGATCAACCGCAAGACGGCCGAGACCGAGATCGCGGTCGAGATCAATCTCGACGGCACCGGGCGTTATCGGAACACCACGGGTGTAGGGTTCTTCGACCATATGCTCGACCAGCTTGCCCGGCACTCGCTGATTGACATGGTTGTGAGCGCCAAGGGCGATCTGCATATCGACGATCACCACACGGTCGAGGATACCGGGATTGCGCTGGGTCAGGCGCTGACGAAGGCGCTTGGCGACAAGACCGGCATCCGTCGCTACGGCCACTTCGCGCTTGCCATGGACGACGCGCGGCTGGACTGCGCGCTCGACCTGTCCGGCCGCCCATACCTTGTCTGGAACGTCGCGTTCCCGACGGCGCAGATCGGCACGTTCGATACCGAGCTGGTGCGGGAGTTCTTCCAGGCGCTCTCGACCCATGGCGGGATCACGCTGCACATGGACAAGGTGCACGGCATCAACAGCCACCACATCGCCGAGGCGGCGTTCAAGGCGGCGGCGAAGGCGCTTCGCATGGCGGTCGAGCCCGATCCGCGCGCGGCCGGGGTCCTCCCTTCGACCAAGGGGGCGCTGTGAGCCTGACCGTCGTCGTCGACTACGACAGCGGCAATCTCCACTCGGCCGAGAAAGCGTTCCAGCGCATGGCGGCCGAGACGGGGGCGGGCCGCGTGATCGTTTCCTCCCGCCCCGAGGACGTGGCGCGGGCCGACCGGGTCGTGCTGCCCGGCGACGGAGCCTTTCCAGCCTGCCGCGCCGCGCTCTTCCGCTTCACCGGCTTGTTCGAGGCGATCGAAGAGGCCGTGACGGTGCGCGCCGTGCCCTTCCTTGGCATCTGCATCGGCATGCAGATGATGGCGACGCGCGGGCACGAGTACGCGCAAACCCCCGGCTTCGGCTGGATCGGCGGCGACGTTGTGAAGATCGCGCCCTCCGACCCGGCGCTGAAAGTGCCCCACATGGGCTGGAACGATCTTGTCGTGGACCGGCCACATCCGGTGCTGGAGGGGATCGAAACCGGCAGCCACGCCTATTTCGTCCATTCCTACCATTTCCGGGTCGCGGATCCGGCGCATCTTCTGGCGCATTGCGACTACGCCGGACCGATCACCGCGATCGTCGGGCGGGACAACATGGTCGGCACCCAGTTCCATCCGGAAAAGAGCCAGGCCGTCGGCCTCCGCCTGATCGGCAATTTCCTCCGCTGGGCGCCGTGACCACGCGGCTGCCCGACGTGCTGGCTGGCATCTTCGCCGCGCAAACCGCCGCCGAGGATCGAGGCAAGGTCGCGACCTATATCCCCGAGCTCGCCTCGGTCGATCCCGCGCGCTTCGGCATGGCGGTGGTCCTTGCCGACGGCACCGAACATGTCATCGGCGACGGCGAGGTGCCCTTCTCGATCCAGTCCGTCTCCAAGGTCTTCGCGCTTGCCATTGCGCTTGGCCGGCTCGGCGACCGGCTCTGGACCCGCGTCGGGCGCGAACCCTCGGGCTATGCGTTCAACTCGATTCTCCAGCTCGAACACGAGAAGGGCATCCCCCGGAACCCCTTCATCAATGCGGGCGCTATCGCGACTGTTGATGCGGTCCTCGCCGCGAACGAGCCGAAAGAATACCTTGGCGAACTCATGCGCTTCATTCGCGAGGCGGCGGGCGACGACGATATCCACATCAACGACGCGGTGGCGCGGTCCGAGACGCTGACAGGCCACAAGAACTTCGCCCTCGCGCATTACATGAAGGCCTACGGCAACCTGACGAATGCGCCCGAACGCACGCTCGGCGCCTATTTCCACCAATGCGCCATCGAGATGTCGTGCCTCCAGCTCGCCCGGGCGGGCCGCTTCCTGATGGCAGCGCCCGGCGCCCCGCGCATGGTCTCGCAAGCCCGCGTCCGCCGGATCAACGCGCTGATGCTGACCTGCGGGCACTACGACGGGTCGGGCGACTTCGCCTATCGCGTCGGCCTGCCCGGCAAGTCGGGCGTCGGCGGCGGGATCCTCGTGATCGCGCCCGGGCCGGGCCTCCATCGCGGTATGGTCGCCTGGCCTGAACGCGCAGGGCAATTCCAAACTGGGGACAGAGGCCGCCGAACGCCTCGCCGGCGCCATGGGCTGGTCGGTGTTCGGCTGATTACTTCAGCCGCGTCCAGGTCTGCTTGGAGCAGATGAGCCCCCCCGCGACGCATCCGGACAGCTTCATCGTGTCGCCGTTCAGCTGGATCTTCCCGATGTAGATCTTGTCATTCGAGGGGCGCCAGACCTTCCCGGCATAGGAGCCGTCCCCGTTCGGGGCCATGTCCATGACCAGAGTCTTGCCAAGATTCGGGGACTTGTATTCGCCCTCGGGCTTGAAGGTGCGGGAAATCTTGCCGCAGAACGCCGGTCCGCAGGGCGCCATCGTGACATGGGCATAGGAGCCGTCGTCGGGCTGTGTCTGCCAGACCCCCTCGACCGGATCGGCAAAGGCCGCGCCGGCAACCAGAACAAGGGCTGCCGCAAGTAGATGTTTCATGGTGCTGTCCTCCCTGACCATGCCTCGCACGCATCATCGGCGAGCCGCCCGCGCGCGTAAAGCCTGACGTGACGTTTCGGCGCTTTGCAAGGGCGCATCGTCATGGCAAGAGGCGGCGCAAGCGACGAAGGAGACGGCCCATGATCCTCTACCCCGCCATCGACCTGAAGGACGGCCAGTGCGTGCGGCTTCTGCACGGCGAGATGGACAAGGCGACGGTCTTCGGCGACGACCCGGCGGCGCAGGCGGCCCAGTTCGAGGCGGCGGGCTGCGAATGGATCCACCTCGTCGATCTCAACGGCGCCTTCGCCGGAGAGCCGGTGAACGGCGCGGCGGTCGAGGCGATCCTCGCCCGTGTCAAGGTGCCCTGCCAGCTTGGCGGCGGAATCCGCGACATGGCGACGATCGAAGGCTGGCTCGCCAAGGGTCTTGCCCGCGTCATCCTCGGCACCGTGGCCGTGGAGAACCCCGATCTTGTCCGCGAAGCCGCCCGCACCTTTCCGGGCCGCGTCGCCGTCGGCATCGACGCGCGGAATGGGCGCGTCGCCACCAAGGGCTGGGCGACCGAGACCGAGGTGATGGTCACCGACCTTGCGAAAAGCTTCGAGGATGCCGGCGTCGCGGCGATCATCTACACCGATATCGCCCGCGACGGCGCCATGACCGGCCCGAACATCGAGGCGACCGAGGCCCTCGCCCGCGCCGTGACGATCCCGGTGATCGCCAGCGGAGGCGTCTCCTCGCTCGCCGACCTCGTCGCCCTCAAGAATACCGGCGTCATCGCTGGCGCCATCTCGGGCCGCGCGCTTTATGACGGGGCGATTGATCTAGGTGAGGCGCTTGAGGCTCTTCGGGGTTAAGCGCATCCGATGTGACCCTTGGCAGATTACACTTCCCGGTGGGCGGAACCTACATCGGACATTGCCTGCGCGACCATCTCGGTCAGATCGTCAGAAATTTGCACGGCCGATATCCACGCCAAGGGCATGACGTCCAGCAAAGACAAACTGCTCGGCGCTCATGGCGATGTGCTTGGCCGCCGCGCGCACGTCGCGTTCGCGCCGCTCGAACGGCTGTGACTCTGCGAGGGCCCGGGCTCCGATCAGATCGTTCAGCCGCAACGTAATTTCGACGGCCACCTCAGTGGCATACGAACAGGCGAGCCGAAAATTGATCCGGGTCGCGACCAGATCCGAACCCGCGTTTTCGACCGAAACGCACAGGTCCGACATGGCTGACCGCATGAAGGCGTCGGCCGCACGCCATTTCGCCAGGCAGCGCCCTATGTCGGCCTGCACCAGTTCGCGCTCTCCCACCGCGAGCGTGATCCCCTGTCGATGATGGCCTTTGCTGACCGCAATGAACGCATCGATAGCGCCCTTCGCGATGCCCAGCGGCACGGTGGCCACCGTCCAGACAAAGGCGGATGGTCCCGGAAGACGATAGTATACACCGGGCTGCGTCGGCTCCGGCTGAAAGTCGCACACGAATTCGGCGTGCAGGAATACATCGTCTGCCTCGAAATCCCAACTGCCGGTGCCTCGCATTCCCGACACGTACCAGTTATCGATCAAGGTGACGGCCTCACGGGACAGGAACGCCAGAACAATCCGTTCGCTTCCGTCGTCCACCTGGCATAGCGCCGCAAAGGCCGAGGCATGGGGAGCACCGCTGGCAAAGGGCCACCTGCCAGTGATGCGGTAGCCAGATTTCATGGGCACCGCCTTGCCAATTGCGCCTGTACTGGAGGCGATGAAGGCGGACGGATTCCCAAAGAGGATCTGGGCGGCCTCCAGCGGCAGATAACCACCCGCGCGCGACATGCCACCGCCATTTCCGACAAGCCAGCCGATCGTCCCATCAAGGGCTGCAGCGTGCTCGACCACCGTCATGAAGTCGAGCGGCGACAGGCCGCATCCACCGACCTTTGCCGGCAAGAGAAGGCGGAAGAACCCTGCCTGGCTCAGGGCAGCAAACGCCTCGTCCGACAGTCGACGATCCGCGTCAAGACGCATGGCTTGATCGGCCAGCAAGTGGCGGATCTTTTCGAACCTCTCGATCATCGTCGCGGCGGTAGATGCCGATTGTCCGTCTAGCATCATGCTCTCCTTCCAGGATGCGTAGATGGTCGGACTCGATGACATGCGGGGCAACTGCAAAAAATTCGCGGCAGGGTGAATTCAGTTCATCTACAATTCGGCCCATGCACCGCCTACCGCCACTTAGAGAACTCCAGGCGTTTGAAGTCGCCGCGCGCCTCCTGAGCTTTCGGAAGGCGGCCGAAGAGTTGTCCGTCACACCCACGGCCATCAGTCACCAGATAAGGCTGCTGGAAGACTATTGCGGACAATCGCTTTTCCAGCGCCAGCCACGACCGATGCGGCTGACCCCTGCAGGTGCACAACTTCTGCCGGTTGTTCGGGACGCCTTCCTGTCGATCTCCGATGAGTTGTCCCGCCTCACGCCAGGCAGCCGGATCGGCCACCTTCGGGTGACGACAACCAGCGCTTTCGCCGCGCGCTGGCTGCTGCCGCGTCTGGAAAGCTGGCGCGCGCAAGCTCCGGGATCGACGCTGGATCTCGTGGGGACGGATACGGTTCTCAGCCTTCGCACCGGCGAAGTTGACGTTGCGATCCGCTATGCACGGCAGCCACCGACGGACGGACTCGCCGTGGAACTGCTGCGTGACACCTTCCACGTTGTTGCAGCGCCGTCGATGTTTCCGGCAGGGACCGGGATTGTCGAGCCCCAGGCCATCCTTGATCTGCCCCGTATCGAGGTCGGCTGGCCCCTGACCGATGTCGGCGCGCCTACCTGGCGGCACTGGGAGACTGCGGCTCGCGCGGCAGGCCATCGGATCAACGGCTTCATTCCACCACCGCGACTGAAGTTCCACGAAGAACACCACGGCATCGAGGCGATCGTGGCCGGCCAGGGTCTCGGGTTGTGCAGTGATGTGCTCGTGGCGCGTGAGCTTCGGGATGGACGACTTCTGCGGATAAGCGACATCGTTCTGCCCGGCTACGGCTTCTACTTCGTCTATCGGGCCGAGCATCCCAGACGCACATCCCTGGAATCTTTGCTCCGTTGGATGCAAGGACAGGCCACCGCGTGAAACCGATGTTAGGCATGGGGCTCGGAAACTGCCAAAATCTGTATGTCTCCAGATAACTATCTGCACTTTCATGACAATTTTGCCTTTCCTGTAGCGGCCTTCCAGCCGCTCAATCCGCTTGCTTTTCCGCCTCCCACGCGGCATCTCTCCCCCATGCTGAAGACCCGCATCATCCCCTGTCTCGACGTGGCCGACGGGCGCGTCGTCAAGGGCGTGAACTTCGTCAACCTGATCGACGCGGGCGACCCGGTGGAGGCCGCCAAGGCCTATGATGCCGCCGGCGCGGACGAGCTTTGCTTTCTCGACATCCACGCGACGCATGAAAACCGCGGCACGATGTACGACCTCGTCACCCGCACCGCCGAGCAATGCTACATCCCGCTCACCGTCGGCGGCGGGGTGCGCAGCCATGAGGACGTGCGCGCCCTCCTCCTTGCCGGCGCAGACAAGGTCAGCTTCAACTCCGCCGCCGTCGCCAATCCGGCCGTCGTGGCCGAGGCCGCGGACCGCTTCGGCAGCCAGTGCATCGTTGTCGCCATTGATGCCAAGACCGTGGAACCGGGACGTTGGGAGATTTTCACCCACGGGGGCCGCAAATCCACCGGCATCGACGCGGTGGACTTCGCGAGGACCGTGGCCGCGAAGGGCGCCGGCGAGATCCTCCTCACCTCGATGGACCGCGACGGGACCAAGCAGGGCTTCAACCTGCCCCTCACCCGTACCATCGCCGACGCCGTGGACATCCCTGTGATCGCCTCCGGCGGCGTCGGCACACTCGACCACCTCGTCGAGGGCGTCACCGAGGGCCACGCCGCCGCCGTCCTCGCCGCCTCGATCTTCCACTTCGGAACCTACACGATCGGCGAGGCCAAGGAACACATGGCCGCTGCCGGCATCCCGATGAGGCTGACATGAGCACACTCCAGACCCTTGCCGCCACCATCGCCGCCCGAAAGGGCGCTGACCCGGACAGCTCCTGGACCGCGAAACTTCTCGCCAAGGGGCCCGAGAAATGTGCCGAGAAATTCGGCGAGGAAGCCGTCGAGGCGATCATCGAGGCGGTCAAGGGCGATCGCGCGCGCCTCACCGCCGAGGCCGCCGATGTCCTCTACCACCTCCTTGTCATGTGTGCCGCCCGCGACGTCGCGCTGGCCGATATCGAGCGTGAGCTTTCCCGCCGAGAAGGCACCAGCGGCCTCTCCGAAAAGGCCGCGCGCCGCTAGTTTCATTGTGGCTCAAATACTCCCGCCGGAGGCGCGGCCGACCGGCCGCCCGACCGAGCGGGGCTCGAAGCCCCCGAGGGCGGCCCGCCTCAGAGTTTCGACGAGATCACCCCGGTCGCGAAGCCGCCCATCCTGAGCTCGCCGAACAGGCGCTGATACTCGATCTTCGGGCAGCGGTTCTGCACGACCCTCAGCCCCGCCGCCTCAGCCTTCGCGGCGGCTTCGGCATGTTCGACCCCGATCTGCATCCAGACCGTGCGCAAATCCGGCAATTCCGCCAGTGCCTCCTCGACGATCCCCGGCACCGCCTCGGACCGGCGGAAGATGTCGACCATGTCGACACGGGCGTCCTTCGGGATCTCGGCAAGCGATCCGTAGACCCGCTGCCCGAGGATCTCCTGCCCCGCATGTCCGGGATTGACCGGGATCACGCGGTAGCCCTTCAGCCCGAGATAGCGCGCGACATAGAAGGACGGCCGCACCGGGTTGGGGGACACCCCGACCACGGCGACGACCCGCGTCGTCTTCAGGATGTCTCGGAGGGTGTCGTCGGGATTGCCGGGCATGCGCGATCCTTGACAGAAAAAGGCGCCCGAACCAAGGGCCGGGCGCCAGTCACGGAACGAGGGACAGTGAACTGAAGCGCGGCGGTTCCGAAGCCGAGCTTCCTTGAGATAATGTAGCGCGGTTAAGCCGCCGTGAAAGGGCGGGTCTCAGAAATGTGATCACTTCGCGTCAAGAACACGGGGCCAGTTCGCATCGGCGCGGGCGACGTTGCCGGGGATGTCCTCGGACCAGACCGACCGGACGGGCAGCGAGTTGTTGAGGTAGAGCCGCCCGTCCACCACGGTGAAGGCCTCCGGGACGGTCGTGGCGACGGCGCCCTTCGCCATCGCATAGGCGCAGTAACCGCCATACTGCGGTGCATAGGCCTGGGGGTTCATCTCGAAGGCTTCCATCGTCGCCTCGGTCGCGAAATGCCAGGTCGCGCCGTGCCACATCAGGGCATGTTCCGGCGCGCCCGGGACGGCGCGGCCCTCCGTGAAATAAGCGACCGGGTCATAGCCCTGGATGGCGACGCCGCGCGTGGCAAAGATCTCCGGCTCGGCCGCGGCGGCGGGGCGCAGGATGGTGCCGGCGACGGGGATGGCCAGGGCGGCGACAAGAAGGCTGCGGCGGGTCAGCGACATGACGGGTCCTTTCCGGGGTTGGTGCCGGGGGTCAGCGCCAAGATGGCAGCTTGTGCGCGGTGCGGAAAGCCACCTCCCGCAAGCGTGATGGCGGCGGGAAAAACGGTGAGGATTGTGTCAGCCGGCGCTGGCTGCATAGAGCGCGACCGCCGCCGCGTTCGAGACGTTGAGCGAGCCGAACGCCCCGGCGAAGGGGATCCGTGCAAGGGCATCGCAGGTCTCGCGCGTCTTGTCGCGAAGACCGGGCCCCTCGGCGCCGAGGACGAGGGCGACGGGCCGCCCTTTCGCGCCGTCCAGCGCGGCGGCAAGCGTCGTCTCTCCCTCGCCGGCCAGACCGACAAGGACATAGCCCATGTCCCTCAGCCGCTCCATCGCCTCGGCAAGGTTGCCGACACGGAGATAGGGCTGACGTTCGAGCGCGCCGCTCGCCGTCTTGGCCAGCGCCCCGGTCTCGGGCGCGGAGTGGCGCGCCGGGGCGATCACAGCGCGGGCGCCGAAGACCTCGGCCGAGCGCAGGATGGCACCGACGTTGTGGGGGTCCGTGACGCGGTCGAGCAGGACGACTAGGGGGCGTCCTGCCCCTCCCGCGCAGACCTCGTCGAGCCGGCCCCAGTTGAGCGGTTTCACCTCGAGCGCAGCGCCCTGGTGGACGCTCCCCGCGTCCAGCGGCACATAGGTGTCGAACTTTCGGGGATCGACGATCTCCGGGGCGATCCCGCCCCCGGCCAGCGCCTCGCCGAGCCGGTCGGCGGCGTTCTTCGTCAGCACCAGGCGCAGTTTCTCGCGCCGCGGATTGGCCAAGGCGTCGCGCACGGCATGAAGCCCGAAAAGCCAGACCGTCTCGGCCGCCGCCGCGCGCCGCGCGCGCTCCTTTTCGATCACCCAGGTCGGTTTCTTCATGCCCGCCGTCTCCGTCTCGAAGGCAGGCGACAATGCGCCGGAAGACGGCCGCGGACAAGCCCCGGCGCCCGGGATTTTGGTCCTTGACGGCCCCATACCCCGCCTGTATTCGATCCCCCGCGTCGGGCGACGAGCTGCAAG
>JAGRDU010000188.1 GCA_020446905.1 Paracoccaceae bacterium | reverse complement strand
ACCTCGACGCAGAGCTTCAGGATATCGGCTCCGAGGGCCTCGCACTTTTCAAGATCGCCGGGCTTGTTGGCGTCGTAAAGGATCAGCGGATGCATGTTCCCGTCCCCGGCGTGGAACACGTTCGCGACGTCAAGGCCTGCCGCCCCGCTCATCTCGCCGATCCGGCGCAAGACCTCGGGCAGGGCCGAGACCGGGATCGTGCCGTCGAGGCACATGTAATCGTTGATCTGTCCCATCGCCCCGAAGGCCGACTTCCGGCCAAGCCAGATCTTCTTCGCCTCGTCCTCGGACGCCGCCTCGCGGAACTCCAGCGGCGCATGCCGCGCGGCGATCTGGCGGATAAGGCCGAGCTGTTCGTCGATTTCCTTGTCCGATCCCTCGACCTCGACGATCAGTAGCGCCTCGCAGTCCGGGTAACCGGCATGGGCAAAGTCCTCGCAGGCGCGGATGCAGGGGCGGTCCATGAACTCGATCGCGACCGGCAGGACGCCTGCCTTGATGATGTCGGCGACGCAGGCCCCGGCGATCTCGTTCGTATCGAACGCGATCAGCACGGGCCGGGCGCCTTCGGGCTTGGGGAGAATTCGCAGCGCCGCCTCGGTCACGACGCCAAGCTGCCCCTCGGAGCCGCATATCACCCCGAGCAGATCCAGCCCGCCCGCATCCATATGCGCGCCGCCGATCTCGACCACCGTGCCGTCCATCTGAACCAGCGTCACACCCAGAAGGTTGTTCGTCGTCACCCCGTATTTCAGGCAATGCGCGCCGCCCGAGTTCATCGCGACATTGCCCGCGATGGCGCAGGCCAGCTGGCTCGACGGATCGGGCGCGTAGAAGAACCCGTCGGTCTCAACGGCGCCGGTGACGGAGAGGTTGGTGCGCCCCGCCTCGACCCGGATGAAGCGGTCCGCGTAGCTCGTCTCCAGCACGGCCGTCATCCGCGCCAGGCCCAGGATCACGCTGTCCTCGGTCGGCAGCGCCCCGCCGGCCAGCGAGGTGCCCGCACCGCGCGGCACCACCGGCACGCCCTCGTCGTGACAGACCTTCAGCGCCGCGGCCACCTCCGCCGTCGAGCGCGGCAGCACCACGGCCAGCGGCACGCAGCGATAGGCAGAGAGCGCGTCGCATTCATAGGCCCGCGTCTCGCGCGGATCGTCGATGACCGCATCCGCCGGCAAGACCGCGCGAAGGCGTGCCATGATCGCGGCCTTGCGGCCGATCACGGCCCTGTCGGGAAGGGGCATGTCCATGACGATCCTCCGTATTGGTAAATTTATATTACCAATTTGCGGGAAAAGCAAGGCGAACTCACGCGTCCCCGATCGGCTCGATCAGCTCGGGGCCGTCGTCCGCGATGCCGAAGGGCGCGACAGGGTAGTGGCGCAGGGGAACGCCAGCCCCGAGGCCGGTGTCATTGCTGCCACCTAGCCAGGCGTCGCGCTGCTCGGCGTTCAGGATCACCGGCATCCGCGGGTGGAGCGCCGCCATCTCTTCGGTCGCGGGCCGCGTCATGATCGTGCAGGTCAGAAGGCCCTGCCAGCGCGAGGCGAGGCCCGCAAACCACAGGGTGTCCGCGTTGCCCGCCGGCAGGATCACGTTGGGGCGGCGGTATCCCTTCTCGCCGGTCCATTCATAATAGCCGCCCGCCGGGACGAGACAGCGGCCATGTTTCCAGACCGATCGAAAGCTCGGCTTCTCGGCGGCATCCTCGATACGGGCATTGAACGTCGTGGCCTTCCAGTCCTTCAGATCGCCCTTGTGCCACGAGGGGACCAGCCACCAGCGCGCGTACATCGCTTCGAGCGGCGACTTTGCGAGGATCAGCACATCCTGGGTGGGCTTCACGTTGAACCGCCGCGGGATCGGGTCGATCTTGACCTGGGACAGCTCGGTCTCGGTGCCGCGCAGGTTGGGGTCGATGAACCGTCCGCACATGTCCGCTCCTTTGGCTGGCGCGGGCGGAAGAGTGCCGCAACGGGGCGCCGCCGGTCCAGTGCAAAGCCGTCAATGTGCCAGGCGCCGATGCATTCAGGGAAATGTGGTGGCTAGGGGCGGACTTGAACCGCCGACCCCATGATTATGAGTCATGTGCTCTAACCAGCTGAGCTACCTAGCCTCACCGGCGGCGGTGGTATGCGACCCTCGCCCCCCCGTCAAGCGCGAATCTCCCGCGCGGTCAGAGGCGGTAATAGTCGCGATACCAGTCCGTGAAACGCCGCATCCCCTCACGGATCCCGGTCTCGGGCCGGTACCCGGTCAGGCGCGTCAGAAGTGCGTTGTCCGCCCAGGTCGCGCGCACGTCGCCCTTCTGCATCTCCATGAAGTTCTTCCTGGCGGCGCAGCCCGTCGCCGCCTCGATGGCGGCAATGAAGTCACCCAGCGCGACCTTCTCACCGTTGCCGACATTCACCACGCGCCAGGGGGCGACCGGCGACAGGCTGTCGCCCTCGGCGATATCTTCGGGCGCATGAGGCCGCTCCGGTACCGCATCCATCAGCAGGCGGATCGCCCGGACGAGGTCGGTCACATAGGTGAAGTCGCGGAACATCTCGCCGTGACCATAGACGTCGATCGTGTCCCCCGCGAGAATGGCCTTGGTGAACTTGAAGGGCGCCATGTCGGGCCGGCCCCAGGGCCCATAGACAGTGAAGAACCGGAAGCAGGTCGTCGGCACGCTCCAGAGATGCGCCCAGGAATGCGACAGCGCCTCGACCGCCTTCTTGGTCGCGGCATAGAGCGAGACCTGGGTGTCGACCTTGTCGGTCTCGCGGTAGGGCATCGCGGTATTGGCGCCATAGACCGACGAGGTCGAGGCGATGAGGAGGTGCTTCACGCCAAGGTCGCGAGCCAGTTCCATCACGTTGAAGCTGCCGTCGATATTCGATGAGAGATAGCTGCGCGGTGCCTCGAGCGAGTAGCGCACTCCGGCCTGCGCGGCGAGATGCACGACGATATCGGGGCGGAAGGCGGCCATGTCGGCAGTGAGGCGGTCGCGGTCTTCCAGCATCGCCTCGGTAAAGCCGAAGCCCTCGCGCTGCATCAGACCCTTCAGTCGCGCCCGTTTCAGGCTGACGTCATAGTAGTCGGTCATGCCGTCGAGCCCGTGGACCCGGAAACCCTCGGCCAGCAGAAGCTCACAGAGGTGATAGCCGATGAACCCTGCCGCCCCGGTGACATAGACCCGCTGCATTCGACCCTCCGCGTCCCCGTTCCTCCATAGCGGCTTGCGACCGGCACTCCAAGAGCGGCAGCGCTTTCCGGTCGCCAAAGCGCGGGGGCCGCGCTAGGGATTGGGCAAAGGGGGTGTCATGCAGGTTCAGATCCCGCTCACACGCGATCTGGTGATGATCGGCGGCGGCCATACCCATGCGCTGGTACTCAGGATGTGGGGGATGGCGCCGATACCGGGCGTACGCCTGACCCTCATCAGCCCGGACCCCACGGCGGCCTATTCCGGGATGCTACCCGGCCATGTCGCGGGTCACTACGACCGGGCGGATCTGCAGATCGACCTCGTGCAGCTTGCGCGCCATGCCGGGGCGCGGCTGATCCTTGGCAGGGCGACAGGGATCGACCGGGCCGCGCGCCGCATCCGCGTGCCGGGACGGCCCGACATCGCCTACGACATCGCCTCGATCGACATCGGCATCTCCTCCGAGATGCCGGGCCTGCCGGGCTTTGCCGAGCACGCGGTCCCGGCCAAGCCGCTCGATGCCTTCGCCGATGCCTGGGCCGCCTTCGTCGCCCGCGTCGACGATCGCCGCGCGGAGGCGGCGGTCACCGTCATCGGGGCCGGCGTTGCCGGGGTGGAACTGGCGCTGGCGGCCCGCCACCGGCTTGGCCCCGGCGCCGAGGTCACGCTGATCGAGCGCGGCAGCGCGCTTTCTCTGATCGGCGGCGGGGCGCGGAAGGCGCTGCTCGGGCACCTCGCGCGGCAAGGGATCTCGCTTCTCGAACAGGCCGAGGCGGTGGCGGTGGAACCTGACGCGGTGCGACTGATCGACGGCCGGCGGGTGCGGTCGGCCTTCACGCTCGGCACCGCCGCAACGCGGCCGCAGGACTGGCTGGAGGGCACCGGGCTTGGGCTGACGGAGGGTTTCGTCACCGTCGGCCCGACACTGCAGACCGAGAGCGATCCGGCGATCTTCGCGGTCGGAGATATCGCGCATATGGGTTTCGCGCCGCGCCCCAAGGCGGGCGTCTATGCGGTACGCCAGGCGCCGGTGCTTCTTCACAATCTCGGTGTCGCGCTGACCGGCACAGGCACGATGCACCGCTACCGGCCGCAGCGCGACTACCTCAAGCTGATCTCGACCGGCGGCCGGGGCGCGGTGGCGGACAAGTGGGGGCTGCCGCTGGATGGCGAATGGCTCTGGCGCTGGAAGGACCGCATCGACCGCAAGTTCATGGCGATGTTCCATGACCTGCCCCGCATGGCGCCGCCACCGCTGCCCGCGCGGGTCGCCGCCGGGGTGAGGGATGAGCTTGGCAAGGGCAAGCCGCTGTGTGGCGGCTGCGGCGCGAAGGTCGGCCAGGCGGATCTCAGGGCGGCCCTCGCCGGCCTGCCGCAGCCCGTGCGCCCGGATGTGGTCTCGGGCCCCGGCGACGATGCGGCGATCCTGACGCATGGCAAGGGTGTGCAGGTGCTGACCACCGACCATGTGCGCGCCTTCGCCGAGGATCCCTGGCTTCTGACGCGGATCACGGCGATCCATGCCCTTGGCGATGTCTGGTCGATGGGCGCACGGCCGCAGGCGGCGCTGGCGCAGGTGATCCTGCCCCGCATGTCGCCGGCCCTGCAGGAACGTACGCTTCGCGAGATCATGGCGGCGGCGGCCGAGACCTTCGGCGCCGAGGGGGCGGATGTGGTCGGGGGCCACACGAGCCTTGGCGCGGAGTTGACCGTGGGTTTCACAGTCACCGGCCTTGCCGCGCAGCGGGCGGTGACACAGGCCGGGGCCAAGGCCGGCGACTGGCTGATCCTGACGAAACCGCTTGGCACCGGCGTCATTCTTGCCGCCGAGATGGCGGGCGCGGCGCCGGGTGCGGTGGTCGCGGGGGCGCTGCGATCCATGGCGCGGCCGCAGGGGGCGGCGGCGCGGCTGATCGCCGCGCGGGCCCACGCGATGACCGACGTCACCGGCTTCGGCCTTGCCGGTCACCTGATGGCGATGCTTGACGCTTCGGGGACCGCCGCGCGCCTCTCGCTCGCGCATGTGCCGGTGCTGCGCGGGGCGGCGGCGCTTGCGGCCGAGGGGCACGGCTCGACCCTCCTGCCCGCGAACCGGGCCGTGATGGCGCGGATGTTCCTCAGCGAGGGGCCGCGTGCCGATCTGCTGTTCGATCCGCAGACAGCCGGGGGCCTTCTTGCCGCGGTTCCGCCGGATGGCGCGCTTGACCTCGTGCACCGCCTGCGCGCGACCGGCACCGCAGCCGCCATCATCGGCGAGGTGACCGAGGGACCGCCGTTTCTGACGGTCGAGGACTAGGTCGCCTCAGCCCCGGCCAGAAAGCGCCGCCACGGCGTCCGCGACACGGGCGACGATCCCGTCCAGCGCCCCGGGTGCAAGGCTTTCCGCCGCGATCTCGACATCCGTGTCCCTGGCAAAGCGGGCGCGATGCTTTTCGTAGCGGGGATCGTAGTGGCGGATCATGAGGTCGGCGGCGAGCGCCTCGAACCGGCCCCCCTCTGCCATGCCGTGCCAGCTTTCGATGACTTCGGCGGCGTGGACGGGGCGGAGCTGCTCGATCACGGCGCCCAGCCGGGCGGCATCGACCGTCATGTCGGCATAGGCGCGGGCGAGGTAGGCGGCCCGGGCGGTGGCCGGCACAGCAAGGCGTAGGCGCGGCGCCGCGCCCATCGCGGCCCAAAGCTGCTTGGGCACGGAAAGATCGCCGACGCGGGAACTTTCCGCCTCGATCACCACGGGGCGGGAGGGATCGAGCGCGGCAAGCTGCATCGCAAGTCTGCCCTCGAACGCCTTCTGCGCGGGCTGGCCCCCCGGCATTCCGCCGAACAGAGAGCCGCGATGGTTCGCGAGACCCTCGAGGTCGATGGTCTGAAGCCCGCGCGCGGCAAGGCCGGAGAGGATTTCGGTCTTGGCCGATCCGGTATTGCCGTCAAGGACGACGACCGGCGCGCGCACCGGCGCCTCCTGCACTTCCTCGACCACCAGCTTGCGCCAGGCCTTGTAGCCTCCCTGCACCAGGTCCACCCGCCAGCCTACCTGCGACAGGATCGAGGCGAAGGAGCCCGACCGCTGGCCGCCGCGCCAGCAATAGACCAGGGGCCGCCAGCTTCCCGGCAGGTCGGCCAGCGGGCCTTCGAGGTGCCTGGCGGCATTTTTCGCGACCAGCGCGGCACCGACCTTGCGGGCGAGGAAGGGCGACTGCTGCTTGTAGATCGTGCCGACCCGGGCACGTTCCGCGTCGTCGAGGACGGGCAGGTTGATCGCGCCGGGCAGATGGTCCTCGGCGAATTCCGAGGGCGAGCGCACGTCGATCACCGCGTCAAAGTCGAACGCGGCGATCTGCGGCAGCGAGGTGAGGGTCAGGGCCATGGCGCCTTCTAGCGCCGGACGGCCCCGCCTGAAAGGGTCAGTAGACGGTCACCGGCGCGCCAAGCTCGACCCGGTTGTAAAGGTCGATGACATGGTCGTTCACCATGCGCAGGCAGCCGTTCGACACCGAATGGCCGATCGAGTTCGGGTCGATCGTGCCGTGGATGCGGATCGCGGTATCGCGGCCGTCCTGATAAAGGTAGATCGCCCGCGCGCCGAGCGGGTTGGTCGGCCCGCCGGGCATCCCGTCCTCGTATTTCTTGTAGGCCTTGGGATTGCGCTCGATCATCTCGGGGGTCGGTCTCCAGTCGGGCCATTCGACCTTCTTGCCCACCATCGCCTCGCCCCGGAAGACAAGCTCGGCCTTGCCGACGGCGACGCCGTAGCGGATCGCGACGCCCTTGCGGTCGATGTAATAAAGGAAGTGTTTGGACGAGATGACGTGGATCGAGCCGGGCACGAGATCGCGCCGCACGGTCAGAACCGTCGGATAGAATTCGGGCGCGATGGTCAGGCCCGGGATCGGCGCCGAGGGAGGAGGCACCGCGACCGCAGGCGCCGCCAGTGCGGGAAGCCCGGTCACTCCGGCTGCAAGGAAGGTCGCGCCTCCGGCGACAAAGGAACGGCGATTCAGCATGGCATTATCTCTCACACACGCGGTTCATATCCAAATCGGTATCAATGCGGGGTTTGCCCGCGAACATGTGCAGTATCGTGGACAATTTGGGCGGTCTCTGGGCACAATTGTGCCACAGGCCGAATACGCCCGCCACTCCTTGCGCGGGATCAATGTGCTCGCGCGAAAGCGTGTGAATGTTGGCTCCGAAGGAGGCCGCAATGCCCGACGCCGTCTTCCGCACCGAGGGTCTGACCAAGGTCTATGACACCGGCACCGTCAAGGTGCAGGCCTTGGGTGGCGTCGACCTTGCGCTTTATGAAGGAGAGTTCGCGGTGTTGCTCGGACCGTCCGGGTCCGGCAAGTCGACGCTTCTTAACATTCTCGGCGGTCTCGATACGGCAACGGGCGGCCATGTCTGGTTCCGGGACCGCGACCTGACAGGGCTGAAGGACCGGGCACTGACGGCCTACCGGCGCGACCATGTCGGTTTCGTCTTCCAGTTCTACAACCTCGTCGCCTCGCTGACGGCGCGGGAGAATGTGCAGCTTGTGACGGATGTGTCGCGCAATCCGATGGCGCCGTCCGAGGCGCTGGATATGGTTGGCCTTGGCGCGCGGCTCGACCATTTCCCTGCCGAGCTTTCGGGTGGCGAGCAGCAGCGCGTCGCCATCGCACGCGCCATCGCCAAGCGGCCCGATGTCCTGCTTTGCGACGAGCCGACGGGCGCGCTCGATTCGAAGACCGGGGTTCAGGTGCTTCAGGCGCTGAAGCGGGTGAATGACGAGCTTGGGACCGCGACGGTGGTCATCACCCACAACGTCGCGATCCGGAAGATGGCGCACCGGGTCATCCGCTTTCAGGACGGCAACATCCTCAGCACCGAGGAGAACGCGGCCCGCATCGACCCAGCGGAGATCGAGTGGTGATGCACGCGCTCGACCGCAAACTCCTGCGCGACTTCGTGCGCCTCTGGGCGCAGGCGCTGGCCATCGCGCTGGTTCTCGGCTGCGGGGTCGCGGCGCTCATCACCTCGTTCGGGATGTACCAGACGCTCGGCGACAGCCGCGCGGCCTACTATGACCGCAACCGGCTCGCCGACATCTGGGCGAGCGCACGGCGGGCACCGCGAACCCTGTTGCCCGAGCTTGCCGCGATCCCCGGTATCCGCACCCTCGAGGCGCGGACCGAGGGGCTGGTCACCCTGGACATCCCCGGACGCGATCAGGGCGCGGCGGGTCAGGTGATTTCCCTGCCCGCAAGCGGCGCGCCCATCCTGAACGTGCCCTTGCTGCAATCGGGCCGGCTTCCCGACCCGGCGGCGCGGGACGAGGTCGCGGTGAACGCCCCCTTTGCGCGGGCCAACGGCTTCGCGCTTGGCGACCGATTTTCAGCCAATATCAACGGCACAAGGCGTGAGCTGACGATCACCGGGACGGTCCTGTCGCCGGAATTCGTCTATACGATCGGGCCCGGTGCGATGATGCCCGACAACAAGACCTTCGGCATCCTCTTCATGCCCGACCGAGCGGCCGCCGCTGCCTTCGACATGACCGGCGCCTTCAACAGCCTGACCGCCGCGCTCTATCCCGGTGCGAACAAGGCCGAGGTGATCGAGGCGGTCGACCGGCTGCTCGCCCCCTACGGCGGCACCGGCGCCTATGGCCGCGACCGGCAGATCTCGGACAGTTTCGTCTCGTCCGAGATCGACCAGCTCTGGAGCATGACGATCATCCTGCCGCCGATCTTCTTCGGGGTCGCCGCGTTCCTCGTGAACATGGTGCTGGGCCGGATCGTGGCCCTGGAACGCCCCGAGATCGGGCTTCTGAAGGCGCTCGGCTATTCCAACCGCACCATCGCCGCGCACTACCTGATGCTTGCCGGGCTGACAGCACTGGTCGGGATCCTCCTCGGCTGGGGCGCGGGGGCGTGGCTGGCCAGCGGCCTCGCCAAGCTTTACGCCCGCTTTTACGACTTTCCCTATCTCATCTTCCGCGGGTCCTGGACCGTCTATGCCGTCGGCGGCCTCCTCGGCCTGGCCGCCGCCGCCTTCGGCGCGCTCAGGGTCGCCCTTGCCGCCGCGCGTCTGCCACCGGCCTTGGCGATGCAGCCCCCCGCCCCGCCGCGCTTTCGCCGGGGCCTGACCGACCGGCTGATGGCGTGGCTGCGCCTGTCGCAGCCCGCGATGATGATCTTCCGGTCGATCACCCGCTGGCCCTTCCGCGCCGCGACCAGCGCCTTCGGCATCGCCATGGCGGTCGCCGTCCTTGCCGCCGCGAGCTTTTTCAACGACGCGATGGACAAGATGATGGAAGTGACCTTCGCGCTCGCCAACCGGCAGGACGCGATGGTGATCTTCACCAGCACCCTGCCGGAGCGGGCCGTGGACGAGGTCGCGCGCCTGCCGGGCGTGATCGCGGTCGAGGGCCAGCTTGTCGAGCCCGTCCTTCTCCGCCGCGGCCAGTATGAGAAACACACGAGCCTTGAGGCGCGGCGCCCCGATACCGACCTGTCGCGCATCGTCGGCGGGTCGGGCCGCGTCGTCTCGGTTCCGCCCGGCGGTCTCGTCCTCTCGGCGCGCGTTGCGGCGCAGATCCACGCATCGGCCGGCGATCCGGTCGAGGTCGAGTTCCTCTCGGGACGGCGCGAGGTGCTGACCCTGCCGCTGACCGGCACGATCGAGCAGTATATCGGCATCGCAGCCTATATCGACTACGACACCCTCAATGCCCTCCGCCGCCAGGCGCCACGCGTGTCGCTCGCCAATGTCACGCTCGATCCCGCGACGCGCAGAGACTTCGACCGCGCCGTGAAGGACATCCCCGCCATCGCCGGCACCTCGATGTTCTCGGACGCCCGCCGCGCCTTTCAGGAAACGATCCGGCAGAACATCTCGGTCACGGCAACGGTCTACCTTGTGCTCGCGGTGCTCATCACCGTCGGCGTCACCTATAACGGCTCCCGCATCCAGCTTTCTGAGCGGGCACGTGAACTGGCGAGCTTGCGCATCCTGGGGTTCTCGCGCGGCGAGGTGTCGTTCATCCTTGTCGGCGAGGCGATGGTGCTGGCGCTGATCGCGCAGCCCTTCGGCTGGCTCGCCGGTCTTGGCATCGCCTGGGCCTTCACGCAAGGACTCGACAGCGACCTCTACCAGGTGCCCTTCGTCATCGTGCCGGCGACCTTCGCCCGCGCGAGCCTTATCGTCCTTCTGACCGCGCTCGCCTCGGCGCTGGTCGTGCGGCGACGGATCGACCGGCTCGACCTTGTCGCCGTCATGAAAACCCGGGAGTAGACCCATGGCCCTTGCCACCCGTCATTATGTCATCGGCGTCGCGGGCGCCGCCGTGCTCGGCACGCTCGGCTGGCTCGCCTTCCGGACCGAACCCGAGCCGGTCGATCTTGCGACGGTCACGACCGCACCCATGCTGGTGACCGTCAACGCCGAAGGCAAGACCCGCATCCGCGACCGGTTCGAGGTCGCCGCCCCGATCTCGGGCACTGCGCGGCGCGCGCCGACCTCCGTCGGCGACAGGGTGGTGAAGGGCGAAACCGTGGTCGCGGTCGTGGAACCGGCGGCCCCCGCCCTTCTCGACGCGCGGTCCCGCGAAGAGGCCGAGGCGGCCGTCCGCGAGGCGCGTGCCGCCCTGACCTATGCCGAGGCACAGTTCCGTCAGGCCGAGGAAGAGCTGCACTACGCCCAGACCCAGCACGACCGCGCCCGCACGCTGACCGACCGGGGCGTCGCCTCGCAAACCGCGCTCGAGGATGCCGCGCAACTTCTCTCGATCCGTCTTGCCGCGCGCGAGGCGGCCCGCTCGAACGTCGATATGGCGACCGGCGCGCTCGCCCGGGCGCAGGCGGCGCTGATCCCGCCCTCCTCGTCCGGCACGGCGCGGGACAGCTGCTGCGTCACGCTCAAGGCCCCGGTCTCAGGCACCGTCCTGTCGGTCGATGTCGTCAGCGAAACGCTGGTGGCAGCCGGTACCCGCCTTCTGACGATCGGCGATCCGGCGGATCTCGAGATCGTCGCCGACCTTCTGTCCGCCGATGCTGTCGGCCTTGCCCCCGGCGCCCGCGCCATCGTCGAGCGCTGGGGCGGTCCGGACCCCCTCGACGCGGTGCTGCGCAGTCTCGATCCCTCGGCGCGCACCAAGGTCTCGGCGCTTGGCATCGAGGAACAGCGCGTCGATGCCGTATTCGACTTCATCAGCCCGCCCGGGACGCGGGGCGGCCTCGGCGACCGGTTCGCCGTCTATCTCCGCATCGTCGGCTGGGAGGGCGGGAACGTGCTCCAGGTCCCGCTCTCGGCGCTTTTCCGGCGGAACGGCGACTGGGCGGTCTACAGTGTCGAGGGTGGGACGGCGCATCTGACGCCGGTCACGCTCGGCCACCGCAACGACACGATGGCCGAAGTCACCGGCGGGGTGCCCGACGGCGCGCGCGTCATTCTCCATCCGGCCGACACGATCGTGGACGGCAGCCCTGTGACGGATCGCGCGGCACCGTGACAGGGGTTTGACTTTCGCCGGGCGCAGGCCCACATCGGACCCAAGAGGCTCTGATGACCCGCCACACCACCTTCACCGTCCAGGGCATGTCCTGCGCTTCCTGCGTGGGGCGGGTGGAGCGCGCGCTCAAGGCCGCACCGGGGGTTGAGGGCGCGCAGGTCAACCTGCTCGCCGGCACCGCCAGCGTCGATCACGCCGAGACGACCGATGCCCTTACCCTGATCGACGTCCTCAAGACCGCCGGCTATCCTGCCGCGCCTGAAGAGGCCCGGCTCGACATCCATGACATGACCTGCGCCTCCTGCGTCGGCCGGGTCGAGCGGGCGCTGAAGACCGTGCCGGGCGTCGAGGCGGCCGAGGTGAACCTCGCGACGGGATCCGCGCGCATCCGCTACACCTCGGGCGCTACCACCCCTGCGGCGCTCGCCGCCGCTGTCAGCGCCGCGGGCTATCCCTCGGCCCCCGCCGTGGCAGCCGACCCCGCTACGAACAGGCAGGCCGACGAGGCCGCCAAACTCCGCCGCTCCTTCCTCATCGCTGCCGCGCTGACCCTGCCCGTCGTGATCCTCGCCATGGGCGCCCATATGGTGCCCGCCTTCCACCACTGGATCATGGGCACGCTGGGCGAGGCGAATTCCTGGCGCATCCAGTTCGTCCTGACGGCTGCCGTCCTCCTCGGCCCCGGTGCCCTGTTCTTCCGCCACGGCATTCCCGCGCTCCTGCGCGGCGCGCCCGAGATGAACTCGCTGGTGGCCTTGGGCAGCCTCGCCGCCTTCGCCTATTCGACTGTCGTCACCTTCGCCCCGGCCCTTGTCCCCGAGGCCGCGCGCGGCGTCTATTTCGAGGCGGCTGCGACCATCGTCACCCTGATCCTTCTCGGACGGATGCTTGAAGCCCGCGCGAAGGGTCAGGCGGGCGAGGCGATCCGGCGCCTGATTGGCCTGCGCCCCGACACAGCACGGGTGGAGCGGGACGGAAAGGTCGTCGAAGTGCCCGTCGAAGCGCTGATGGCAGGCGATCTCGTCCGCCTCGCGCCCGGCGAACGGGTCGCGGTGGACGGGATCGTCACCGAAGGCCACGGCTGGATCGACGAAAGCATGCTGACGGGCGAACCCGCCCCCGTCGAAAAAATGGCGAGTGCCACCGTGACCGGCGGCACCGTCAACGGCGCCTCCGCCCTGACCTTCCGTGTCACCGCGACCGGCGCGGACACCGTCCTCTCCCGCATCATCGCGATGGTCTCCGACGCGCAGGGCGCGAAGCTGCCCGTGCAGGCGATGGTCGACCGCATCACGCTCTGGTTCGTCCCCGCCGTCATGACGCTTGCCGCGCTCACCTTCCTTCTCTGGCTGATCTTCGGTCCCGCCCCGGCGCTGACCCATGCGCTCGTCGCCGGCATCTCCGTCCTCATCATCGCCTGCCCCTGCGCGATGGGTCTCGCGACCCCCGTCTCGATCCTCGTCGGCACCGGCCGGGGGGCGGAACTGGGCCTCCTCTACCGGCGGGGCGACGCACTCCAGCGCCTCGCCGAGGCGAAGATCGTCGCCTTCGACAAGACCGGCACCCTGACCGAAGGTCACCCCGCCCTGACCGACCTCATCACCGCGCCGGGCTTTGAGGAGGCCGACGTCCTCACCCTCGCCGCCGCCGCCGAGGCGCGCTCCGAACACCCGCTCGCCCGCGCGATCCTGACCGAGGCCGAGGCGCGCGGCCTGACCCCGCCCGAGGCCGAAGCGGTCAAGGCCCTGCCCGGCCGCGGCCTTACCGCCCGTGCAGGCGGCCGTGACATCCTCATCGGCAACGCCCGCGCGCTGACCGAGGCGGGTATCGACACCGCCGCCCTCACCGCCGACGCCGCCCGCCTCGCCGCCATGGCCCGCACCCCAGTCTATGTCGCGCTCGACGGCCAACCCGCGGCCCTCCTCGCGATCGCCGATCCGGTGAAATCCTCGGCCCGCGCCGCCATCGCAGCACTGCACGCGATGGGCCTTGAGACCGCCATGATCTCCGGCGACGCGCGCGCCACCGCCGAGGCCATCGCGAAGGACCTCGGCATCGAC
>JAGRDU010000024.1:13886-21852 GCA_020446905.1 Paracoccaceae bacterium | reverse complement strand
TTGACCGCCGCGCCGATCGAGATGAAGGGGTCCGCGCCCGGCTCGGGCGCGAGGTAGGCGGTGCCGACCATGGGCGAGGTGACCGCGCCGGGGTGGCTGGCCGGGTCCGCGGGCGCGTCGGCCCTGGCAGCGGCGGGGGCCGGTGCCGCGGCGGCGGGCGCTGCGGACGGCGCCGCGATTGCCATCGGCGCGGCCGCCTGCGCCGCATACTTCGTCACCCGCACGTTCAGGCTGTCGTTCTCGCCGTATTCGCGCTTGACCGAAAGCTCGGCCAGTTCGTTCTTGTTCAGAAGGTCGGCCAGCGCCTCGATGAAGGCGACGTCGCTGTCATGGGTGGGTTTGGTCATCGATATCCTCGATCGGTCCTGTCCTGTGCCCGTCTTGTCTCGCGGGCCTTGTGCCTGCGCTGGTTATACGCGCTTGGGCGGGGCGAGAAAAGCGCCAGTTTCCCGACGGTGCGCAGTTGTGTGATGTCAAAATTTACCAGTTGATAAAAAAAGGTTTCGGTGTAGCCTTCGGAAAAAGGCCAGCCCTCAGGAGAGCGCCCGACGTGACCAACAGCCAGCTGACACCGGGGATCGTCGCGGGGCGCCTGTCGCCCGCCGACTATGCCGAGAACTTCGCCGATATCGCGCCGCGCCTCGATGCGCATGAGGCCCGCGTGGCGGCGGACCGCTGTTACTTCTGTCATGACGCGCCCTGCATGACGGCCTGTCCGACCTCCATCGACATCCCGCTCTTCATTCGCCAGATCGCCACCGGCACGCCCGAGGCGGCGGCGAAGACGATCTTGTCGCAAAACATCCTTGGCGGCATGTGCGCCCGTGTCTGCCCGACCGAACAGCTTTGTGAAGAGGTCTGCGTGCGCGAGGTGGCCGAGGGCAAGCCGGTCGAGATCGGGCGGCTCCAGCGCTACGCGACGGATACCCTGATCGACAGCGGCACGCATCCCTTCAACCGTGCGGCTCCGACCGGCAAGACCGTCGCTGTGGTCGGTGCCGGGCCGGCGGGTCTTGCGGCGGCCCACCGCCTGGCGATGAAGGGCCACAACGTCACGCTTTACGACGCCCGCGCCAAGGCCGGGGGGCTGAATGAATACGGGATCGCCAGCTACAAGGCGCCGGGCGGCTATGCCCAGGCCGAGGTCGACTGGCTTCTGAAGATCGGCGGCATCACCGTTGTCACCGGCAAGACCCTCGGCCGCGACCTCTCGCTTGAGGCGCTCCGCGCTGATCACGACGCGGTCTTCCTCGGCCTGGGCCTTGCCGGCGTGAATGCGCTCAGCGCCGAGGGCGAGGAAAAGTCCCACGTCCACGACGCAGTCGACTTCATTGCCGAGTTGCGCCAATCGCGTGATCTCTCCAAGCTCCCTATCGGCCGCGATGTCGTGGTCATCGGCGGCGGCATGACGGCGGTGGACGTGGCGGTGCAGTCGAAGCTTCTCGGCGCCGAGAACGTCACCATCGTCTACCGCCGTGGCCGCGAGGGGATGAGCGCCTCGGAGCATGAACAGGACCATGCGGCCTCCAAGGGCGTGCGGATCATCACCGGCGCTGCGCCGCTGCGCCTTGTCGGCGAGGACACGGTCGAAGCGGTGGAATTCGCCTATACCAAGGCGGGTCCAAACGGCCTCACGCTGAGCGATCAGACCTTCCGCCTCAAGGCCGATCAGGTCTTCAAGGCCATCGGCCAGACGCTGGAGGGCACGCCCGAGGGGCTGAAGCTCGCCGGTCGCAAGATCGCCGTCGAGGGGCCGGGTCGGACCAGCCTGCCGGGCGTCTGGGCTGGCGGCGACTGCGCGGCGGGGGGCGACGACCTGACCGTGACGGCGGTCGCCGAAGGGCGCGACGCCGCCGAGGACATTCATGCCACCCTCATGGGGGCGGCGGGCTGAAGCCCGCCCTACGGGAGTAGTTCAAATGGCTGACCTCACCACCAATTTCATCGGCATCACCTCTCCGAACCCGTTCTGGCTGGCCTCGGCGCCACCGACGGACAAGGAATACAATGTCCGCCGGGCCTTCGAGGCCGGCTGGGGCGGGGTCGTGTGGAAGACGCTCGGCTCCGAAGGACCGCCGGTCGTGAACGTGAACGGCCCCCGCTATGGCGCGATCTGGGGGGCGGACCGGCGGCTTCTCGGGCTCAACAATATCGAGCTGATTACTGACCGTCCCTTGCAGACCAACCTCGACGAAATCCGCCGGGTGAAGCGCGACTGGCCGGACCGCGCTCTGGTCATCTCCCTGATGGTGCCCTGCGACGAGGCGTCGTGGAAGGACATCCTGATGCGGATCGAGGATACCGGCGCCGACGGGGTGGAACTGAACTTCGGCTGCCCCCACGGGATGAGCGAGCGGGGCATGGGCTCTGCTGTCGGTCAGGTGCCGGAATATATCGAGATGGTTGCGGCCTGGGTGAAGCACTATTCGAAAATGCCCTGCATCGTGAAGCTGACGCCGAACATCACCGACATCCGCAAACCCGCCGAGGCCGCAAAGCGCGGCGGCGCAGATGCCGTCAGCCTCATCAACACGATCAACTCGATCACCACGGTCAACCTCGACAGCTTCGCCCCGGAACCCACGATCGACGGCAAGGGGGCCCATGGCGGCTATTGCGGCCCGGCGGTGAAGCCGATCGCGCTTTCCATGGTCTCGGAAATCGCCCGCAGCCCCGCGACCCACGGCCTGCCGATCTCGGGCATTGGCGGGGTGACCACCTGGCGCGACGCGGCGGAGTTCATGGCGCTTGGTGCCGGGAACGTGCAGGTCTGCACTGCCGCCATGACCTATGGCTTCAAGATCGTGCAGGAGATGATTTCCGGCCTGTCGCAATGGATGGACGAGCACGGCCATGAAAGCGTGGAAAGCATCGTCGGGCGGTCGGTTCCCAAGGTAAAGAACTGGCAGGACCTGAACCTGAACTACGTCACCAAGGCGGTGATCGACCAGAGCGCCTGCATCAAGTGCGGCCGCTGTTTTGCCGCCTGCGAGGATACCAGCCATCAGGCGATCACCATGTCCGATGACCGGGTGTTCGAGGTTGACGATGCGGAATGCGTGGCCTGTAACCTGTGCGTCAATGTCTGCCCGGNNCGTCCAGGAGATGATTTCGGGCCTGTCCCAATACATGGACGAGAAGGGCTTCACCTCGACCGCCGACCTTGTCGGCCGCGCGGTGCCGAATGTCACCGACTGGCAGTATCTGAACCTGAACTATGTGACGAAGGCCCAGATCGACCAGGACCTCTGCATCAAATGCGGCCGCTGCTATGCCGCCTGCGAGGACACGTCCCATCAGGCCATTGCCATGTCCGAGGACCGCACCTTCACCGTGAAGGACGAGGAATGCGTTGCCTGCAACCTCTGCATCGACGTCTGCCCCGTGGAGGCCTGCATCACCATGCGGCCGCTCGCCAAGGGCGAGACGGACCCGAGGACGGGGCGCAAGGTCGGCGACTACGCCAACTGGACAACGCATCCGAACAACCCGATGGCGACGCGCGCGGCCGAATAGGCTTGCGCACCGTCACGCCCGCCCGCATCTTCTCGGGCGGGGAGGGGCGCGATGCAGATCCTGAACATCACCCGTTGGCCGCTGCTGCTGGTCTTTCTGGGCGCGGGCGCGACGGCAACCCTGCTCGCCTTCTCGTCGATCAACCTCTTCGCGCTGGCGCTGGCGAATTTCGGCTTCCTGCGCGACGCCGGATGGGACGCAATCCGACATGGCGCGCTTAGGCAGACCGGCGGACTGGCCGTGAATGGCGCGGTGGCGCTGGCCTGCTGGCTCGGGTTCAAGGTCTTCGAAACCGAATTGATCCTGCGCTACCGCCGCTGGGCCGAACAGCCACGTTAAGGTATCAGCAGCTTGCGGAAGAGCGTGTCGAGAAACCGGTCCGCCTCGGCGTAAGGGTCATGCCCCGGGCCGAGCACCGCGCGCACCTGCACGTCGAAATCGGCGTAGTGTTGGGTCAGCGCCCATATCGAGAAGATCAGGTGATGCGGCGGAAGGTTGGCGATTCGCCCCTCGGCAGCCCAGCGGGCGAGCACGGCCGCCTTCTCGTCGACAAGGGACTTGAGGTCGCCCTGCAGCGCCTCCATCATCCGCGGCGCACCCTGTAGGATCTCGTTGGCGAAAAGCCGGCTTTCGCGCGGGTAGTCGCGGCTGAGGTCGAGCTTGCGGTGCACGTAGCCCATGATCTCGGTCACCGGATCGCCCCCGGGGTCGAGTGCCCGCAGGGGGTCGAGCCAGGTATCCATCTGACCCGAGAGAAGCGCGATGTGGATCGCTTCCTTCGAGGGGAAGTAATAGAGCAGGTTCGGCTTCGACAGACCCGCCACCTCGGCGATCTGGTCGAGCGTCGCGCCCCGGTACCCGTATTGAGAGAAGACCTCGAGGGCGGCCTCGAGGATCGTCTGGCGATTGCGCGCCTGAATGCGCGTCAACGGCCGGTCCGAGGGATCCTCCTGATCCACGCGTCTTCCTCTCTTCACACTTGCCTTCTGCTAACGCTTCGGCGGGGCCGAGGTCAAACCTCAAGTGTGCGAGCGCTTTGCGGAACAAGGTCGGGGACCGCTGCGCGGACCCGCCGCGGTGCGCCGGCATCGTCTCGGCCGGTGAGGGCCGGCAACGCGATGACGGGTTTGACGATCCGGTACATCAGATAGGCGCGGCGTCCCTCGGCGAAGTCGCGGTAGATCCACGAGCCTTTCGTCCCCGCCCAGTATTGCGCGGCGCGCCTTGTGCCGAGGGGAAACCTGCGCCGGATCTCGCCGCTGCGCCGGTCGTGGTCCAGATCGAGGGCGCGCAGGATTTCCGGAGTGATGTCCTTGGCCTCGGCCCGTCCGAACCCTGCGAGAGCCAGATCTTCCCCGATCTCGGCCCTCGCTCTCTCGGCGGCCACGCGGGGCGGGGTGAAGTCGGCAACCAGGAAATGCCCGCCCGGTTTCAGCACGCGAAAGACCTCGGAAAAGAACGCGGCGCGGTCGGGGTAGCAATGGGCGCTTTCGACGTTCACCACGGCGTCGAAGCTTTCTGCTGCAAAGGGCAGGGCGGTGGCGTCACCCTGCCGGAAGCTCAGGCCCGGCACCGCGCCGTGCACCTTGCGGGCAAACGCCACAGCGTGTTCGGCAAGCTCGCACCCGACCGTCTCGGCCGCGCCGAGGTGGCGCTGGATGTAGGAGGCGCCGCCCCCCCGGCCGGATCCGACATCCAGAACGGCCTTGCCCGCCAGCGGCACCTGCCCGGCGACCGCGTGATAGAGTTGCGCGCAATAGCGCTCGAACTCTTCCTCCGGCGGCAGGGCGATGCCGGGGCCGTCGCCGGCGTAGCCGTAGTTCATGAAACGGACATCGGTTTCGTTGCGAAACCCCCAGGCCAGCAGCTCGTACAAGAGCCGCGCCCGGTTCCCGAAGAAATACTGTCTCTCGCGCAATGACAATAAAGGACGGCGCAACGGAAATCCTTGTTCTTCTATCGAGCGCGGACACATTCGGAAGCGCGGCGCCTCCGGTCAACTTGTCCAATTGGAGAGGTCTTCCGGTCGAGGAACGGCCCCGATCCCCGTAAGAACAATGGATTTCACGCTCTCGGTGGCCGCTTTCCATTGACGGTCCGAAAGCGCCCGCCCGCCGTTCAGCGTTTCGATCTGGTGGCCGAAGTCGGCATAGTGCTGCGTCGTCGCCCAGAGCATGTAGAGAAGGTGATGCGGATCGACCGGCGCCATCCTGCCGGCAGCGATCCAGCGCCGGATGACGGCGACCCGCCCCTCGGTCCACTCGCGCAAGGTCGTCTCCAGATAGTCCTGGATCACCGGCGCGCCGTGCATCACCTCTGACGCCCAGACCTTCGAGCCGAAGGGATGGCGTCGCGAGATGTCCATCTTCGCCTCGATATAGGCGCCGATTCCCTCGACCGGGCCGGGGGCGTTGTCAAAGCTATCGGCGGCATGCAGCCAGATCTCGAAGATTTGCCGCACGACACGCCGGTAAAGCTCTTCCTTCGTCGCGAAGTAGTAATGCAGGTTGGCTTTCGGCAGCCCTGCCATGTCTGCAATCAGCTGCATCGTCGCGCCGCCAAAGCCTGCCTCGGCGAACACCTTTTCGGCAGCCGCCAGGATGATCCGCTCATTTTCGCGGCGGATCGCGTCTCTCTTCGACAGGCGTTCGGGTGCGCTCATGCTGGCCCAGATTTTCGTTGACCGCTTGGTCAGGCTGTGATGCTCTCAACCCTGACCATACGGTCAGGAAAAGAGTCGCCGCAAGGGGCAAGAAGACCCCGCGCCCGGACCGACAGGAGAGACGCATGCCCGCCCCCGGAGAGAACCTCAGGATCGACCCCGCACGCCTGTGGGACAGCCTCATGGAGATGGCGAAGATCGGCCCAGGCATTGCGGGCGGCAACAACCGACAGACCCTGACCGACGCCGACAGCGAAGGGCGGCACCTCTTCAAGCGCTGGTGCGAGGCGGCCGGGATGACCATGGGCGTCGACACGATGGGCAACATGTTCGCGACCAGGGCCGGAACGGACCCGGACGCGGCGCCGGTCTACATGGGCTCGCACCTCGACACCCAGCCGACGGGCGGGAAATACGACGGTGTTCTGGGCGTTCTCGGCGCGCTGGAAGCCGTTCGGACGATGAACGACCTCGGGATCAGGACGAAGCACCCGATCGTTGTCGTCAACTGGACGAACGAGGAGGGCACGCGCTTCGCTCCCGCCATGCTCGCCTCCGGCGTCTTCGCCGGCAAGCACAGCCAGGACTGGGCCTATGACCGCGTGGACCACGACGGCAAGCGGTTCGGGGACGAGCTGAAGCGCATCGGCTGGGTCGGAGAGGAAACGGTCGGCGCCCGCAAGATCCACGCGCTTTTCGAGCTGCATATCGAACAGGGCCCGATATTGGAGGCCGAGGGCAAGGATATCGGCGTCGTCACCCACGGGCAGGGCCTCCGCTGGATCGAATGCACGGTAACGGGAAAGGAAAGCCACACCGGATCGACGCCGATGCCGATGCGCCGGAACGCGGGCCGGGGCCTCGCCCTCATCACCGAACTGGTGCACGAGATCGCGATGAAGCACCAGCCGAACGCCGTCGGCGCCATCGGCCATATCGACGTCTACCCCAACAGCCGCAACATCATCCCCGGCAAGGTCGTCTTCACCATCGACTTCCGCTCGCATCTCCTCGACGTGATCGAGGCGATGATGGCCGAGTTCGAGGCGAAGGCGCCGGGCCTTTGCGAGGGGATCGGGGTCAGCCTCGACTGGAAGATCGTCGGCCAGTTCAACCCGCCCGCCTTCAACGAGGACTGCGTGAAGGCCGTCCGGAGCGCCGCCGAAAAGCTCGGCTATACCCACCGCGACATCGTCTCGGGCGCCGGCCACGACGCCTGCTGGATCAACGACGTCGCGCCCACCGCGATGATCATGTGCCCATGTGTGGACGGCCTGAGCCACAACGAGGCCGAGGATATTTCGCCGGAATGGGCGGCGGCGGGGACGGATGTGCTCTTGCACGCGGTCTTGGAGACGGCGGAGGTCGTGGGGTGAAGGTCTTCTCGCGTGTCGAGCCGATATGGATCGTGACGAAGCGTGGCTATCGAGACGGTAGTCCGCCGAAGTATCGTGCCTTTCCTCCGGGTTCAAATAGGATCGAAAAAGAGCAATCTTTCGAGACTGAAGAGGAACTCGCCATCTTCCTCAAGTCCAATCCGGATTGGAAATCCTATTTTCGACATCCGACGGGACATCCCAGAAATCAGCACCTCACCGAAGTGAGATGACGCAAGGGCGAAACCAGAACATTCGGAGCGTATAATGACCACAGTCATCAAGAACGGCACCATCGTCACCGCCGATCTGACCTACAAGGCCGACGTGCTCATCGAGGGTGGCAGGATCGCGCAGATCGGGGAAAACCTGAAGGGCGACAAGGTTCTCGACGCGACCGGCTGCTATGTCA
>JAGRDU010000024.1:0-13846 GCA_020446905.1 Paracoccaceae bacterium | reverse complement strand
TTCATGGGCACCTATTCGTCGGACGACTTCGAATCCGGCACCCGCGCGGCGCTGGCGGGTGGCACCACGATGGTCGTTGATTTCGTGCTGCCGGGGCAGGGGCAGGGCCTGATCGACGCCAAGAAGATGTGGCACAACAAGTCGACCCGCGCGAACTGCGACTATTCCTACCACATGGCCGTGACCTGGTGGGGCGAGCAGGTCTTTGACGAGATGAAGACCGTGATCGAGAAGGAGGGCATCACNNNTTCATGGCCTACAAGGGCGCGCTCATGGTCAATGACGATGAGATGTATGCCTCGTTCAAGCGGCTGGGGGAACTCGGGGGGATCGCCCTTGTCCATGCCGAAAACGGCGACGTGGTGGCCGAGCTTTCGGCGCAGCTTCTGGCCGCGGGGAACACCGGCCCCGAGGCGCATGCCTATTCCCGCCCCCCGCAGGTCGAGGGCGAGGCAACGAACCGCGCGATCATGATCGCCGACATGGCGGGGGTGCCGCTCTATGTGGTGCACACGAGCTGCGAGGAGGCGCATGAGGCGATCCGGCGGGCGCGGATGCTGGGCAAGCGGGTCTGGGGTGAGCCGCTGATCCAGCATCTGACGCTGGACGAGAGCGAGTATTTCAACCCCGACTGGGACCATGCCGCCCGGCGCGTCATGTCGCCGCCCGTTCCGCAACCAGCGAAGCATCAGGACACGCCTCTGGGCCGGGCTGCAATCGGGCTCGCTCTCGGTCGTCGCGACCGACCATTGCGCTTTCACGACCGCGCAGAAACGCTATCGGCGTCGGCGATTTCACCAAGATCCCGAACGGCACCGGTGGCCTAGAGGACCGGATGCCGATGCTCTGGACCCATGGAGTGAACACCGGCCGCCTGACACCGAACGAGTTCGTGGCGGTCACCTCAACGAACATCGCCAAGATATTGAATTGCTACCCGAAAAAGGGTGCGGTCCTTGTTGGCGCCGATGCCGATCTCGTGGTCTGGGACCCTGAAAAGGAGAAGGTGATCTCGGCCGGATCGCAGCAATCCGCCATCGACTACAACGTCTTCGAGGGCCAGAAGGTGAAGGGCCTGCCGCGCTACACCCTGACCCGAGGGGTCGTGGCGGTGAACGACGGCAAGGTCGAGACCCGCGAAGGGCATGGCGAGTTCGTCGCCCGCAAGGCGGGGAACCCGGTCAACAAGGCCCTGTCGAGCTGGAAGGCGTTGACCTCTCCCCGGCCGGTCGAGCGGACGGGTATTCCGGCGACGGGGGTCTGAGTGAAGGACACGGGTGCGGGCAGCGGGCCGGTCGTCGAGGCGAAGGGCGTCGGGTTGACGTTTCAGACGAATGACGGACCGGTCCATGCGTTGAAGGATGTGAACCTGACGATTTCCAAGGGAGAGTTCGTCAGTTTCATCGGGCCTTCGGGCTGCGGGAAGACGACCTTCCTCCGCGCCGTCGCGGCGCTGGAACATCCGACGGAAGGCACGCTGACGGTGAACGGGATGAGCCCGGATGCCGCCCGGCAGGCGCGGGCCTATGGCTATGTCTTTCAGGCGGCGGGGCTCTACCCGTGGCGCACGATTGCGGGGAATGTGAAACTTCCCCTTGAAATCATGGGCTATTCCCGTGCCGAGCAGGCGGCGCGGGTCGAAAAAGTGCTGGCCCTCGTGGACCTTGCGGGTTTCGGCAAGAAGTTCCCCTGGCAGCTTTCGGGCGGGATGCAGCAGCGCGCCTCGATTGCCCGGGCGCTCGCCTTCGATGCGGATATTCTGCTGATGGACGAGCCCTTCGGGGCCTTGGACGAGATCGTGCGGGACAGGCTGAACGAGGAGCTTCTGAAGCTCTGGGCGAGGACCGGGAAGACGATCGGCTTCGTCACGCATTCGATTCCGGAGGCGGTGTATCTTTCCACAAAGATCGTGGTCATGTCGCCCCGTCCGGGGCGGATCACCGACGTGATCGAGAGCCCCCTGCCGCGCGAACGGCCGCTGGAGATCCGAGACACGCCGGAGTTCATCGCCATCGCGCACCGGGTGCGGGAAGGCCTGAGGGCGGGGCATGGCTATGAAGTCTGAGGCCCGTAGGTTCGCCGTCGCTTCGGCGTATGTTTCGCGTAGGTTTTCTGTAGCTACAGTGCGCGCGCTTCTCCGGCCCGCCGCGCAACGCCCTTGCCGCCGGGCAGGGGGGCTGTCTGCCCCCCGTCCCGCCTGTTCGGCCGGGACTCCCCCCGAGAGTATTTCGGCCACACTGAAAGGGGGGCGGGCGTGAAGGCTTTGGTGCCCGTGCTGACCGTCCTCGCCGCCATCCTGGCGCTCTGGTATCTCGGGTCGGTTCTGATGAACCGGCAGTGGACCTACGATCAGGCGGCGCGGGCCGGGGTGGAGGTTTCACTGGGCGAGGTCGTGGCCGACACGATGCATCAGGAGCGCCCGGTTCTGCCGGCGCCGCATCAAGTGGCTTCGGGGCTTTGGGAGGGGCTTTTCGGGCAAAAGGTGACCTCGAAGCGGAGCCTTGTCTATCACGGCTGGGTCACGCTGGAGGCGACGCTTCTGGGGTTCGTCATCGGCACCGGCCTCGGGATCCTGCTGGCGGTCGGGATCGTCCACAACCGGGCGATGGACCTGTCGGTCATGCCCTGGGCGATTGCGTCCCAAACAATTCCGATCCTGGCTATCGCGCCGATGGTGATCGTGGTCTTGGCCTCGCTTGGCATAACCGGACTTTTGCCGAAGTCGATCATCTCGGCGTACCTCTCATTCTTCCCGGTCGTGGTCGGTATGGTTAAGGGGTTGCGCTCGCCCGATGCGATGCAGCTCGATCTTCTGAAGACCTACAGCGCGAGCCGGGGGGAGACGTTCTGGAAGCTGAGGCTGCCAGCGTCGATGCCCTATCTCTTCGCCTCGCTGAAGGTGTCGGTCGCGGCCTCGCTGGTCGGTGCCATTGTCGGGGAGCTTCCTGCGGGGGCGACGGCGGGCCTTGGCGCGCGGCTCCTCTCCGGCAGCTATTACGGCCAGACGGTACAGATCTGGGCGGCACTTTTCACCGCGGCGCTGTTGGCGGCGGGGCTTGTCGTGCTGATCGGCGGGATCGAGCGTGCGACCCTCCGCCGGATGGGGATGGCGCGATGACCTGGTTCTGGGGCGCGATCCTGTTCTGGCTGGCGGCCTGGGGCCTGAACGCCTGGCTCGCCGCCCAGCCGGTGGCGCGCACGAGCGCGATGAAGCTTTTCATCCCCGCGCTGTTCGGCATCACGATTCTGGTCCTCTGGGAGGGGATCGTGCGGGGGCTGAACGTGCCGCCGGTGATCCTGCCCGCGCCCTCGGCGATCTGGGGGACGCTCACCGCCTCGCTGCCCACATTGCGCGAGGATTTCGTGCAGACGATCCTGAAAGGGGCGCTTTCGGGCTATGTCATCGGCTGCGGCGCGGCAGTTCTGACCGCGATCCTGATTGACCGGTCGCCCTTCCTGCAGCGGGGCCTCCTGCCGGTGGGTAACTTCGTCGCCGCGCTGCCCATCGTGGGCATCGCGCCGATCCTCGTCATGTGGTTCGGCTTTGACTGGCACTCGAAGGCGGCGGTCGTCGTTGTCATGGTCTTCTTCCCGGTCCTCGTGAACACGGTGGCGGGGCTCGCGGCCTCCGAACGGATGCAGCGCGACCTGATGGCGACCTGGGGGGCCTCCTACTGGCAGACGCTCTTCAAGCTGCGGCTGCCGGCGGCGATGCCCTTTGTTTTCAACGGATTGAAGATCGCGACGACGCTTGCCCTGATCGGGGCCATCGTTGCGGAATTTTTCGGCTCTCCCATCAAGGGGATGGGCTTTCGGATCTCGACCGCCGTGGGACAGCTTGCGCTGGACATGGTCTGGGCGGAGATTGCCGTGGCGGCCTTGGCCGGTTCGGCCTTCTACGGGCTTGTGGCGCTGATCGAGAAAGGCGTCACGTTCTGGCACCCGTCGCAACGCGCGCGGGGCTGACAACAGGGGAGTAAGACAATGAAAAGACTGATGGCATCGGCGGCGGCACTCGGGCTTCTGGCCGGGGGCGCATGGGCGGCCGACGACGTGACGCTGCAGCTGAAATGGGTCACCCAGGCCCAGTTCGCAGGCTACTACGTCGCCAAGGAGAAGGGGTTCTATGACGAGGAGGGCCTCAACGTCACGATCAAGGCAGGGGGCCCCGACATCGCGCCCGAGCAGGTGATCGCGGGCGGCGGCGCCGATGTGATCGTCGACTGGATGCCGGCGGCGCTGGCGGCGCGGGAGAAGGGTCTGGCGCTTGTGAACATCGCGCAGCCCTTCAAGCATTCGGGCATGATGCTGACCTGCCTGAAGGAAAGCGGCATCGCGGCGCCCACCGACTTCAAGGGCAAGACACTGGGCGTCTGGTTCTTCGGCAACGAATATCCGTTCCTCAGCTGGATGGCGCATCTCGGCATCCCGACGACGGGCGGCGCCGACGGGGTCGAGGTCCTCAAGCAGGGCTTCAACGTCGATCCCTTGCTGCAGAAGCAGGCCGCCTGCATCTCGACCATGACCTACAACGAATACTGGCAGGTCATCGACGCCGGGATCGCCGAAGGCGACCTTGTGACCTTCAAGTATGAGGACGAGGGCGTGGCGACGCTGGAGGACGGGCTTTACGTCCTTGAGGACAAGCTTGCCGATCCCGCCTTCGAGGAGAAGATGGTCAAGTTTGTCCGCGCCTCGATGAAGGGCTGGAAATGGGCCGAGGAGAACCCGGACGACGCGGCGATGATCGTTCTCGACAATGACGAGACCGGCGCCCAGACCGAAACGCACCAGAAGCGCATGATGGGCGAGATCGCGAAGCTGACCATGGGATCGAACGGTGCGCTGGACGAGGCGGACTATGCCCGCACCGTCGCGACGCTGCTGGGCGGCGGGTCGGACCCGGTGATCACCAAGGAGCCGGAAGGCGCCTGGACCCATGCGGTGACCGACAAGGCGCTGCAGTAAGATTGTCGCGGGAGGGGCGGCACTGCCGCCCTTCCCGTCTCCGGTTGATCCGCCTCAACGCGCGGCGCGGTCGCGTGCATTAGACTTGCGGCTGCCGCAGGGTCGCGGCGCAACGGAGGTTGAAGATGATGAGGATCAAGAAAGCGGGGCACGCATCCCTCGGCCGGGCGGCTTTCGCCCTGACAGCGGCGGCACTCCTTGCCGCCTGCGCCGCCAAGGAGCCGCTGAAGGAATGCGAGGCGGGCGTGTCGGACATCAGCAACACCGCGACGCTCGTGCCCGGCAACTGCTGAGCATGCCTTTTCGCTTGCGCCCGAGCCGGGATCACGGTCTATCGTCGGCAGAGGGCGCAGGCGAAGGGGGCGTTGCAATGACAGTCGGGACGAAACGCGCGATGCGGGCGGGCGCAGTCCTTCTGGCGGCGGTTGCGGCGCTTGGCGGCTGCGGGCGCAAGCAATTCGTCCTGACCGAATGTGTGGACGGCCGCCCGGTGGTCGAGCGCACGCTGGATGTCGCGCCGCCCAATTGCGAGGGCTGAGGCACGGCACGCAAGGCTGGCCGCCAGCGAGAAAATCCTGTAAATTTTCCCTGTAAAGGGCATCCTGCCCGGCGGGAGGGTCGCTGTGCCGAGATCGGCGCTCACAGGGACGCGGCTGCGCGAGCGGCGATTGCGCAGCGGCATGAAGCAGGCCGACCTCGCGCGCGGGGTCGGCATCTCGCCTGCCTATCTCAACCTGATCGAGCACAACCGCCGCCGTGTCGGGCCTGAACTGCTGGCTGCCCTTGCCGAGGCGCTCGGGGTGGCCGAGGCGACACTGGTCGAAGGGTCGGAGAGCCCGCTTTTCGAGGGCTTGCGCGAGGCGGCGGCGGGGGTGGCGGCCGGTGCGGTCGGACCCGAAACCGAGCGGATCGAGGAATTCGTCAGCCGCTTTCCCGGCTGGGCGGCGCTTCTGGCCGACCGGCAGGCGCGGATCGGCACGCTCGAACGCGCGGTCGAGGCGTTGAGCGAAAGGATGGCGCATGACCCGCACCTTTCGGCCTCGCTGCACGAGGTCGTCTCGGCGGTGACATCGGTGCGCTCGACCGCGGCGATCCTTGCCGACAGCGAGGAGATGGACCCGCTCTGGCGCCAGCTCTTCCACCGCAACATCTACGAGGACAGCATCCGCCTGTCCGACGCCTCTACCGCCCTTGTCGCCTATCTGGACGCGAGCCAGGAAAGCGAAACGGGCCTCGCCTCGCCCCAGGAAGAGGTGGAGGCCTGGCTGGCGCGGAACGACTACCACCTCGCGGGGCTCGAGCGGCCCCACCCGACGCCGGCGGAAAGCCTGATCGCGGGCGTGCCGGAGCTGGCAAGCGACGCGGGCCGGAAGCTCGCGCTGGCCCATGTGGCGCGGTACCGCGCCGATGCGCTCTCGCTGCCGCTCGACCGGATGCTGCGGCTCCTGGCGGAGGTCGGCCCCGACCCGGCCGAGCTTTCTGCGCGCACAGGGGCAAGCCTGCCGACCGTCTTTCGCCGGCTTGTTACACTGCCGCGTCAAGCAGGCCTTGCAGCCGGTCTGGTGATTTGCGACGGGGCAGGGGCGCTGACCTTCCGGCGGCCGCTGGCCGGGTTCTCGCTGCCCCGGCACGATGCGGCTTGCGCGCTCTGGCCGCTTTTCGAGGCGCTGGTGCGGCCGATGGTGCCGCTGCGCCGGACGGTCTCGACATCGGGCCGGATGCAGGCGCGGTTCCTGACCTATGCGTTCTGCGAGACGCGACAACCCGGGGGCTACGACGGCCTGCCGGTTACCGAGGCATTGATGCTGATCCTTCCCGGCCAGGGGCCACGAACCGGCGAGGAGCGCCTCGTCGGCCCCTCCTGCCGGATCTGCGCGCGCGCCGTCTGCCCGGCGCGGCGCGAGCCCTCGATCCTCGCGACCGGCTGAGCCGGGCCTCAGGCGTACTGCGCCTGCCCGTTGCCGAGCGACCAGTTCTCCTTCGCGACCTCGACAAGCGAGATCAGCACATCCTCGGGCCGGACCCCGGGATTGGCGCCGAGCCGCTCGACGATGCGCCGGAAGAGCGCGAACTTCTGCGCCGCGCTGCGCATGTTGCTGACGGTGGCCTGGATCGTCACCAGATCGTCCGACCGCGCGACGCCGAGATAGCGGTCGCCATAGTGAAAATCGTCGGGACCGTGTTCGCTGACGGTGATGAAGAGATCGTTCTCCGGCACCGCGAAGGTCTCGGTCATCGCGAGATAGACCTCGGCGGGAAGGGCGCGCCGGTAGGCGGGCGGCTTTCCGGCCCCGAGGGCGATACGGGTCAGCGGCATCGGTCTGTCCTTTCCTGACGGGATGACAGCAGGCTAGCGCGCGGACAATGACAACGAAAACGAGTTCAATTTGTCTTCAAGACAAGGAAATGAATTCATGGCGCTGCCGACCCTCGACATTCCTCTCCGCCGCGCGGGCATCGCAGCGCTCGGCGCTGCAGGGCGGGACTGGCGCGAGGCGATGCTCTGCCGGGGCGTCGCGGCGGCGAATGCGTTTTGACAAGCGGCCCCGGCTTCGGCAATAGTCCGCCAAGGGAGCATCAGGGAGGCGATCGGAGCATGGGCAGACATGTCCTGCTGATCGAGGACGAACCGCATATCGCGGAGGCGATCCGCTATATCCTGACGCGCGACGGCTGGGCGGTCACGAGCCTTGACGAGGGGGGTGCGGCGCTGGCGGCGATCCGGCGCGAGGTTCCGGACATCGTCGTGCTGGACGTGAAGCTGCCCGGTCGGTCGGGATACGAAATCCTCGACGACATGCGCGCCGATCCCGCGCTGTCGGGCCTGCCGGTTCTGGTCCTCTCGGCGAACCTGCCGCGCGAGGTTCCGGCCGCGCTGCCGGGCCGGGGCGGACTGTCGCGGTTTCTCGCCAAACCCTTCGCCAATGCCGACGTTCTGGCCGCAGTCCGCCAGATGGCCGGGGCCTGAGTCCGGAGGGCGGCGCCGAATGCCAGCATCGAAGCCCCCGAAATTCCTTGCCCGGAACTCTTACCGGCGCCGCAGGATGATCGACGCCGCCCGCGTCCTGCCGCTGGTCGCGTCATTCCTCTTCTTCATTCCCGTGCTCTGGCGGCCCTCCGAAACGCCTGAACCGGACACTGCGCGCGGCTGGATCTACATCTTTGCGGCCTGGGTGGTGCTGATCGTCGCGGCGCTCGTCCTCTCGAGGCTGCTCGAACGGGCCGGGCGCGGTGCGGACGAGGTTGCCGATGATGCGGAAGGGGCGCCCTGATGGTGCCGTTCAACATCCTCGTCGCGGTCTGCCTTGCCTATGTGTGCCTCCTTTTCGTCGTCGCCTTCGCGGCCGAGCGGCGGGCCGAACAGGGGCTGGCGCGCTGGCTGCGCTCGCCTGTGATCTACACGCTCTCGCTTTCGATCTACTGCACGGCCTGGACCTTCTACGGCGCGGTCGGCTATGCCGCCCGGTCCGGCCTCGAGTTCGTGACGATCTACCTTGGGCCGACCATCGTCATGGCCGGCTGGTGGGTGATCCTGCGCAAACTGGTGCGCATCGGCCAGGCGCAGCGCGTGACCTCGATCGCCGACCTGATCTCCTCGCGCTACGGCAAGTCGAACCTTCTCGGCGTCATCGTCACGCTGATCTGCGTTGTCGCCGCGACCCCCTATATCGCGTTGCAACTGCAATCGGTGACCCTCTCGGTCGGCGTTTTCGCCTCGGAGACGCCCGAGGGCTGGGCGCTGCCGGATCAGGGCGCGACGGCGCTCTGGGTCGCCGGCGGCCTCTCGATCTTCACGATCCTCTTTGGCACCCGGAACCTCGACGCGAACGAGCGGCACCACGGCATCGTCATGGCGATCGCGCTGGAAGCGGTCGTCAAGCTCGTCGCGCTTCTGGCGGTCGGCATCTTCGTGGTTTGGGGCATCGCGGGGGGCATCGGCGATGTCATTGACCGCGTCAATGCCTCGCCCATCGCAGACTGGCCGCTGAAACCGGCACGCTGGATGGGGTTGACCTTCGTCGCGGCGGCCGCGCTTCTGGCCCTGCCGCGCATGTTCCAGGTCATGGTGGTCGAGAACTCAGACGAGCGGCACCTCGCCACCGCCTCCTGGGCCTTCCCGCTCTATCTGATGCTGATGAGCCTTTTCGTGCTGCCCATCGCCGTCGTCGGCCTTGGAACCATGCCGGAAGGCGCGAACCCCGATCTCTTCGTGCTGACGCTGCCGCTGGCGAACGGTCAGGGCAAACTCGCCATGCTGGCCTTCCTCGGCGGCTTCTCGTCCGCCACCTCGATGGTGATCGTCTGCTCCATCGCCCTTGCCACGATGGTGTCGAACCACGTCGTCACGCCGCTCTGGCTCTCGATGCGGCAGGGCGGGGTGCGCGCGCCGGGCGATGTGCGGGGCCTCGTCCTGATGTCACGGCGGGTGTCGATCGCGGCGATCCTGGCGCTTGGCTACACCTATTATCACCTCTCGGGCGGCTCTGCCGCGCTCGCCGCGATCGGCCTGATCTCCTTTGCCGGGGTCAGCCAGATCCTTCCGGCGATGCTCGGCGGCATCTTCTGGCGCGGCGCGACCCGAGTCGGGGCGGCGCTCGGCCTGTCCGTCGGGTTCGGGATCTGGCTCTATTCGCTCTATCTGCCCTCCTTCGGGCCGGACGGCCTTCTGTCGGCGCGGATCCTGGCGGAGGGGCCGGCGGGGATCGGCTGGCTGAAGCCGCAGGCGCTTTTCGGGATCGAGGGGCTCGACCCCCTGTTGCACGCCGTGTTCTGGTCGCTGTCGCTGAATACCGCCGTCTTTGTCGGGGCCTCGCTTCTCACCTTTCCGAACCCGGTGGAACGGATGCAGGGCCTCGCCTTCGTCAATGCCTTCGACCAGGACCCTGGCGTGCGCGGCTGGAGCCGGGGCGGTGTCGAGGCCGAGGACCTTCTGACCATGAGCCAGGGCATCCTCGGCGCCGACGAGGCGCAGGAGTTCTTCCAGGCCGAGGCCGCGCGGCAGGGCAAGGGCGGCTTCCTGCCCGAGACCACGCCCGAGTTCATCGAGCGGCTGGAGCGGCGGCTGGCGGGGTCGGTCGGCACCGCGACGGCCCATGCGATGATCTCGCAATTCGCCGAAGGCGCCGCCGTCTCGGCGCAGGACTTGATGGCGGTCGCCTCCGAGGCGCAGCAAATCCTTGAATATTCCACCCAGCTGGAAGCGAAGTCGGAAGAGCTCGCCCGCACCGCCCGCGCCCTGCAGGAGGCGAACGACAAGCTGAAGGACCTTTCGGTGCAGAAGGACACGTTCCTGAGCCAGATCAGCCACGAGTTGCGCACGCCGATGACCTCGATCCGGGCCTTCTCCGAGATCCTCATGGACCCCGAGCTGCCTGGGGCAATGCAGCAGAAATACGCCGAGGTCATCCACGAGGAGACGATCCGCCTGACGCGGCTTCTCGACGATCTTCTCGATCTTTCTGTGCTCGAGAACCGCAAGGTACAGCTGACGATCAAGGCCGCCAACCTGCACGATCTTCTCGACAAGGCGGTGCAGGCGGCCTCGAACACCCGGCCGGAGCGGAGTTTCGTCTACAACCGGGACACGGCGGCCGAGCACATGCCGGTCATCACCGACACCGACCGGCTCTTGCAGGTCTTCATCAACCTCGTCTCGAACGCGCGGAAGTACTGTGACGCCGAACGGCCGGAACTGACAATCCTGACACGCAAGCGCGGCGGGCGGATCATCGTCGACTTCATCGACAACGGCACCGGCATCCCGAGGGAATCCCAGCGCCTGATCTTCGAGAAATTCGCGCGCCTGACGGACACGCAGCGGGCAGGAGGCGCCGGCCTCGGCCTCGCGATCTGCCGCGAGATCATGGTGAACCTCGGCGGCAATATCCTTTACCTGCCGGGGCAGGGGGGCGCCGCATTCCGTGTCTCGCTGCCGGTCAAGCCCGAGAGTCAGCAGAGCGCCGAGGCGGCATGAACGCTTTGGTAACCCTCATTCCCTAGCCTTTGCCGCGAGCCCGGGGCCCCCGGGACGCGGGACGAAGGCATGACCGACACAGCGCCCGAGACGGTATTGATGCGCAAGCTGGCGGCGGGACGGTCGCTGGGCGCCGCGGCGCGGGTGACGCCGGCGCGCGCCTTCGGGCAGGCCGCCGCGAAGGCCGGGCAAGAGCTTTACGGCCTGCCTGTCTCGGTCGGTGCCGCGACGGAACTGCGCGCCTCGCTCGCCGATCTTCCGGAACGCCTGCCCGATCGCGCGCTGCTGGTCCTTGTCGCAGGGCCGGGCGGCGGCATGGGCGTCATGGCCCTTTCGCCTGAGGTTCTCGCCGGCCTGATCGAGGTGCAGACGACCGGCGCCCTTGGCAAGGGCGATGTGGCGCCGCGCCGGCCGACCCGCACCGACGCGGCCCTCGCGCAGCGCTTCATCGCCGAGGTTCTCGACCGCTTCGGCGCGGCGCTGGCCGGCGATCCGGCCTCGGTCTGGGCCGGTGGCTTCGCCTATGGCAGCTTTCTTGAGGATGCCCGCCCGATCGCCCTTATCCTTGAGGAGACCGGCTACCGCTTCCTGACCGCGACGTTGGCACTTGGCGCCGAGGGAGCGCGAGAGGGGCAGATCCTGCTCGCCCTGCCGGCCGAGGGGCGCGGCAGCCCGCCCGCGCCGGCGCCCGAAGCCGAGGGGGAGCGCAGCGCCGCCGCCGCGGACTGGGCGGACCGGATCGAGGACCGGGTGATGGGCGCCGAGGCGGTGCTGGACGCCGTTCTCGGACGTCTGACTCTGCCGCTCTCGGACCTCATGGCGCTGCAACCGGGCGCGGTGCTGCATTTGCCGCGCGCACAGGTCGTGTCTGTCCGGCTCGAGGCCGAGGGGCGGCGGGCTGTCGCGACGGGGCGGCTTGGCCAGTGGCAGGGGCACCTCGCCCTGCGGCTGAACGGTCCGTCCGAGGACGGGCCAGCGCCCGGGGGCGCCGCCCTCGGCACCGCCGAGGCGCTATCGCGGTTGGGCAGCGCGGCCGCGCCGAAGCCCGAGACAGGCGCGTCAGCCGACCGGGCGCCGGCCGCGCCCTGAGGGCGGCGTCACGCCCAGTCGGGCTTGCGCTTCTCGAGGAAGGCCGCGATCCCCTCGTCAGTATCGCGCCAGAGCATGTTCTCGACCATCACCGCGGCGGCATGGTCATAGGCCGCAGGCAGGGTCATCTCGATCTGGTCGTAGAAGGCACGCTTGCCGATCTTCACGGCGGAGGAAAGCTTTGCCGCGACGGTTTCGGCCAGCGCCCGAGCTTCGGCGGCCAGCGCCTGCGTCGGCACCACCTTGTTGACAAGGCCCGTGGCAAGCGCGCGGTCGGTGTCGATGAACTGGCCCGTCGTCAGCATCTCGAACGCCACCTTGCGCGGCACGTTGCGGCTGAGCGCGACCATCGGGGTCGAGCAGAAGAGCCCGATATTGATGCCGTTGACGCCAAAGCGCGTCCCCTCGGCGGCCACCGCCATGTCGCAGGAGGCGACAAGCTGGCAACCGGCGGCTGTCGCGATGCCGTGCACCTCGGCGATCACCGGCTGGGGCAGGGCGGGGATCATCTGCATGACCTCGGCACAGCGCGCGAAAAGATCGGCGAAATAGGCGCGCCCCCTGTCGGGCGCGGCGCGCCCCGCCTGCATCTCCTTCAGGTCGTGCCCGGCGCAGAAGACCTTGCCCGCGCCCTTCAGGATGACCACCCGGATGGCGCGATCTTCGGCGAGGCGCGCGAACGCGGCCTTGAGGGCCGCCAGCATCGCGTCCGACAGCGCGTTGAGGCTGCCCGGCGCGTTCAGCGTCAGCGTGGCGATGCCGCCCGCATCCTCGCGCAGAAGAATGGTCTCGCTCATCTTGCCAAATCCTCCCTTTGACGGAAGTCTAGGCGGGCGGGACGAGAGAGGGAAGATGCAGCCGATCATGACCGAGGCCGACCTGGCCACCTTCCTCGACCGCGAATTTCCGCAGGTGCGGGGCGATTTTGCCATCGAGCGGCTGACCCCCGACGGCATTGTGATGCGGCTGAACGTGGCCGAGCGGCACCTCAGGCCCGGCGGCACGGTCTCGGGCCCGAGCCTCTTCGCGCTTGCCGATGTCGCGGTCTATCTTGCGCTGCTGGCACGCATCGGGCCAGTCGCGCTGGCGGTGACGACCAGCGGCGGCGTGGATTTCCTGCGCAAGCCCGAGGCCGGGCGCGACCTGATCGCCGAGGCGCGGCTACTGAAGCTCGGCTGCGTGCTCGTCGTCGGCGAGGTCCTGATCCGCTCCGAAGGGCAAGAGGCGCCGGTCGCGCGCGCCAACATGACCTATTCGATCCCGCCTGCGCGCTAGCCCGGAACGAAGCCTTCGCCCGAACAGACGCGGCAGCGCGTTGTCTTCAGCCCGAAGCAGCCCTCGCAGCGCTCGAAATGCGGGCGGCCCTGGCGATCGTTTCCCTTGCGGACCTGGCCCGAGCCGTTGCAGATCTGGCAGGGCGCGCGGCCCGATCCGTGGCAGCGGTGGCACCGCCGCTTGACATCGGGCGCGTCGGTTTTGTGCGGGCCGGGCGGGGGCATGGGCGTTCTCACTCGTCAAGGATCGTCGCGCGACAAGACCACCACAGGCCGGCCGGTAGGTCACGCAACGATTTTCCCGGGCGCGGCCGAAATCGTGCTGCGTTGGCACCGGGACACGCCTCTTGTGTGGGGTATTTTAATACCTATTTTGTAACGCCCTGATTCTGAAAGGAAAAATGTTCTTGCCTGGACTTGACGCGACTCGGGCGATCGGGGAAAAGCCTCCATCCGAATTCCGGGGCGGCCCCTCAGGCCCCTCCCGATCCCGAACTCGAAGGGCTGACAATGAAGACCTATACCGCGAAACCGGCGGAGA
>JAGRDU010000187.1 GCA_020446905.1 Paracoccaceae bacterium | reverse complement strand
CTGACCGACCACAACGGCCGGCAGGTGGATTTCCGCAACGTGATCCTCATCATGACGTCGAACGCGGGCGCCGCCGACATGGCCAAGGCCGCCATCGGCTTTGGCCGCGAACGGCGCGAGGGGGAGGATACCGCCGCCATCGAGCGGATGTTCACGCCGGANNGAGTTCCGCAACCGCCTGGACGCGGTCATCTCCTTCGCGCCGCTCAGCCGCGATGTCATCATCCAGGTGGTGGACAAGTTCGTCCTCCAGCTCGAGGCGCAGTTGATGGACCGCAACGTCCACATCGAGCTGACGCCCGAGGCCGCGAACTGGCTGGCCGAGAAGGGCTACGACGACAAGATGGGCGCCCGCCCGCTTGGCCGGGTGATCCAGGAACACATCAAGAAGCCGCTCGCGGAAGAGCTGCTCTTCGGCAAGCTCACCAAGGGCGGCACCGTGCGCGTGGTCCTGAAGGATGGCGCCATCGCGCTCGAGGTCGAGGAACCGGCGACGCGCCGCATCACCGGCTCCAAGCCGCCGCTGCTGACAGCGGATTGAGCCAACGCCAAAGCCCGCCAACTCGGCGGGCCTCTGAGTTTGGAACTTATTCGGCGCTCACTAGCTTGCGCGAACGGGGAGGCTATCACAGAATATACAAAGAAAATCTTCGATCTGGGGGCACGAAAGCCTACGCCAGATTGCTTCGGGAAATGCCATAGGATCTACCCTGCGCTTGAGCATGTCTTTTTTGATGAGCTTTTTCGCTCCTTTTGCCGATCCTGCGTGCAAATACACCTTATCAGGCGAAATTCCGAGAAACCCTTCCGCAATTCTCAGCGCTACATCATATGCGAAAAGTTCACCCACACCTTTGCATTTATGTAGCCAGATAGTGTCATACAGCTTGTCGAAATTCTTGCAGGCAGCAATATCTCCGGCACATCGGCGAAGCAGTTGCGCTAGGAGTTCCCGGCCTCCCTTCCGAATGCTGCATTGGTGCGAATGAATTTTTCCATTCTTTCTCACGGACAATGCCGCGATCCTTATCGCATCTTCGATCGTACCCATCGGCGGAAATTCGTCGGCACAACAGGCCCCGCGCATGCAACAGCTATCGCGGCTATCGTCATGTTGATCGCAACCTTTAAGGTACTGTGAGACCAGATCGTCTAGCATGGATGCTCACCTCTCCGTCAGCTTCAACTCGATCCGCCGGTTCTGGGCCAGCGCCTCGGGGCTGTCGCCTTCGGCCACCGGGCGGTACTGCCCGAAGCCGGTGGCGGCGAGGCGGTCGGGCGGGAAGCCGAGCTCGTCCTGCATGTAGCGCACGACCGAGAGGGCGCGGGCCTGGCTCAGTTCCCAGTTGTCGCGGTACTTGCCAAGGCCGGACAGCGGCGTCGCGTCAGTATGGCCATCGACCCGGATGATCCAGTCGATCCCGGGCGGGATCGCGGCGGCGACGTCCTGAAGGATCGACACGACGCCCGCGATCTGGGACCGGCCCTCGGGCGCAAGATCGGCCGAGGCCGGTTCGAATAGGACCTCGGAGGAAAAGACGAAGCGGTCTCCTACGACGCGGACGCCCTCGCGGCCCGCCAGCACCTCGGAGAGCTTTCCGAAGAACTCGGACCGGTAACGGGCAAGCTCCTTCGTCTCGTCCTTCAGCGCCGCGGCCTCGGCCTCAAGCCGCAGACGCTCGGCCTCCTCGAGCGCGGCACGGCGCTTTTCCTCGGACGCGACGCGGGCGAGCGCGGAGTTGAGCTGGCTTCCGAGCGCCTCGATCTGAACCTTGGCCTCGGAATCCTTCGCCGCCGAGGCATCGAGAAGGTCCTGCAACGCACCGAGCTGGCCGCGCAGCGCCGCGACCTGTTCGTTCAGAAGCGCGACCTTGCGTGCGGCCTCGGCCGAGACCTGCTGCTCGGCGCTCAGCTTCTCGTTCGCCGCCGCGAGCAGCGCCTTTTGCCGGTCCGCCTCGCTCAGCGCCGTGTCGCCCTCGCCCTTCGCGGCGGCGAGCAGGGTCAGCGTGTCCTCGGCGCGCTTGCGTTCGGCCTCGAGCGCGAGGGTCATCGCGGTCAGCTCGTCGCTAGCGCCCTGCAGCTTTTCGCGCAGCGCGGCGGCGGCTGCCGCCTCGGTCAGGCGCGCCGCCTCGGTCTCGCTCAGCTTCGCTGCGTCGGCCTCGGCCGAGGTCTTGAGGTCCGCGACCAGCGCCTCCAGCGCCTCGCGCCGCGCCGCTGCTAGACGCGCCGCCTCGGCCTGCGCGTCGATCTCGGCCCGCGCCTTGGCGACGGCAAGGTTCAGCGCCTCCTCGGACGAGAGGAGCCGGTCGCGTTCAGCGGTCAGGTCCGCCGCCTGTCCGCGCGCCGCGTCGCGCTCGGACAGGAGCGATGCCACCTGCGCCTCGAAATCCGTGATCCGGGCGTTGGCGGTGCCGAGCTCGGACGTGCGCGCCTCGAGGCTGGAGGTCAGGTTCGCGATCAGGAGCGCCTGCCGCTCGGCCTCGGTCCGCGCAGCCCCAAGGTCGGCGTCGAGCGCCGCGGCGCGGCTGCGCTCAAGCCCGAGTGCGTCGGCAAGGCCCGAGACCTGCACGCCCAGAGCCTCGATCTCGCTGCCTTGGGTGTTGATCTGCTCGCGCAGGACGAACTGCACCACCATGAAGATCGTCACGACGAAGGTGAGAACAAGGATCAGCGTCGAGAGCGCATCGACATAGCCCGGCCAGATATTGGTCGAAAAGCGCCCGCCCCGTCCCGACGACAGCGCCATCTCAGCCCCTCCGCGCGGTATCTGGCCGGCCGAGCGCCCGGACCGCCCGCGTCAGCTCCCCAAGGTCCGCGCGCAGTTCTGCCATGCTTTCCTGCCGCCCCGCCGCCACCTCCTCGAGCAGCTTCAGAAGCTGCACGTCGATCGACCGGAGACGCATCCGGCTTTCTGCGTCCGGCCCCATGTCCTCGGGGGCCTGCCGGCGCTCCATCAGCGACACGAGGCGGTCCTGGCCCGATGCGATGCGGGCGAGGTGATCGGTGCGGCCCGCGTCGACCTCAAGCCGGTGGGTCAGCGCCGACACGGCCGCGGCGACGCCCTGAAGCCGCTCGTTCACAGCCGCCCGACCGGCATCGGTGCGTTCCAGAAGCGCCTGCAGCGTCTCCACCTGGCCCGCCATGTGGTCGAGAACGCCGGCGACGGCGTCACCCCCGACGCTGCCCTCACCTTCTCCGCCGGCGAAGGAGAGGCGCGTGAACGAGGTCAGCCATTCCTCGAGCTCGCGGTAAAAACGGTTCTGGCCGTGGCCCGCGAAAAGCTCCAGAAGGCCGACGACGAGCGATCCGGCAAGCCCGAGGAGCGAGGAGGAAAAGGCCGTGCCCATGCCGCCAAGCTGCGCCTCGAGCCCGGTCATCAGCTTGTCGAAGACCTGAATGCCGCTTTCCCCCTCTTGCGGGGCAAGGGCGCGGATCGTATCCACCACCGCCGGAACGGTCGTCGCGAGGCCGTAGAAGGTGCCGAGAAGGCCAAGGAAGATCAAGAGGCTGGTCAGATAGCGCGTGATGTCGCGCGCCTCGTCGATGCGGGTCGCGACGGATTCGAGGATCGAGCGCGCCGAGGAGGACGAGATATTGCCGCCCCGCGGCCCGCGCGAGCGCAAGAGCTGCGCCAGCGGCGCGAGCATCTGCGGCGGGATCGTCACCTCGTGCCCGGGCCGGTGCGCCGCAAAACCCTCGATCCAGCTGACCGAGCGGGCCAGCTGCACCACCTGCCAGAAGCAGGTGAGGATGCCGAGCACGAAGACGCCGAGGATAACGCCGTTAAGCCACGGGTTCGAGCGGAAGATCGAGAAGATCGGCCCATAGGCGAGATACGCCCCGGCCCCGACCAGCGCCGTGACGATCAGCATCATCGTCACCTGCCGGACCGGCTGCGAGAAGATCGCCGTCGCGGGTCGTGCGGTCTTGTCCATCCGTTGCCCCTGCCCTGCCTGACGCGAAGAATAGGCGGCACGCGGGGGCGTCACAAGCGCCTAGCCGCGGTTGAGTGCGGCGCGGACCCGGGCCGCCAGCCAGTCGAGATCGGCATCCTCGATGCCAAGCGCACGAAGATGGTCCACGGTGTTGAAAAGGTAATCCGCATTCGGCCCGCGCTGTCCCACGGCGGTCGCGATCACGCCGGCCTGCGCCTCGCGGGTCTCGGCACCGCGATACTGCTCGTGCTCCCTGTTGATGACATAGGTCAACGCCTCGACCCGGCGCCCGTCGGCAAGGGTCAGCGGCACGAACCGTTCGTCATAGGCGTAGGAGATCAGCTCGCGCTCGCGCAGGTAGGCGTGGGTTGCGTCGGCGTGCTCCGCCGAAACGCCATAGGCGACGCCGTCGCAGACCGCGCCCTCGGCCGCATCGAGCGCGAGGACGAGGCCGGGCCGCTCGGGCGTGCCGCGATAATGGATCGAGGCCATGCAGAACGACCGGTGCCAGCCTTCGAGCCGCGCCGGGACGCGCTCGGCGAACGCGAACCCCGGGTCCCACATGAGCGAGCCATAGCCGAAGACCCACAGAGTTTTCATTGCCGCCCGCTGGTCTGACCCGCCCGGCCCCTATAAACAGCATCGCAGCAAGAGAGGAAAGTGCCCGATGCGGATCATCCTTTGGCTCGTCGCCCTGATGACGGCCCTCTACTGCGGGTACTGGGTGCTTGCCTCGCGCGGCCTGCGGTCCGGTCTTGAAACCGCGCTGGCCGAGATGCGTGCGGCGGGGACCGGGGATGTTACGGCGCTTGAGGTCGGGGGCTTTCCCTACCGCTTCGACGTCGCGCTGACCGAGCCGCGCGTGACAAACCCGGACGGCAGCGTCGCGTGGTCCGCGCCGGGGCTTGACGTTCACGCCCTCGCCTACCAGCCGCAGAAGGTGATTGCGATCTTCCCGATGATGCAAAGACTGCGGATCGGACGCGAGACGGTGACCGTGACCTCGGCCGACCTCATGGCGAGCGCGCGGGCGGGGGTCGCGACGAACCTGCCGCTGCAATCGGCCGAATCCGTCGGCCATGCCGTGGCGCTGACCTCGGATGCCGGCTGGGGCCTCGTGATCGAGGAGTTGCGCGCGGCGACGCGCCTTGCCGGCGCACCCGAGGCGCAACAGATCGGGATCGAGGCCAGGGGCCTGACGCTCGCCGGCCTGCCCGCCGACCTTATCACCGCCGGCGGTGCCCTGCCCGCCTCGGGCGAGCGGCTTTACCTTGACGCGACGCTGGTGCTGGACCGTCCGGTCGACCGCGAGACGCCGGTGACGGGTGTCCGTATCCGCTCTGCCGATGTCCGGTCGCTGGCGCTTGACTGGGGCCCGGCGGGGCTGACCGGTTCGGGTACCCTTACGCTGGATGCGGCCGGCATTCCCGAAGGACGGCTGGAGCTTTCCTTGCGCAACTGGCGCGCGGTGCTGCGGCTGACGACCGCGCTCGGCCTTGTCCGGCCGGAAAGTGCGCCGACCATCGAACGCGCGCTGGAAGGCCTCTCGCTTCTCGGCGGCAGCGTCGATGTGCTGACCCTGCCGCTCGTCTTCCAGTCGGGCCGGATGAGCCTCGGTCCGGTCCCCCTTGGCCCGGCGCCGCGCTTCTGACTAGCGGCAGTAGGCGCCGCGCCCGCGCGCGGTGTCGAGATGGAAATGGTCGGCATGGTGGCGGTCCGATCCCGGGCCGAGCACGGTGTTGAACGGTCCGCAGGCCGCCTTGCGCATTCCCGCGAGAGTCTTGCCATAGGCCTTGGTGCCCCAGCCCTTCAGCACCGTCACCGAGCTGCCGTCGGCGAGGATGATGGCCGAGATATCGATGGCGCGGCCGCGCCCGTGCTCGCTGATCTTCGCGCCCTTCTGGTTGTTGCGCGGCCGGCAGGCGTAACTCGCCGCGATCTGCAGCGCCGCGACGCCGCCGCCGGACTTGCCGACGACCGGCTTCACGCCGTCCTCGACCCAGGTCTTCAGCGCCCTGGCCGTCGTGCAGTCGATCGAGGCCGGCTGGGTCAGCGCGACGCCGGCGACCGAGATGACGCTGACCCCCTCGTCAAGGCCGCAGCCCTTCGCCTTGGCGGCGATGGGCGGGATCGTGTGGCCAAGGATCGCGGGGTCGCCGCAGACCTTGCCGGTGCGCCCCCCGGTCGCGATGTCGGGGACCGGGGCGCTGCGCACGATGGCGGCGGGGACGATCTGTTCCTGCGCCGTCGCGGGGCGCGTGACGGGCCGCGGCGAGGCGAGAAGCGTCTCGGTCACGAAGCCGGGACGCAGCCTTGGCCTGAGCTGCGCCCGGGACGCCGGGACCGGCAGCATCGGAAGAATCGCGGCGCGCGTCACCTCGGGGGCGCCCGTGTCGGGGCGCGGCGCGGGGCGCAACATGCCCGCGACGGCCTGAACCGGGCGCGCAATCGGGCGCAGGAGCGATAGTCCGGGAAGCTCCGCCGCAGCCGGAAGGCCAGAGGACATCAGAGCGAGGGCGAGGACCAGCGCCCTCATGCCTCGTCCTCCTTCGCACCACGGCCGAAGTCGGGCGCGGCGGTGTCCTGCCCCGCCTCGATGATGCCGCGCCGGATCGCGCGGGTCCGCGTGAAGTAATCGTGCAGCATCGCCCCGTCCCCCATCCGGATCGCGCGTTGCAGGGTGAAGAGCTCCTCGGTGAAGCGACCGAGAATATCGAGCGTCGCCTCCCTGTTGGTCAAGAACACATCGCGCCACATCGTGGGGTCCGAGGCGGCGATGCGCGTGAAGTCGCGGAAACCCGCCGCCGAATACTTGATGACCTCGCTCTCGGTCACGCGGCGGAGGTGATCGGCGACGCCGACCATCGTGTAGGCGATGAGGTGCGGCGTGTGGCTGGTGACGGCAAGGACAAGGTCGTGGTGGCCTGCCTCCATCTCCTCGACATTGGCGCCCATGCCCTCCCAGAGCGCGCGCAGGCGCGCGACCGCGGCGGGATCGGCGCCCTGCGGCGTCAGAAGCGTCCAGCGATTGACGAAAAGCGTGGGAAAGCCGGATCTTGGGCCGGAATGCTCAGTCCCCGCGAGAGGATGGCCGGGAACGAAATGGACATTCGCAGGCAGATGCGGGCCAACCGCCTCGATCACCGCCTGCTTGACCGAACCGACGTCGGTGACGGTGGCGCCTGGCTTCAGATGCGGCGCGATCTCGGCCGCGACGCCGCCCATCGCGCCGACGGGAACCGCCAGCACGACGAGGTCGGCGCCCTGCACCGCCTCGGAGGCCGTCGCGGAAACCTCATCGCAAAAGCCGAGTTCCAGCGCGGCGGCGCGAGTCTCGGCCGTCTTGGCATGACCCGTGATCTGGCCCGCGAGGCCCCATTTCTTCATCGCGTGCCCCATCGACGAGGCAATGAGCCCGAGGCCGATCAGCGCGACCCTGTCGTAGACCTGCCCCATCATGCCCGCGCCTTGAACTGGCCGATCGCATGGGCGACCCGGCGGCAGGAGGCTTCGTCGCCGACGGTGATCCTGAGGCAATTGGGCAGGCCGTAGCCCGCCACCCGCCGCACGATCAGACCCTCGGCCTGGAGATAGGCGTCGCAGGCATTCGCCTCGGCATCGTCGGCGAAACGGGCCAAGACGAAGTTCGCCGTCGAAGTGTCGGAGGGAACACCCTTTTCCGCCAGTGCCTCGGCCAGCCATGCGCGCATCCGCGTATTCTCTTCCCGACAGCGGGCGACATGGTCCTGATCGCGCACCGCGGCTTCGGCCGCCTCAAGCTGGGCGTTCGACAGGTTGAAGGGCCCCCGGATGCGGTTCAGAACGTCGATGATCGCCTGCGGGCCATAGCCCCAGCCGATACGAAGCCCGCCAAGGCCGTAGATCTTGGAGAAGGTGCGCGTCATGAAGACGTTCGGCAGGCGCGTCGCCAGTTCCGCCCCGCCATCGTAGCCGTCGACATATTCGGCATAGGCGCCGTCGAGGACGAGGATCGCCTGCGGCGGCAGCCCCCTTGCCAGCCGCTCGATCTCGGCAAGGCCGATCATCGTGCCGGTCGGGTTGTTGGGGTTCGCGAGGAACACAAGCTTTGTCGCCGGTCCCGCCGCCGCCAGAAGCGCGTCGATATCCGTGGTGCGGTCGCGTTCCTTCACCGCGACAGGCGTCGCGCCCGCCGCCTGCGCGTAGATGCGGTACATCAGGAACCCGTGCTCGGTAAAGAGCACCTCGTCCCCCTGCCCGGCATAGCCATGGCAGAGCAGCCCGATCACCTCGTCCGAGCCGGCGCCGCAGATGATCCGGGCGGGGTCGAGCCCGTGCACCTCGCCGATCGCCTGCCGGAGCGCGGCATGGTCGGTCGAGGGGTAGCGGTGCAACTTCAGTGCGGCGCGCTGGAACGCCTCCTTCGCCTTGTCCGAGGGGCCGAAGGGGTTCTCGTTCGAGCTGAGCTTGACCGCATCGGAAACACCGGTGACATGACCCGCGCCGCCGACGTAAAGCGCGATATCCATGATCCCGGGTTTGGGTCGGATCTGGTCGGTCATCGGACAGCACCTTTCAAGACTGCTGGCGTTCTAGCGGTCCGGTCCGGCCAAGGCCAGTCCGGCGGGATGAGAAAAGGGGCCGCGGCGGCGCCGCGACCCCTTTTCATTCGGGTCCTGCCGCGAAAGGCGGATCAGTTCTTCGCGTAATATTCGACGACGAGGTTCGGTTCCA
>JAGRDU010000186.1 GCA_020446905.1 Paracoccaceae bacterium | reverse complement strand
CGGCAGGGGCCGCACCAGGGGGCCCAGTAATCGACGATCAGCGGCAGATCGTCGCCGCGGGTCATCCGGTCGTGTCCGGCCAGATCAAGCTCGGCCACCTTGCCAGTGACAAGGGGATCGCCGCAGGAGCCGCATTTCGGCGCGTCCATCAGACGCGTCGCCGGAACCCGGTTCGCCTGCCCGCAGGTCGCACAGCAAAGTTTCACAGCCTCGCTCATCGAAGACCTCATATTCGTGTTCGCGAATATATTGGAATGGCCGGGCGCCGCTTCAAGCCCCCGTCACAGAAGGTCTTCTTCCTCGCCGGTCACGTCCACGCCCAGCGCCTCAAGCCCCGCTTCGAGGTTCTCGGCCAGATGCGGCATCCCCATCAGGTAATCCTCGGTCGGGGTCGTCGCCTCGGCGATGGCTGTGGCCACAGCCTCGTCGAACTCCTCGGCCTCGAAGGCGCCCCGCCCGATCCAGGCGATGGCGGTCAACTGGGGTTTCTCGTCGTCGTTCAGCGCCGCGATGAATTCCTGCAGCTGCGCCTCTGCCATGGTCCCTTCGCGCGCCAGAAGGATGACCTGAACGACCGTGGCGGGTGTAATGTCCATCATGTCCGCTTTCCTGTTGTTCGCCTGCCCGGGAAAGCATGGCTGCGCCTTGCCCGCCTTGTTCCGGATCAAATCGCGTCACCGGGGGATCGTCCAGAGTCTGCGTCGAAAATTGTCAAAGGTATCCCGATGACGCCCTGGCGCGACCTCCCTCTGGACCGGCAGACCGCGTTGCAGATCGCCTATGGAGAGGAGATGGCCCGGCAGACAGGCACCTGTTCGCTGGACGAGAAGATCGCGCGCTTCGCCGCCTGGCTCGCGCCGCAGGGGATCAGCTTCGGCGCCGAGGACCTGCCCCGGCGCAGGGTGCCCGGAAGTCATTCAACCAAATAGTTGACCCATGCGCCGAAGCGCGTATCATTCAACATCATGGTTGAATCAGAATCACTCCCGCTCGACACGATCTTCCACGCCCTCGGCGATGCCACCCGGCGCGCCATGCTGGACGATCTCTCCGAAGGTCCCCGCACCGTCGGCGACCTTGCCGCGCCGCATGCGATGTCGCTGGCCGCAGCCTCCAAACATGTCCGCGTCCTCGAAGCCGCCGGTCTTCTCCGGCGCGAGGTCGCGTGGCGCACCCATACCTGCCATCTGAACGCCGGGGCGCTTCTCGCTGCGCATGAATGGCTGGACCGCTACCGCGCCTTCTGGACCGGGCGGCTCGACCGGCTGGAAGAGATCCTTCGGCAAGAGGATGCCGCCGGGCCACACCCAAAGAAAGGAAACGCATCATGACCTCCGCCGACACAATCGGCCTCTATGGCAAACTCACCGCCCCCGACACGCTGGTGATCGAACGCCTGCTGCCCGGCCCGATCGAGCGGGTCTGGTCCTACCTGACCGACAGCGACAAGCGCGCAAAATGGCTGGCGTCGGGTGAGATGCCGCTGAAGGTCGGGGCGGAGTTCACGCTGACCTGGCACAACGACACGCTGACCTCCCCGCCCGGTAGCCGGCCCGAGGGCTTCGGGCCCGAACACACGATGGTCAGCCGCATCCTTGCCGTCGATGCGCCCCGTCTTCTGTCCTACACCTTCGGTACGTCCAGCGAGGTCGACATGACGCTGACCGAACAGGGCGACAAGGTCCTCCTGACGCTCACCCACCGGCGCATCCCCGACCGCGGCATGGTGCTGATGGTCGGGCCGGGCTGGCACGCCCATCTCGACGTGCTCGCCGCGCGGCTCGGCGGGCCGCAGATAGCGCCTTTCTGGGACCACTGGCAGCGCCTGCGGGACGACTACACCGCCCGCCTCGGCGCCTGAGAAGGCCCCGCGCCCGAACGCACAGCGCCCCGAGACTTGTCGGGGCGCTGTAGCTACGGAAGTCCTACGGGAAAACGACGCGGAAATGACGCGGAAACCACGCTATTCGGCGGCGTCCATGTAGCTTTCCACCGGCGGGCAGATGCAGACGAGGTTGCGGTCGCCGTAAACGTTGTCGACCCGTCCGACCGGCGGCCAATACTTGTCCACCCGGAACGACGCCGGCGGGAAGCAACCCTGTTCGCGGCTGTAGGGCCGGTCCCATTCCCCGATCAGCGCATTGACCGTGTGGGGGGCGTGTTTCAGCGGGTTGTTCTCGCGGTCCATCTCGCCCTTTTCCACGGCCGCGATCTCGTCCCGGATCGAAAGCATGGCGGTGACGAAGCGGTCCAGCTCGGCCTTCGTTTCCGATTCCGTCGGCTCCACCATCAGCGTTCCGGCCACCGGCCAGCTCATCGTCGGGGCATGAAAACCGTTATCGATCAGGCGCTTGGCGATATCGTCCACGGTGATTCCGGCGCTCTCGGCAAAGGGGCGGGTGTCAAGGATGCACTCATGCGCGACCCGGCCACCCTTGCCCTTGAAGAGGACGTCGAAGGCGCCCTCTAGCCGCTTGGCGATATAGTTGGCGTTCAGGATCGCGACCTTCGTGGCCTGCGTCAGCCCGGCGCCCCCCATCATCAGGATATAGGCCCACGAGATCGGCAGGATCGAGGCCGACCCCCAGGGCGCCGCCGAAACCGGCCCCTCCTGCCCGCCGGTCATCGGGTGACCCGGCAGGTGCGGCGCGAGGTGCGCCTTCACCCCGATCGGCCCCATGCCGGGACCGCCGCCGCCATGCGGGATGCAGAAGGTCTTGTGGAGGTTCAGGTGGCTGACATCACCGCCCAGATCGCCCGGCCGGACAAGGCCGACCATGGCGTTCATATTGGCCCCGTCGATATAGACCTGCCCGCCGAATTCATGCGTGATTTCGCAGACTTGGCGCACAGTCTCCTCGAAGACGCCATGGGTCGAGGGGTAGGTGATCATGCAGGCGGCGAGGTTCGCGCCGGCCGCCTCGGCCTTGGCGCGGAAGTCGGCGACGTCGATGTCGCCGTTCGCGGCCGACTTCACGACAACCACCTTCATTCCCGCCATCTGCGCCGAGGCGGGGTTGGTGCCATGGGCCGAGACCGGGATCAGGCAGATGTCGCGATGCCCCTCGCCCCGCGCCCGGTGATAGGCCTGGATGGTCAAGAGGCCCGCATATTCCCCCTGCGCGCCAGAGTTCGGCTGCAGGCTCATCGCGTCGTAGCCGGTGATGGTGCAGAGCTTGGCCGAGAGGTCGCGGAAAAGCTCGCCATAGCCCTCGGCCTGCTCGGCCGGCGCGAAGGGGTGCAGGTTCGAGAATTCCGGCCAGGTGATCGGCATCATCTCGGCCGCCGCGTTCAGCTTCATCGTGCACGACCCCAGCGGGATCATCGCCCGGTCGAGCGCGAGGTCGCGGTCAGCAAGGCGGCGCATGTAGCGCATCATCTCGGTCTCGGCCCGGTTCATGTGGAACACGGGGTGGGTGAGATAGTCGGACTTCCGGTGCAGCCGGTCGGGCACCCGGTATTCGGGGGTGAAGTCGTCATCCTTCCGCTCGATCCCGAAGGCGCGCCAGAGCCGCTCCACCGTCTCGTTGCGCGTCGTCTCGTCCAGCGAGATGCCGATTTTCGTCGCACCAACCTTGCGCAGGTTAATCCGCTCGCGCCGGGCGGCCTTCAGGATCACAGACTGCAACGCGCCAACCTCGACGGTGAAGGTGTCGAAGAATTCCTTGGGCTCGACCGCATAGCCGCCGCCTTGGAGCACCCGCGCAACACGCACCGCCTTGCGGTGAATGCGCTGCGCGATGGCCTTCAGACCCTCCGGCCCGTGGAAGACCGCATAGAAGGACGCCATGTTCGCCAGCAGGGCCTGCGCGGTGCAGACGTTCGACGTGGCCTTCTCGCGCCGGATATGCTGCTCGCGGGTCTGGAGCGACAGGCGATAGGCCTTGCCGCCCTGCGCGTCGATCGACACCCCGACGATTCGCCCCGGCATCTGCCGCTTGTGGGCGTCCTTGCAGGCCATGTAGGCCGCCGAGGGGCCGCCATAGCCCATCGGCACGCCAAAGCGCTGGGTCGAGCCGACGGCGATGTCGGCGCCCATCGCGCCCGGTTCCTTCAGGATCGTCAGCGCGAGCGGGTCGGCGATGACAATGCCGATGGCACCGTGGTCATGCAGCGCCGCGATGGATTTGCTGAAATCCATCAGATGGCCATGCGTGCCGGGATACTGGAAGATCGCGCCGAAGACCGTTGAGGCATCAAGATCCACCGGATCGCCCACGACGATCTCGATGCCAAGGGGCTCGGCGCGCACCCGCATCACTTCTATATTCTGCGGGTGGCATTCCTGATCGACGAAGAAGCGCGCGGATGTCGACTTGGCCACCCGCTGCGCCATGGTCATCGCCTCGGCCGCCGCCGTCGCTTCGTCCAGAAGCGAGGCATTGGCGATCTCAAGTCCCGTCAGGTCGCAGACCATCGTCTGGTAATTCAAAAGCGCCTCGAGCCGGCCCTGGCTG
>JAGRDU010000023.1 GCA_020446905.1 Paracoccaceae bacterium | reverse complement strand
TCTGCCATTCGCCGACCGGCTACGGTCTGCGCAACACCTTCGGCACTTCGGCCGGCACGCAGGACTTCGACTCGGTCGAGCAGACCGACGTAATGATCGTCATCGGCGCCAATCCGACCGATGCGCATCCGGTCTTCGCCAGCCGCATGAAGAAGCGGTTGCGCCAGGGCGCGAAGCTGATCGTGATCGACCCGCGCCGGATCGACCTCGTGAAGTCGGCCCATGTCCGGGCCGCGCATCACCTCCAGCTCCGTCCCGGCACCAACGTGGCGGTCGTTTCGGCACTGGCCCATGTGATCGTGACCGAGGAACTCGCCAACGAGACCTTCATCCGCGAGCGGTGCGACTGGGACGAATATCTCACCTATGCGGACTTCATCCGCGACCCGCGCCACAGCCCCGAGGCGACCGAGGCGCTGACCGGCGTTCCGGCGGCGGAACTGCGCAAGGCGGCGCGGCTCTTCGCCACAGGCGGCAACGGGTCGATCTACTACGGGCTCGGCGTGACGGAGCACAGCCAGGGCACCACCGCCGTCATGGGGATCGCCAACCTCGCGATGCTCACCGGCAACATCGGCCGCAAGGGCGTGGGCGTAAATCCGCTCCGCGGCCAGAACAACGTGCAGGGCTCCTGCGACATGGGGTCCTTCCCGCACGAGCTTCCGGGCTACCGCCATGTGAAGAACGCCGACGTGCGGGCGATCTACGAGAAGATGTGGGGCGTGCCGATCGATCCGGAGCCGGGCCTGCGCATTCCGAACATGCTCGACGCCGCTGTCGATGGCACGTTCAAGGGGCTCTACTGCCAGGGCGAGGACATCCTGCAATCGGACCCGGACACGAAACACGTCGCCGCCGGCCTTGCCGCCATGGACTGCGTCATCGTGCACGACCTCTTCCTGAACGAGACGGCGAACTACGCCCATGTCTTCCTGCCCGGCTCGTCCTTCCTCGAAAAGAACGGCACCTTCACCAACGCCGAGCGCCGCATCAACATGGTCCGCAAGGTGATGGCGCCGAAGAACGGCTATGAGGACTGGGAGATCACCCAGATGCTCGCCAATGCGATGGGCGCGAACTGGCGCTATGCACATCCCTCGCAGATCATGGACGAGATCGCGCTGACGACGCCGTCCTTCGCGAAAGTCTCCTACGACTATCTGGAGGAAGTCGGTTCGGTGCAGTGGCCCTGTAACGAGAAGGCGCCCGAGGGCACGCCCTTGATGCATATCGACGGCTTTGTGCGCGGCAAGGGGCGGTTCATCGTCACCGAATATGTGGCGACCGATGAGAAGACCGGCCCGCGCTTCCCGCTGCTTCTCACCACCGGCCGGATCCTCTCGCAATACAACGTCGGCGCGCAGACCCGGCGCACCGAAAACGTTGTCTGGCACGACCAGGACGTGTTGGAGATCCACCCCCACGACGCCGAGAACCGGGGCGTGAAGGACGGCGACTGGGTGCGCCTCGCCTCCCGCTCCGGCGAGACGACGCTGCGGGCCAAGGTCACCGACCGGGTCAGCCCAGGGGTCGTCTACACGACCTTCCACCATCCTGACACACAGGCCAACGTCGTCACCACCGACTATTCCGACTGGGCCACGAACTGTCCAGAATACAAGGTGACGGCGGTGCAGGTGGGCCTGTCGAACGGTCCGAGCGACTGGCAGGAGGATTATGCCGCGCAGGCCGTGCAGGCCCGCCGTATCCTGCCGGCGGCGGAGTGATCCGGTGTCCCGTCCGCGTGCCGAGACGGTGGCCGGCCGCTCCGTCCAGAGGGCCGGAGCGCTTGGCATGAGCCGCCGCCTGCCTGCCGAGGTGCCGGTCGCCTTCGTCTTCGACGGCACGACGCAGGCCGTGATGATGGCGAGCCCCGGCGACATCCGCGACTTTGCCTGCGGCTTTGCGCTGAGTGAGGGGATCGTCACGGAAATCGCCGAGATCGAGGAGTTCGAGGACATCGCTGCCGGCCCCGGCATCGAGGCGCGCATGTGGCTGCGGACCGACCGGTCCGCGGCTCTGGCGGCGCGGCGCCGCGCGATGGCCGGCCCGGTGGGCTGCGGCCTGTGCGGCATCGACAGCCTCGAGGCGGCAATGCGGCCCCTGCCGGTCGTCGCGGGCGGCGCGCTCCGCCTGACCCGTGCCGAGGTCGCCGGCGCAACCGAGGCCCTGCGCGCGCACCAGCCGCTGCATGACGAGACCCGCGCCACCCATGCCGCCGGTTTTCTTGTCCCCGGTAGGGGCATCGTGATGGCGCGCGAGGATGTCGGGCGGCACAACGCGCTCGACAAGCTGATCGGCGCGCTGGCCCGGGCCGGCATCGATGCCTCGACCGGCGCCATCGTGCTGACGAGCCGCGTCTCGACCGAGCTTGTGCAGAAGGCCGCTGTCGCGGGCTGCCCCGCGATCATCGCCGTTTCGGCCCCGACGGCCACCGCCCGCGATCTTGCCGATGCGGCCGGCATCACCCTTGTCGCCTTCGCCCGGTCCGGTGGGTTCGATATATTCTGCCACCCCGAACGCATCGAGACCGGAGTGTCCCATGTCGCCTGAGAAGATGGTCTACATGGCCAACCAGATCGCCACCTTCTTCAAGTCGCAGCCCGGCACCGATCAGGCCGACCGCGTCGCCGCGCATCTGCGCGACTTCTGGGAGCCGCGGATGCGCGCCCAGCTCAGCGCCCATATCGCGGCGGGCGGCACCGGGCTTGATCCGATGGTGATCGAGGGCGCGCGCAAGCTTTGACCAATGTCCCGGGCGGATCGCCCTGTAGAACCCCGGAGTGAGGCGCGTCGGGCGTGCCTAGACGGCCGCACGCAGCGCGTGTCCCCCGGCATGCAGCGTGACACGCCCCCGGCCCTCGTGCTTCGAGGTGTAAAGCGCGGTATCCGCATCGCTCAGCATCCGGTCGGCATCGGGCCGCTCGTAAAGCAGCGACAGCGTCGCCCCAACCGAGCCCGATACCCGCACGCGCTTGCCCTCGAAGAACAGTGGTGCCTCGATCCCGGCGATGATCCGCTCGCCCGTCTCCTCGACAGCGGCGGCGTCCGTGAGCCCGGGCATGAGCACGACAAATTCGTCGCCGCCGACCCGCGCGGCGATATCGCCCCGCCGCGTGACGCTGCGGAGGACCTGCGCGACATGGCTGAGGACGAAATCCCCCGCCGCGTGGCCAAGCGTGTCGTTCACCGACTTGAAGAGATCGAGATCGAGATGGAGAAGCGCGAAATCCGCCCCGCCGCGAGAGGCCGCGTCGGTGGCCCGGCCAAGCGCGGCATCGAAGGCGCGGCGGTTAGCAAGGCCCGTCAGCGCGTCCGTCAGCGCCTGTGCCTCGGCGGCCTCGCGCGCCACCTGCAGTCGCCGGTTCAGCGCCGCGAGCTCGGCCATCACGGCCGCCTTCGCCTCGGTGACGTAAAGCAGCTCGACCGTCAGGTCGGTCGGCGCGAAGTCGGCATTCGTGAGGTCGTGGTCGCGCACCGCCGCCGCGGCCTGGATGCCGAACGACAGATTGACGAGCGCACCCAGTCCGCCCTCCAGGGGCACGACATGCCCGCGCAGTGCCTTGCCGCTGGCCCGATGCACAAGCTGCAGGCGCTGTCCAGCGAGCGCGCCGATGTCGGCGATCATCGCGGTGGTGCCGAGAGGGTGCAGTTCGAACACGTCGAGGAACCGCGCCCCGATCAACTCGCCGCCGCGACAGAGCTTCAGCATCGTCGGCCCGGCGCCGCGAATATGGCCGCGCGGGCCGACCCGCACATGCATCGGCATGAGACGGCCCAAAGCCACCTCGCCCAGCCGTGCCGGCTCAGGCCGTTCAGATCCCTTCATCCGTTCATCTCCGGCTGCGCGAGCGCGAAGGCGCGGCCCTGTGCGTGGCGCATGTCGAGGAGCTCGATCGCGACCCCGTCTTCCGCGGCTGCCTCGATCACGGCAAGGACCCCATAGTCGTCGGCCATGGCGCGCAGCACCCCCGCGACCACTGGAGTGAGGATCGGGTCCGTCCCGCAGCTGAGCATGAAGCGCCAGCCCCCCGCCGAACGCAGGCGCAGCGGCGGCAATGACAGGTCCGGCACCGCGAGGTGCGCGCGATCGGGAAGCTCGTCAAGCGACTGGAGGAACTCGGCATAGTCTCCGCCGCCAAACCGCAGGAGTCGCCGCAGCGGTTCCCGGCTGGCCAGATAGGCCCCGACATCCTCAAGGATCGCCTCCGCCGGGCGACCCAACTGCCGCGCCGCCGCCGCCGCCATGCGCGACGTGATGGCATCCTCGTAGACCATCAGCGTCTCGAAACCCTCGGCGTCGATGCCGGCCTCTGCCGCGACGGACGCCCAAAGCGCCTCACCGTAGGTGCCTGCGAGGAAACACTGCACCGCGCGGTTGAACAACCCATGCATAACTCACTCCGTTCACGCGGACGGAGCCTAGCCGATCAATCGTTAACAAATTGCAAATTCGGGGCAGTCAGAAATCCGTCGGCGCTCCGCCCTCTTCCTTGCGGCGTGCGACAAAGCCTTGAAGTTCTTCGCGAATTCCGGGGTCCATCGGCGGCGGCACGAACTCGGCCAGAATCGCCTTGGCGATGCGGTGCGCGCGCTCGGCCGTCCAGATCGCGCCGTCCAGCTGCCAGGCCTCGAAGTTGCGCCAGTCCGAGGCGAAGGGCGCGTAGAAGGCGGTCGAATAACGCTCCTGCGTGTGCTGGCAGCCGAAGTAATGCCCCTCGGCGCCGACCTCTCGGATCGCGTCCAGTGCGATATCCTCGGGCGCCGTCGCCCAGGTCGCAGGCTCCATGTAGCGCTGCATCATCTGAAGAACCTCGCAGTCCATCACGAACTTCTCGGGGGACGCGATCAGCCCGCCCTCGAGCCAACCGGCCGCATGATAGACCATGTTGGTGCCTGACTGCATGGCGGCCCAAAGCGAATTCGACGTCTCCCACATCGACTGCCCGTCCGGGACGTTCGCGGCGCAGACGCCCGACGAACGCAATGGCAAACCGTAAAACCGCGCAAGCTGCCCGGTCATCTGCGTCGCCCGCATGTATTCCGGCGTGCCGAAGGCTGGCGCGCCGGACTTCATGTCGACATTTGACGTGAAAGTGCCGATCATCGAGGGCGATCCGGGCGCCACATATTGCAAAAGTGCAATCGCCGCCAGCGCCTCGGCGACCGACAGCGTGACCGCCCCGGCCATCGTCACCGGCGCCATGGCCCCCGCCAGCGTGAAGGGCGTTACGACGACCAGTTGCCCCGCCCGCGCCAGCCTGAGCGCCCCGTCGATCATCGGGAAGTCGTGCTTGAGGGGGGAGACCGAGTTGATATTCGTGAACATTCGCGGAGTTGCGCGGAACTCTTCATGTGTCAGACCGCCGGCGATCCGCACCATCTCCATCGCGTCCTCGACGCGCTCCTTGCCCAGCGAATAGGCATGGCAGACCTTGTCGGTCAGCGTAAGCTTTTCATAAAGGCAGTCGAGATGCCGGATCGAGGGGTGGACGTCAATCGGCTCCACCGGATAGCCGCCGGCGAAGTGGATGCAGTTGAAATACTGTGTCAGCTTGATGAAGTCGCGGTAGCCCTCCATGAAGCCCGAGACCTTGCCGCGCGCGAGGTCCCAGTAGTTCGGCGGCGACGAGACATTGCCAAAAACGATGTGCTGGCCGCCGAAGGGCAGCCGGCGGTCCGGGTTGCGCGGCGTGACGGTAAACGCGCGGGGCGCGCGCGCCACCATTTCCATGACGAAATCCTCGTCCATGAAGACGGTGTCACCCTCGACCTTCACGCCCGCCTTGCGAAAGATCTCAAGCGCCTCATCGTTCAGGAACCTTATGCCGATCTCCGACAGGATCCGCATCGCGCCCTTGTGGATCGCCTGAACGCCGGCCTCGTCGAGCGGCTCCACCGGCCGATCGGGGTTCAGCGGCACCCGCCAGGGCATCTGTTCGATCGCCTTGATCCCGGCGCGCTCGGCATGGCCCGCGCGCCCGCCCGCGCGCCTGCGTTTCGCTTCGTCCGCCATCGCGTCCCTCCCAAGCCGGTGTGCCAAGCATGGGGGCAGCCCCCGCCGCTTCGCCGCCCCGAGCGACAGGAAAGCGTCGTTTTTGGACGTCGATCAGCCGGACCGCGCGTTGCGGTCCAGCCAGTCCGGCAGATGTCCGATATCCGGCAACACCACATCGGCAAGATCTGCAAGCGCTTCCGCCCCGGCGACGCCGGTCAGCACGCCAACGGTCCGCATCCCGGCGGCGCGGCCCGCGAGAAGGTCGTGGCGGCTGTCGCCGATCATCGCCACCCCGGAGGGCCTCAGCCCCGCCGCCTCCGCGAAGGCGAGAAGGGGACCCGGCTCGGGCTTGGCGCCATGGCCGCTGTCGAACCCCGCGACAAAGTCGAACCGATCGAGGATGCCGGCCGACCGCAGATGCGCCAGCGCGGGCGCCTCGCCGTCATTCGTCACGAGGCCGATCTTCAGCCCGCGCGCCCGAAGCGCGTCGAAAAGCGGCGGAAGCGGCGTGGCCGGCACCAGCGTGGCGGTGGCCGAAAGGGCATTCATGTGATCGACGAGCCGGCCCATCTCCATCCCCGGCAGATGCGGCAGCAACAGCGCCGCGATCTCGGGCACCGGGTGCGCGATCACCGGGCTGTCCGGGAGGAAGCTGTCAGTCGCCAGATCGAAGCCGACCGCCCTGCCGAGGATCTCGGATCGTTCCGGCGAACCCGCCGCGAGATCCTCAAGGAGGCGACGCGACCATGCGGCCCAGGTGGCCCGAAAATCGAAAAGCGTCCCGTCCTTGTCGAACAAGAGCCCGCCGATGTCGTCCATGTCTGCCCCCGCTCTGCCGCCCCGCCGCGACACTCGCGGCTTTGAGGACAAAGCGCAAGGCGGCTCAGGTCCAGTGGCGTTCGGCGCCTCCCGGGAGGGCCGAGCGCGCGGCGAGGGGGGCGGTGTAGGCATACCCCTCGGCCTCGCAGAAGGCGATCACGCTGGCATCGTCCATCAGAAGGAAGTCCAGCACCGAGAGCAGGAATTCGGGCGCCCCCGCCCGCGTCCGCAGTTCGGCTGCCGAGATGCCGGTGGCGCCGAGGAACGCGCCCAGCCGCTCCGGGTCGGCCGCGATCCAGCCGAGCGCCTTCAGTGAGAGGAGTTCCGCCGAGTCCCTGCCGATGCCCATTCTGCCCCTTTCGCGCCCGAAAGACGGAAAGCATTTCTTAACCATTCTGACCAAAAGATGAGCCGCAGGGGAGCTGTTGTAAAGCGAACGGAGGCTGATATGGCCGGCAGGGTGCTGATTGTCGACGATGTGGCGACCAACCGGATCGTCCTGAAGGTCAAGCTTGCCGCCGCCTTCTACGAGACGCTGCAGGCCTCGCGGGGGGAAGAGGCCCTGAGGCTCGCGCAGCAGGCCCGGCCCGATCTCATCCTTCTCGACGTCGAATTGCCGGACATGGACGGCATCGAGGTCTGCCGCGCGCTGCGCGCCGATCCGCGCACCCGCGATCTGCCGGTGGTCATGATCACCGCGTTCCACGACATGGACCGCAAGATGGAGGCCCTTGCCGCCGGCGCCGACGAGGTTTTCTGGAAACCGCTCGACGAGACGGTGCTGATGGCTCGGCTGCGCAGCCTCCTTCGCGCACGAGAGACCGACGAGCAGATCGGGCTCCGCGACAGCACCTATCGCGAGTTCGGCTTTGCCGAGCCTGCCGAACCCTTTGCCGCCCCGGCCTCCGTCGGCCTCATCGCCGCGCGGCCCGGGATCGCCGAGGCCTGGAAGCACGAGATCGCGCCGCATCTCGACGCGAACCTCCTTGTTCTGGACCGCGAGGCGGCCCTCGGCGAGACTGGAGGCCGCGTGCCCGACGTCTTTGTCATCGCCGCCGATCTTTTCCGCCCCGGCGACGGGCTGCGCCTTCTGTCCGACCTCAGGGCGCGCGGCGCGACGCGCTATTCGTCGGTCTGCGTGATGCTGCCCCCGAAGGCGCGCGATGTGGCGGCGATGGCGCTCGACCTCGGCGCGGCCGACCTGATCGAGGACGCGGCCGAACCCCTCGAGATGGCGCTGCGCCTTCGCACCCAGATCGCGCGCAAGCGGCAGTCCGACCGGCTGCGCGCTTCGGTCGCCGACGGGCTGAAGCTGGCCATGACCGACCCCCTGACCGGCCTGCACAACCGCCGCTACGCCCTGCCGCATCTCGCGCGCATCGCCGAGCGCGCCCGCGCCGCCGGACGCCAGTTCGCGGTGATGGTCCTCGACCTCGACCGGTTCAAGGCGATCAACGACACGCTCGGCCATGCGGCGGGCGATGCCGTCCTTGTCGCGGTCGCGGAGCGGCTGAAATCGAACCTCCGCGCGGTGGACCTCATCGCCCGCATCGGCGGCGAAGAGTTCCTGGTCGCGCTGCCGGACATCACGCTTGAAGGCGCGCACGCCACCGCAGAACGCCTGCGCCGCACCGTCGGCTACCGGCCCGTCGCCCTCCCCTCGGGCGAGACCACGCCGATTACCCTTTCGATCGGCCTAACGATGGGCGGCGCCGACGCCTCCGGAATCGAGGAAATGATCGACCGCGCCGACCGCGCGCTTCTCGGCGCCAAGGCGGACGGTCGTAATCAGGTCACGATCGGCCCGCAGGCCGCCTGAGATCAGTTCCCCGGGCCCCGGCCGTCATGAAAGCCGCGCGTCGCGGCCTTTTCGATCCGTTCGGCAAGCGCGCGGCGCGCCTCGGGCGTCATCGCGCTCAGCCGTTCGATGAAAAGTCGTCGCCCGAGATCGAGCCTGCTGGCAAGATCCGCCCCCTGCCGCGCCAGAATCGCCTCGGTCGCGGCCGCATCCCAGGGCTCTGACCGAAGCGAGGCGGCAAGCCGCGTCACATCCGCGCGCATTTCACGGCGTTTTTCCCGGAAGTCCGGCGCGGCGGCAAGGAACGCGTCGCGCAGCGCCGTCCGGTCTTCGGACGACAGCGCCGCGGTATAGGGCCCAAAGCCGATGTCGCGCACCTCGCCGTCGTGGGGCGGGCGCGGATGGCGCAGGACCGCCCCCGCCACGACCGCCGCCACGAAAAGATTGAGCGCGAGCGAGGCGACAAGCGCCCAAGTCTTCCAGCGCCCCGTGGCATTCGGGTTCTTCCCGTCGGTTTCCGTCATCCTCAGCCCCCCGCCCCGGCCAAAAGCGTCACACCCTCGGCGCTTGGCATCAGATCGACGGTGACCGCCGCCTCGGCGTCGATCAGCCCACCCTGCATGAGCGCGGTGTCGGCAAGGCCGGCATAGCCGATCCAGAGGCCTGCCGCGCCCGCCGTCGCCAGCCCGCCAAGCCCGCGCCAGCCGCCAAGAAGCTGCGCGATCCACGAGGGCGCCGCGACGCCGGACACCGGCGTCGGATCCGGCGCCGGACGGGGCCGCGCCGCCTCGGCATCCGCGAGCACGCGCGCCATCAGCGCCCCCGACGGCGCCGGCGACAAGGCCCGGGCCGCACGGAACAGCCCCTCCAGCTCTCTTTCGTCCTCGTCACGCATCGTCATATCCCAGCTCCCCGCGCCGTCCCGCCAGCGCCTGCGTCAATCCGCGCTTTCCCCGCGCGATCAGGCTTTCCACCGCCTCGACCCCGATCTCCATGATCTCCGCGATCTCGGGGTTCGCCAAGCCCTCGAGGTGCCTCAGCACCACCGCCTCCCGCTGCCGCTCGGGCAGCGTGCCAAGCGCGGCGTCGAGCGCCCGCACCCGGTCCGTCTCGATCAGCCCCGCCTCGGCCCCCGGCCGGTCGTCCGCAGGCTCGGGCGCGGCATCGAGAGGCACCGATCTTCGCCGGCGCAACCGGTCGGTGGCAAGGTTCACCACGACCCGATAAAGCCAGGTCGACACCTTCGCCGTCCCCGCCTGCCAGCCCGGCGCCGCACGCCAGAGCCTCAGCATCGCCTCCTGCGCGACATCCTCGGCCTCGGCCGCATCTCCGAGCATCCGCTGCGCCACCCGCAGCGCGAGGGGCGTGAGCCGCGTCGCCAGCACTCGAGCGGCCGAAGGATCGCCCGCCCCGTAAAGGGCGAGCAGCCGGTCGTCGGATACCGTCTCTGCGCTGTCGAGGGCCATGGTCATGCAACTGGGCCTGCACCGGGAAGCCTGCGAGGGGCAAAGCGGAAATCGTCGGGGCGGTCAAGGGACCACCCGCCCCGGCGCTCCCGGCCCCGGGTTCAGTTCCCGGTGCCGTTGCCCGCACCGTTCCCGGCGCCATTGCCCTGCCCCATCCCCTGGCCCATGCCCTGGCCGGGCATCATCGGCATCCCCTGGCCCTGCCCCATGCCCTGGCCAGGCATCATCCCTTGCCCGGGCATCATGCCCTGACCGCCGCAGCCGCCCATCATGCCGCCGCCCTGCATCATCTGGCCGCCCATCATTCCATGGCCGCCCATCTGCCCGCGGCCGCCACCCTCGCCATGGCCGCCCATCCGGTCGCCCTGACGCTGACCGCCCATCATCTGGCCGCCCATCATCTGGCCCATCCGTGCCTTTGCCGCATCAAGCTCGGCCTCGGACACCGCGCCGTCGCCATCGGTATCGGCGCGGTCGAACATCCGCGCGCCGATCGCGGGCGCGATCAGTTCCTCGACCGTCAGCTTGCCGTCGCCATTGGCGTCCTGCGCCTCGATCCGCGCCTTGGCGCGTTCGGCGATGCGGGCCTCGGCCTGCTTCATCATCGCCGCGGTCAGCTCCTCAGTGGAGATCGCGCCGTCGCCGTCGGCATCCGCACCGGCCATGTGGGCCTGCCGGAAGGCGGTGAATTCTTCCTTCGTCACCTTGCCGTCGCCATCGGTGTCGGCCCCGGCGAAATCGAAGCCCGCCATCGGACCGCCGCTGCCGTCCTCCATCATGCCGCCCATCATGCCGCCCATGCGACCGCCGAAGCCGCCCCTGTCGTGGGCGCTCAGCATGGACGGCAGCGCCAGGGCGGCCACCCCGGCCGAAAGCGCGAGCGCGGCGAGAAGTCTTTTCGAAGCCATGTCGTTTCCTTTCGAAGATTCGCGGCCGTCCTTCCGGCCTTCCGATCATCAAACGCAGCTCGCCCGGCTTTCCGTCGCTGGTCCGGGCGAAAACATGAATGCCCGTCGCGACAAATGCGCCGCCCCGCGCACGGCGGCCTTTCGCGGGCCGGGGCATCGGTGCTATGGGGACGCGGGGGACAAGGAGACGCCGATGACCGAAGCCGCGCTGCCCGCCGAGACCGACCGCCCGACCCGCACCGCCGCGCTGCGCGGGCTGATGTGCCGATGCCCGGCCTGCGGCAAGGGCGCGCTCTTCAAGGGGTTCCTCAAGGTCACCGACACCTGCCCCGCCTGCGGCGAGGCGCTTTACCACCACCGCGCCGACGACGGCCCCGCCTATCTGACAATCCTGATCGTCGGGCACCTGATGGCGCCCCTCCTGATGTGGGCATTCGTCGCCTACCGCCCCGATCCTCTCGTCCTTTCCGGGATCTTCCTGACCGGCTGCACGGCGCTGTCCCTGCTCCTCTTGCCGCGGATGAAGGGGCTGATCGTCGGCATCCAGTGGGCCAACCGGATGCACGGGTTCGGAACCGGCGAGGCGAATGTCTGACGCGCTTCCGATCCGCGACGCGGCGACCGTCCTATTGGTGCGTAAGGGCGCGGGCGGCCCCTCGATCCTGATGGGCCAGCGGGGCGCGGGCGCGGCCTTCATGCCGAACAAGTACGTCTTTCC
>JAGRDU010000185.1:1962-11568 GCA_020446905.1 Paracoccaceae bacterium | reverse complement strand
TTGGCCACCATCATGATGTCGGGGGTGACGCCCGACCATTCATGCGCAAAGAGCCGCCCGGTGCGGCCAACGCCGCACTGCACCTCGTCGAGGATGAGAAGTGCGCCGGTCTCGTCGCAAGCCGCACGGAGCGTCTTCATCTCCTCGTCCGACAGGGGACGGATGCCGCCCTCGCCCTGGATCGGCTCGACCATCACGGCGGCGGTCTGGTCCGAGACCGCGGCTTTCAGCGCCGCCGTGTCGCCCCAGTGGAGCTGGCGGAAGCCCGGCATGAGCGGCCCGTAGCCCTTGACCATCTTCTCGGACCCGGCCGCTGCGATGGCGCCGGTGGAGCGGCCGTGGAAGGCGCCCTCGAAGGTCAGGATTTCGATACGGTCGGGCTGGCCCTTTTCGTACCAGTACTTCCGCGCCATCTTGATGGCGAGCTCGGCGGTCTCGGTGCCCGAATTGGTGAAGAAAACCGTATCGGCGAAGGTCTTTTCGACCAGCATGTCGGCGAGCCGCTGCTGCTCGGGGATCTGGTAGACGTTGGAAACGTGCCAGACCTTGCCGGCCTGTTCGGTCAGAGCGGCGACCAGTTCAGGGTTGGCATGACCAAGCGCATTCACCGCGATCCCGGCCCCGAGGTCGAGGTATCGCGACCCGTCCTCCGCGATCAGCCAGGCGCCTTCGCCTTTCACGAAGGCAAGGGGCGCGCGGTTATAGGTGGGCAGGATCGACGGGATCATGGGCGAACTCCGTAAGGGAAGGCCAAGGGGTGCCCGAGCGGACGGGCCGTGTCAACGATTTCGGGGGGTGTGGCGCGGGGCCACAGAGAGACAGACGTCAGGCGCGGGTGCGGCGGCGTCGGGGACGGGCAAGAAGGGCGGTCCGGTGTCTCATGGCGCTTCGCATAGCGCTAAAGCACGCATGCGTCCAGATGCTTGTCACGGGCCGCCGCACTTGAAGGCAGGCGGCTTTCCTTGTATCTCGTTGCGTCCCCGCTAGAATGGGGTGAACCTGATGTCCGAAGCCGCGAGACCTTCCAGGTCTGGCGCGCGCAGACGGACCCAACGCCGAGGAACCGAGATGTCCTGGACCGACGAGCGCGTCGAGACGCTGAAGAAGATGTGGGCCGAGGGCCAGTCGGCGAGCCAGATCGCCAAGGAGCTTGGCGGCGTCACGCGCAATGCGGTCATCGGAAAGGTGCATCGCCTCGGTCTTTCGAACCGCGTCGGCGGCGCGCCCGAGCCGGTCAAGGCCAAGCCCGAACCGGCCGCCGCCGCGCCCAAGCCCGAGGCCAAGCCAGCCAGGCCGCCGCGGGTGGAGGCCAAGCCCGCCCCTGCCGCCGCGCCGCGTCCCGAACCAGCCGCCACCACGCAGCAGGCGCAGCCCGCGCGCAAGGCGATCATTCCGGCTGGACAGCCGCTGCCGCCGCAGCCCTCGGCCGGCGAGATCAGCCCCGAGGCGCTCGCCTCCGTGCGCGAGGTCGAGAAGAAGGCCCGGCGCATCTCGCTGATGGAGCTGACCGAGCGGACCTGCAAATGGCCGATCGGAGACCCTGCGACCGAGGATTTCTGGTTCTGCGGCCTCTCGGCCCAGCCCGGCAAGCCCTATTGCGAGGCCCATGTCGGCGTTGCCTTCCAGCCGATGAGCTCGCGCCGCGACCGGCGGCGCTGAGCCGACGCTGGCGTCCGGCGTGAAAATCCGGTGCGGCGCCTCTGGATTGCCGCAAACCGGGAGCAGTAGTGTTGCGGAACCTGCCCCCGCGCCGGGCAGAGTGTAGCCCGGGAGGGAGTGGGGCCATGACCGGAAAGACAGCGGCGAAGCCCCGCAAGCCCTCTTCGATCGTGAAGAACCGCGCGGGGACGAAATCCCTGCTCTTCCAGCCGACGACCAAGGCTTCGCCCGAATTCCGGACCTGGTTTCGCGGCGAGCACACGAACTACAACCCGACCGTCGCCCGCATGACCGGCACCGATGCCGCGAGCCGCTTCGTGTTGCAGGGCTGGGTGCCCGAGCGGCCGATGATCCGGCCCGACACGCAGATCACCGCCTTCGGAAGCTGCTTCGCCGCCAATATCTCCAACTGGCTCTCGCGCCGCAACTACAGGGTCCTGAACAAGGACGAGGCGGCCAAATCCGCCTATGTCGTTGCCTGCGGCGAAGGCATGGTAAACTCTTTCGTCATCCGCCAGCAGTTCGAATGGGCTTGGGAAAACCGGACCTTCGAGGGTGCGCTCTGGCACGGCTACAAGGCCGAGGAATACGGCTACGATCCGGCCGTGCAGGCCGAGACGAAGCGGATATTCGACGAGACCGACTTTTTCATCCTGACGTTCGGCCTGTCCGAGGTCTGGTATGACCAGCCGACGGGCAACGTCTTCTGGCGCTCGATCCCGAAGGACAGCTACGACCCCGCGCGGCACAAGTTCCGCGTCTCGACGGTCGAAGAGAACAAGGACAACCTTCGGGCCATCTATGCCCTGATCCGCAAGCACCGGCCGGACGCGCATGTCCTCTTCACGCTCTCGCCCATCCCCCTGGTCGCGACGTTCCGAGACAATTCCTGCCTGACCTCGAACGCCGTCTCGAAGGCTGTGCTCCGCGTCGCGATCGACGAGGTGGTGCGCGAATTTCGGGAGGACGGGCACCTTGGCTACTGGCCGTCCTACGAACTGGTCACGGATGTGTTCCACAACCCGTTCAAGCCGGACCGGCGCCACCCGAAGAACCGCGTTCTCGACTATATCATGACGCTTTTCGAGCATGTCTGGTGCGAAGAAGGCGCGAGCCCGCGCCCCTCGCTGGTGCTGGCCTGGGCCGTGGCCTCGGCCGAGGCGGGCATGTTGCCGCCGGTGATGGAACGCGCGATCCTGCAGCGCCGACCGCGCCGGCTGAGGGCCTTGCTGGAGGGCGGCGCGCTGGATCCCGATCCTGAGATCGACAAGGCGCTGCGGGGGCTTGCCGCCGAGGTGCTGGAGGCCTGGGCGGCGGGGGCGGACATGCCGCCCTCGATCCTTGGTGCGGGGGCGGACGAGGACTGAGGTCACGCTTCCTTTCGCAGGACGGATGGCCTATATGCCCCGCCCATGTCGCAAAACCCGCCCAACCTTCGCCCCGACCTCGCGCCGAAGCCCCTCTTCGACGGAGAGGCGCGGCCCGGCCAGCCGAAGATCGGCATGGTCTCGCTCGGCTGCCCCAAGGCGCTGGTGGACAGCGAGCGCATCCTGACGCGGCTGAGGGCCGAGGGATATGCGATCAGCCCGGACTACGCCGGCGCCGACGCGGTGATCGTCAACACCTGCGGCTTTCTCGNNTTCTCGACAGCGCCAAGGCCGAAAGTCTTGAGGCGATCGGCGAGGCGCTGGCCGAGAACGGCCGGGTCATCGTCACCGGTTGCCTCGGGGCCGAGCCGGACTACATCACCGGGGCGCATCCGTCGGTTCTGGCCGTCACCGGACCGCATCAATACGAGCAGGTGCTGGACGCCGTTCATGCGGCGGTCCCGCCCGCGCCTGATCCGTTCATCGACCTGATGCCGGCGGCGGGGGTGAAGCTGACTCCGCGCCACTACAGCTATCTGAAGATTTCCGAGGGCTGCAATCACCACTGCAAGTTCTGCATCATCCCCGACATGCGCGGCCGTCTCGTCTCGCGCCCGGCCCATGCCGTGCTGCGCGAGGCGGAGAAGCTTGTCGATGCAGGCGTGCGGGAACTGCTGGTCATTAGCCAGGATACCTCGGCCTACGGCGTCGATATCAAACACGCCGAGAAGAACGGCCACCGCGCCCATATCACCGACCTCGCGCGCGATCTCGGCAGCCTCGGCGCCTGGGTGCGGCTGCATTACGTCTACCCCTACCCGCATGTGCGCGACCTCATTCCGCTGATGGCCGAGGGGCTGGTGCTGCCCTATCTCGACATTCCGTTCCAGCACGCCCACCCGGACACGCTGAAGCGCATGGCCCGGCCCGCCGCGGCCGCGAAAACGCTGGACGAGATCGCCGCCTGGCGCGCCGCCTGCCCTGGGATCACGCTCCGCTCCACCTTCATCGTCGGCTATCCCGGCGAGACGGAGGCAGAGTTCCGCACGCTCCTCGACTGGATGGACGAGGCTCAGCTCGACCGGGTCGGCTGCTTCAAATACGAGAATGTCGCCGGCGCCCGGTCGAACGCCCTGCCGGATCATGTGCCGGACGAGGTCAAAGAGGAGCGCTGGCACCGCTTCATGGAAAAGGCGCAGGCCATTTCCGAGGCGAAGCTGGCCGCGAAGGTCGGCACCCGGATCGAGGTGATCGTCGATGCCGTGGACGGTGAGGGCGCGACCTGCCGGACCAAGGCGGATGCGCCGGAGATCGACGGGAACCTTTTCATCGACGAGGGTTACGAGGGGCTGGCGCCGGGCGACATCGTCACCGTCACCGTCGACGAGGCGGGCGACTACGACCTTTGGGGCCGCCGCGCCTGAGGCGGTCACCCGAGCAGGATCGCCAGCCAGGCCATGCCGCCCGCAATTGCGGTCAGCATCACCCCCGCCGAGCCGCAATCCTTGGCGAGCCCGGCGAGCCGGTGCTGTTCGGGCGAGACGAGATCGACGATTGCCTCGATCGCGGTGTTCAGGATCTCGGCGGCAAGGACGAGAAGCCCGAGCGCTAGGATCAGCGCCCGCTCGCCCGCCGTGAGCGGCAGCCAGAAGGCGAGCGCGGCGGACGCAACATTGAGCGCCGTCCACTGGCGCAGGGATTTCTGGGACCGCCAGGCCGCGCCGAAACCCTGCAGCGACCAGCCGAGCGTGCGCCGTAGGCGTTTCAGTTCGTCAAGGATCACAGGCCACCGCTCCTGCATCAGGTCCGGCGGCAGGTTAGCGCGTGCTCCGGCCGGTTGCCAACCGGTCGATCCGGTTCAGACGACCCCGCGCAGGCCTTCCAGCACGGCGCGGTTGGCACACCAGTCGGGTGAGACGGCGGCACGGCGGTCATGACCGGGCGCGCCGCGCAATGCCCTGCCGTCGTCGCAGGCGCTGCAGGCGGCAAGAAGCGCGCGGAAATCCTCGACGGTCAGGATCCCGGTCTGCATGGCGTCACCGATATCGACGCCGTGGCGGCGCGTCTCCGCCTCTGTCAGGAAGTAGGGAAGGTCCGGCCTGTCGGCGTTCGCTTCTGGGCTGCACATGACTGGGGCCTCGTCCAATGTTCGCCCCCCAAGTCTGAGGCTTGCGCTCACATCCGCATTGACATGGATCAAGTGCCGGCGCGGAGCCGCGCGAGGGTCGCGCGCACTGTGTCGATGCGCTGCGCATTGGGCGGGTGGGTGCCAAGGAAGCGGTTGCCGGGATCGGGGATGCGCGTGAAGAACACGGCGCCGCGTTCGGGGTCGTATCCCGCGCGCCAGGCCAGAACCGTACCGAGCGCGTCCGCCTCGAGCTCATAGTCCTTGGCATAGGTGCGCGCGCCGAGGGTGCCCCCGATGTCCTGCGCGGTCCGGACCGCCGTCTCGTCGCCGCCGCCCGCCGCCGTCAGGACCCCAAGGATCAGCGCTCCGGTCAGCGCAGTCTCGCGCTGACGGGGGATGTGGCCGGCGATGTGATGCGCCGCCTCGTGCCCCAATACGAAGGCAAGCTCGTCGGTGTTGCGCGCCTCTGCGATCAGCGCCTCGGTAAAGGTAATGAGGGGCTGTCCGCCGGGGCCGAGGCTCTGGTAGGCATTGGCGGGCTGGTCCGGTCGCGGATCGACACGGATCGCGAAGTCGCAGTTGGTCTGGGCCCGCAGGCGCAGGCATTCGCGCTCGATCACCGGCTCCATCCGCGCGGCGACTGCCGCGAAATTCGACGCCCCTTCGGCGCGGGTCACAGGAGGACCGGCATCGGGAAGGGGGGCCGCCGGCGGCGCATAGGGGGCGGTGGTCTCGACGCAGCCGGCCAGCGCGAGGGCCAGCAGCAGGGCGGTTCGTTTCATCGGCCCCTCCGGGGCTTCTCTTGCTCGATGCGCCTTTCTACCCTGCCATGCGCCTTGGCGGAAGGCCGAAAGTCCGCAGGCGGACCATTGAGGCCGCCCGCCCGGCGCGCTAGGCTGGCACCATGTTTACCATCGAGCACGATTTCGACGCGACCGTCATCACCCTCGTGGACGAGGGCAGCCCGCATCTGGAAGAGGATGTCACCATCCAGGCTTTCGAGGAATGCGTGACGCTGGAACAGTATGATGCGCAGAAGGACGAGGTGGCCAAGATCACCCTCTCGATGGCGCAGGTGCGCGAGCTTGCGGCCGCGCTCGATCTGCCCGAGGGCGTCTACCGGCTGAAGCAGCGCGGCTGAGGCATCAGCCGCCGAACCACTGCGACCAGAGGCCGGCGGCCCAGAACATCAGGCTGAGGATGATCATCAGAAGGCCGATGCCGAACTTGTCGCGCATGGCAAAGACGATCGGGTCGTAGTCCTGCTTGCCGTACCAGCCGAGCATGACCATGCGGATCAGCCAGAGCGCCACAGGGATCATCGCCAGCCACAGGATCCAGGTCGTTGGATAGAGCGCCTCGCCCTGCTCGCTGATCGAATAGAGGAAGAAGATCACGAGCGCCCAGAAGGTGCCCAGCATTGCGACGTTCAGAAGGTCTTCGCGGTCCGGCCGCCCGTAGCCGCGCCCCGGCAGGCGTTCGTCCGAGGTGGCGAGCGTCAGCTCGGTCAGCCGTTTCACGCAGCCAAGCGTGATGAAGATCGGGAAGATGAAGATGAGCATGTAGACCGAGACATCGACCTGCCCCGCCACCGCGCCGGCCACCACGCGGATGGTGTAGAGCGCCGCGAGCGCGGAGATGTCGATCCAGCGCATCCGCTTGAGCTTCAGCGAATAGGCGAGCGAAGTGACCATGTAGAGCACAACGATCCCGAGAAACTGGGCATTCAGGGCGGCCGCGATGCCGAGTGACAGCAGCATCAGTACCACGAAGGTCGCCATGCCGACGGTGATCGGCACATCGCCGCTGGCGAAGGGCCGGCGGCATTTCGTCGGATGAAGCCGGTCCGCCTCGAGGTCGAGAAGGTCGTTGACGATGTAGATCGAGGAGGCCGCGAAGGAAAACGACGCGATCCCCCAGAGGATCGGCACCAGCGTTTCAAGATCGAAGCGGTGCGCGGCGATCATCGCAAGCAGAAGAAGGACGTTCTTCACCCATTGATGCGGCCGCATCGCCTTGAGAAGCTTCTTCCAACTCCAGCCCCCCGAAAGCTCGACGACATTCCGGCCCTTCGCGGCCAGCTCGCGCGCCCGGGGAAGGTTGCCGACGACGATGGCATTTTCGGCATGTTCCCAGACCGCCATGTCCACGGCGGCGTCGCCCGCATAATCGAACCCGCGCTCCCCGAAGGCATCGACCAGCGCGGCGGCCTTGGCGCTGCCCTTGAGGTTCTGCGTCTCGTCCGAGGCGAAGACCCGCTCCGAGAGGCCGTAATCGGCGGCCAGACGCTCCACGAGGCTGCGGTCCGAGGCCGAGGCGAGGATCACCTCGCGCCCCGCCATGCGGCTTTTCAGTGCAAGATCGGCCACGTCGGGGTTCACCGGCAACAGGTCGGTCCGGATCGTCGCGATGTCGGCCAGAGTCGCCTTCAGACGCTCGGGCCGGCGGAACAGCGTCACCGCCGCGCGCAGGGTCGCGATCGGGTCCTGACCAAGGCCCGCCCAGAAAGTTTCAAGCAGCATGTCGGTCTTCAGGAAGGTGCCGTCCGCGTCGAGGACCAGCGGCTTTACGTCGGACATGGGGGCAATCTCATCCTTGGACGGCAAAGACACAGCCGTCGCTCACCAGTTCGGGCGGAGTCACGCAGAGGCCGCGGGCCAGCGCCCAGGCCGCCAGCACCTTCGGCACATAGGCGCGCGTCTCGGCGAAGGGCGGCACGCCTGCGTTGTTCTTCACGGCGTTCTCGCCCGCGTTGTAGGCGGCCAACACCAGCACCGGATCGCCGCCGAATTCCTTCATCAGCCAGTCAAGATAGGCGACGCCGCCCTTGATGTTCTGGGTGGGGTCAGCGCTGTCGTCGACGCCGAAGCGGTCCGCCGTCGCGGGGATCAGTTGCATGAGGCCGACGGCGCCGGCCGAAGAGACCGCCGAGGCGCGCCCGCCGCTTTCGATGCCGATGACCGCGAGCACAAGCGCCGGCGAGACCTGGGTTCCGATCGTCGCCTTGAGGATTTCCTGCCCATGCGTCGCGGCGATGTCCTGCAGGTGCTGCAGGCGCGGCGCGGCGACGGCCTGACCCTGCGGCCCCTTGGTGAGCGCCGCAAGGGCAAGCGAGAAGCGCCCCGCGCCCGCGTCGAGTGCGGGGGACACCTGATCCCAGTACCAGTCGAACTCGCTCGGCTGGGGCAGGTCCGCTGCGCGTTCCCTCGCGACATCGGGGTCGACGCCGCCCCTCGGGATCGGATTGTCCGGCATCGGCGGGCGCGCGGCCAGCCTTTCGGCCTGTTCCTCGGGGTCGATCTGGACCGTGATGCGCTTGGCGCCACCCGTTCCCGGCAGCCCGGTCGGCGCGCTGATGCGCTTGAAGGTGAAGTCGGGATAGGGGGAGACGGATTTCGCTTCGGCGAAGGCAAGCGTCGCCGTGCACGCCAGAACGGCGCCGCAGATGATCCCTGCTCGTCTTGCGTGAAGCATCGCGCCTCGACCGACTGCTCTTCTTTGTTCGTTGCCCCCTTGTCTCAGAAATCACCCGGCCGGGCCAGCTTTTCCACAGACAGGCGGGCCAGTTTCGGGGCGGGCGGGCCTTTTCGCAACAGGACGGCAGTGACTCCTGCACCTGCGGCCTGACTTTTTATAATTTGAAATCAATGTATTAGTGGAATCCAAAAGAAATTTTCGGCAACTTCAAAATGTACGATGAACGCCCAACTCCTGCCACGTTTGGGGGGCCAAATGCTCCCATGCCGCAAGGGAGACGGGTATCGGCGATGCCTCCCGCGACTTGCCGAGCGGATGGTGCAAACGGCGTTATCGGAGAGACAAATGAAACTGTTCAAGCTTGCGAAGAAATTCAACAACGAAGAAGACGGCGCGGTCACGGTTGACTGGGTCGTGCTGACCGCCGCTGTCGTCGGCCTCGGCGTTGCGGCTCTGGCCGCGGTGAAAAAGGGCACCGGCTCGCTCACCACGAAGATCAACAACTACCTGTCCAGCCAGTCGATCAACTCGACCTTCTGATCCTGGATCGGACGAGGACTACCGATGCCGCGCCCCCCGGGGCGCGGTTTTCGTTTGCGAAAGCACAGGATGCGCGCGCCGGGCGGTGCACCAGACTTCCCGTCGGGCGTTCCCGGCCCCACATGGAGCTCCGGCCGTTCCGCCAGGCTCCTTCTGTAAAGGACAGCGCCCGTCCATGCGGCGGCCTTCGGAAGGAAAGCGGCACAGGTCCGGCAGGACCATTGCCACCGGCGCCGGAAACAAGTGTTCCGGAAAGTTTCCAACCCCACGGCATTTTACATGGAAATGCACGAGCCATGCCCAAGTTGGGTCACGATTCGGGGGCAAAACATACCCATGCCGCGACGGAGAAGGGGTGACCGGTTGGTCAGTCGGTTCGCGGATGGAGCAAAAGCGAACCTACGGAGTGTACAAATGAAACTGTTCAAGCTTGCG
>JAGRDU010000185.1:0-1769 GCA_020446905.1 Paracoccaceae bacterium | reverse complement strand
ACGAGGACTACCGATGCCGCGCCCCGGGGGGCGCGGTTTTCGTTTGGGCGGACGCGGCACGGGAACGTCGCGCGGGCCCAACTGATCGTTTCCGCATCACGCGAGAAAGCGCGAAAATGTACGCCTCACGCCTCAATCCCGCCCCTTTGCGCCCGTGTAATGGCATTCAGGAGCTGAGGACGGACACCGCAGTGCGATGTCTCACAGAGAAGACGGAGTATGAGATGAAGCTGGTTAAGATTGTTAGGAACTTCGAAGCAAATGACGACGGCGCCGTTACGGTGGACTGGGTGGTCCTGACCGCTGCCGTCTGCTCTCTGGTCGCGATTGCGATGGCAGGTCTCAAAGGCAACATGAGCAGCGTCGGTCAGAAGGTCGAAGATCACCTGAACAGCGCGTCGATCCAGACGACATTCTGAGACGAAGCACTGCACGGGGCAGGTCCTCTCCGCACGCAGACATCGGGCGCCTTCACGGGCGCCCTTGTCGTCTCCGCCGGGCGGTTTGTTTCCGAAGACGGTAAATTCCTCGTGGCCGGCGCCGTTTGACCACCATTTCGCCGCATTCGGACGTGATATACTCGGCGATGTGGGGCGCCCCAGGGCCTTGGCAAGGACCGGCCTCTCGGGTGCGAACGACGAAAGGGAAAGACGATGCGTCTTGTATTTGGTTTGGTTCTGGTGCTGGGGGTCGCGCTGGCAGGGTTCGCCGTTTATATGGCGCAGGATTTCATTGCCCAGGCACAATCGGAGCGCGACAGGCTGGCCGCCGAGGCCGCCCGCGCGCCGAAGCTCGTGGACATCGTGGTGGCGAACAAGCCGCTCAAATACGGTGACCGATTCACCCGCGCCGATCTCGAGATCGTGCGGGTCGAGGCCGGAAAGGTTCCCGCCGGGACCTTCAACGCCGTCGTCGCGCCGCAGGGTGGCGACAAGGCGATCGTGCCGGCGTTCTGGGAGGGCGAGACCCGCCCCCGCGCCGCGCTGAGAAGCTATGAACCCTTCGAGCCGATCCTTGGCGCGAAGGTGACCGAACCTGGCGTCGATGCCGGCATCAACGCCAACCTCTCTGCCGGCAAGCGCGCCTTTGCCATCAACGTCGACGTGACCTCCGGTGTGTCGGGCTTCCTGCGGCCGGGCGACCGGGTGGACGTCTATTGGTCGGGTTCCGTTAACGGTCAGGAAGTGGCCAAGTTGATCGACAGCGCGGTGCGCCTGATCGCCATCAACCAGAGCGCCGATGCCGACCGCAGCGAGGAAACCATGATCGCGCGCACCGTGACGATCGAGGGGACGCCGCAGCAGGTCGCCGCGCTGGCGCTCGCGCAACAGACCGGCGCGCTGACTCTGTCGCTGGTCGGCACGAACGACCAGGAGCAGATCGGCGCCGTCGAGATCGACCGCAACGCGCTTCTTGGCATCCAGGAGGCCGCACCGGCCCCGGTCGCCGAGGCGGAAAAGGTCTGCACGATCCGTACGAACAAGGGCGGCGAGATCGTGGAGACCGTGATCCCCTGCACGAACTGATCCGTTGCGGCGCCGCCGCACGGCCCATTGCTGACGCGCCGGCCACTTCATCTAGTGGCCGGCGCCTTTGCATTCCGCTACAGATTCCGAAGTGTTGCCGGTTACCCACATAAGCTGGCAGGCGCAACACCTTGATTCTTGCAAAAAAACCTAAGCTGGCGCATTCTTCCCAAAATCCGGGCGACCAAGATCCGCATCAAGCGGACATAATGACCCGCAAACGAGGCGTGATCGGAGAGGCAG